>CAZFXC010000039.1:3821-7701 GCA_964522815.1 uncultured Candidatus Saccharibacteria bacterium
GTTATGAAAAAATCTTTTGACTCAGCTTCGCAAAAAAATCTTTCACCCAATCTGTCTACCAGCACCCCTAACTTAGGGCCAAAAATTTCACTTTCGCCTTCTGTCCCAACTCAGCCCCAACCGAAACCTACTCCACCTGCCCAACCCCACCCGCCCGTAACGATTGATTTGTTAGCTTTAAACCCCAAAACCCGCAAAAGCAAAAAATTCTTGTTGGGGTTGTTACTAATTTTCTTGCTTGGGGTGGGTCTTTGGACTTTCAACCGAGCTTCCACGCTTTCAGAAAAAATTTTTACCGGACAAACCACCACTATTTTTGGCAAAGTTTGGGAAGCGCTCCGAGGAGCTACCGGCAATATTAAACTACAAGGCGAAAACCAAGGTCAAATTAATATTTTACTTCTCGGCATTGGTGGCAGTGGACACGAAGGCCCCTTTTTAACCGACAGTATGCTTCTGGTCCAAATCAAGCCTAAAAGTTCCGAAGTGGCCTTTGTGTCCATACCCCGAGATTGGCTCACTAGTCTGCCCAATAATTTAGGCGACAGAAAAATTAACAGCGTCTTTGCCGAGGGTATGGCCCGAACCAAAAATTACGACACAGCCGGCAAATGGGCCAGACAAGCGGTAGAACGCATGTCTGGTTTAACCATTCCCTATTTTGCAGTGATTGATTTTACCGGATTTGCCAAAGCCATCGATGAAATCGGCGGTGTAGATATCCAAATTGATAACAGTTTTTCCGACTCCCAATTCCCCGATGATAAATTAGGCTGGTTGCCCACCCAAAGTTTTGAAAAAGGCACGGAACATATGGATGGCAAACGCGCCTTAATTTTTGCCCGCTCCAGACACGGCAATAATAATGAGGGGAGTGACTTTGCAAGAAGCCTAAGACAACAAAAAGTCATTTTTGCTTTCAAAAATAAAATCTTAAATAAAAACCTGCTCACCAACCCCAGTAAAATCAACAATTTATTGGGCATCCTCTCAGATCATTTTCATACCAATTTAAACCCCGGGGAAATTTATCATTTATACGAGCTGGTAAAAAACCAAAATATGCAAAATTTTCTCTCTTTAAATTTGGGTTTGGAAACCGGACTCGTCTGTCCGGAAATTCAAGTGGAAACCGGAGCTTACATTTTAATTCCCTGCCCGGGCAAAACTTTAGATGACATTAGAGCCTATTTTAAAAATTCCTTCCTCTTTGGAAAATTAAACGCCGAAAAAAGCCGAGTATGGCTGGCTAATTCCACCACTGACGAAAAAAAATTTAAGCAAGCGGAGAAAATTTTATTGGAAAACAACTTCACCGTATGGCAGTTAAATTACTCTCCGGATTTTCTCTCCCAAACCATTGTCTTCTCGGTTAATCCCAAACCCGCTTCTTTGGCCTTTATCAAAAATACTTTTTCAGCGAAAGAAGTCAGTCTCCCCCCTCCCGGAGTCAAGCTAGATCCGGAAAAAGTTGATATAATAATCGTATTGGGCAATTAACAACCCTTTACCCACCACCCGCTTTAGAGAACCATTAAATAAAATTGATTGTGATTTAAATTAGTCTATGGTCAATTTTGCTCACTTATGAACCACAAATTACCCATTATTGCTCTGGTCGGACAACCCAATGCTGGCAAATCTACCTTAATGAATAAAATTATTGGTGGACCCTTAGCCATCACCAGTGACATCGCCGGCACCACTCGGGATAGACAATATCTCAAAACCGCTTTTGGGGGTAGAGAATTTATTTTGGCTGACACCGCCGGATTAATTTTATCCAAACGAGGCAACCCCTCCCCAGCCGACTCGGAATTGGAACATAACATCCAAGCTCAAATTGAAACCGCTTTACAAACCGCGGATGTGTTAATTTTTGTTGTTGACGGCAAGGCTCCGGTGAGTGCCGTAGACAGACAAATTTTAACCAAAATTCGAAAACATAAATTACCCAAAATTTTAGCCGTCAATAAACTTGATTCCAGTAAAAAAAGACTGGAACAAGCCGAACCTTTTGCCCGACTCGGCATTAAACCGCTGTGTCCCATTTCTGCCTTAACCGGCGTGGGGGTGGGTGATTTATTGGAAACCGCCATTAAACTCTTACCCGAAACTACTGAGGTTGACTCAAAATCCACCAACGACATTAAAGTAGCCATAGTCGGCAAACCCAATGTGGGCAAATCTTCACTCTTTAATAAAATCTTAAACCAACCCAGAGTGGTAGTCTCGAATGTGCCGGGTACCACCCGCACTTCCATTGATGAACAAATCACGCTGGATCATCAAGCCTTCACTTTTATTGACACTGCCGGACTGAAGAAAAAAGAACACCGACAAAACCAGCCGGATATTTTTAGCGGTTACCAAACCTTTAAATCCATCAGAAAAAGCGATGTATGCTTTTTGGTGATTGACGCCTTGGAACCTATAACTGTCCAAGATCAAAAAATTGCCAATGAAATTTTACAAATGCAAAAAGGCTGTGTGATTATTGTGAACAAGGTTGATCTGTACTTAGCTGAACATAAACCTAAAGTTACCAAAAGAAACTTAAAAAAAGGTCAAAGCGATAATGTTTACCAATCCTTGCAAGATTACATTAGTCATCATTTTCCCTTTCTCTGGATGTGTCCGGTCTTCTTTGTCTCTGCCAAAACCGGCGAAGGCTTATCTGAGGCCTTAAAGGCCATTGAACCCATCTTTACTCGTAGGCACAAACAAATTTCCCCGACCGAACTAACCGCTTTCTTAGCCAAAAAATTAAAAACCCAACCCCCCAAAAGAATGTGGGACCAAAAGGAACCCAAAGTATACCAACTTAGCCAAATTGATATTAATCCCCCAACTTTTGAGCTGTTAGTAAATTTTCCTCCTGCCATTTCCGGGCAATTTAAACACTACTTGGAAAACTCCATTATTCGCGATTTGGATTTTTACGGCACACCGATTAAAATTCACTTAAAACGAAAAGCCGGCACGTAATTTTACGAATACCAACAATACGAACTTACGAATTTTTATTTTGGCTTTCTTTCGTAAATTCGTATCCGCCAACTGGCGGAATTCGTATTCGTAAATATTTAGATGTTAAGATGTTAAAATGTTAGTATGTTAGTATGTTAAGATGTTAGAATAATTTTATGAAAATTATTGTAGGTCTTGGTAACCCGGGAGAAAAATATCAAACTACTCGCCACAATGTGGGTTGGTTGGCTTTGGATTTTTTTATTAAAAATTGCGAATTTAAAATTGAAAAATTAAAAAATAATTTTGCATCCCATATCTATGAAGCTTTGGTGAACAATCAAAAAATTATTTTTATAAAGCCTCAAACTTTTATGAACAACTCCGGCCAAGCCGTAAAAGCGATTTGTGAGTTTTATAAACTTGATGTCCAAACCGATTTATTTGTCATTCACGATGATATAGACCTGCCTTTGGGTAAACTTAAAACCACTGCCTCAGCTTCTTCCGCCGGGCATAATGGCGTGGCTTCCATTATTGAACACTTAAGCACCCAAAATTTCCACCGCCTGAGGATTGGCGTGGAAACCAGACCAGCTAAAACTGATTTACCGACCGAAACTTTCGTGCTCCAAAATTTCACTGTTGATGAAATGCAAAAACTACAAACGGAAATTTTCCCTCAAATAAAAATTGAAATAAATAAATTTTTAGATTTAAAAAATTACAAAATTACAAAATTACAAAATTAAATCCGCCCCGATTTATCGGGACGGATTTTTGCATTCATTACCCCACCTGCAGGTGAAGAGTAGTAAACAGATGTTTACAAACCCTTACTTAATGCTAATATCTAAAAGTTAGGAGGGATGTCTTTCAGATTTCGCAACCTACAGACAGGGTAATAACT
>CAZFXC010000040.1:0-5538 GCA_964522815.1 uncultured Candidatus Saccharibacteria bacterium
ATTTCATCGACTGTGGTTATACCCTTAACTGCTTTAATAAAACCATCCTCCCACATGAGTGTCATACCATTCTTTTCGGCTTCATCTTGAATCTCTCCAGCCGATTTATGAGCCATAATCATCTCGCCAATTTTGGGTGTCATTTCCAAAATTTCATGGATCCCCAACCTACCTTTATAGCCTGTATGCCCGCACTTATCACAACCTTTGCCCTTAAAAAATTTAATGTCTTTAATATCTTTGGTTTTTGCCGGAATTAACTTTTCTTTAATTAAAATTGAAATTAATTTCTCCAAATAGAACTCTTTACTTAATGCTTCAATATTCGCAGTGTCTAATTTATATTCAGTTTTACATTCAGGACAGATTGATCTAACCAATCTTTGCGCCAAAACTGCATTGACTGTGGAGGCAATCAAATACGGTTCCACTCCAATATCTAAGAGTCTGGGCAAAGCTCCAGCGGAATTATTGGTATGTAAAGTGCTAAACACCACGTGACCGGTCATGGCGGCATGAACCGCTTCTTCCGCTGTTTCCTTGTCGCGAATTTCCCCGATCATGATAACGTTCGGATCTTGTCTTAACAACGCCCTTAAACCCATAGCAAAAGTTAAGCCAATTTTTGGATTCACTTGCATTTGATTGGCTCCTACCACTCGATACTCTACCGGATCTTCAATCGTGGAAATATTCACAGATTTTGTATTTAAAATTGACAATACGGTATACAAAGTGGTTGACTTTCCACTTCCAGTCGGACCAGTTACCAACAGCATCCCATGGGGTTTTTTAATACTTCTAAGAATGACTTCCGAATTAGATGCCCTAAAACCTAAATCATCCAAACTCGCGACTTTGCTGGATTCTTGCAATAAGCGAATTACCACTTTCTCTCCATCAAAAATCGGTATGGTGGAAATACGTAAAGAAAACTTTAATCCTTCCTTCTCCACTTTAAATCTGCCATCTTGAGGTAGACGATGCTCGTCAATTTTTAAATTGGATAACACTTTAATTCTGGCTACGATGGCAGCTTGAATGACTTTAGGTAAAGTCATCACATCATGTAAAACGCCATCTATTCTATAACGCACCACCACAGAATTTTCTTGTGGTTCAATGTGAATATCCGAAGCTTTTTCAAAAATTGCATATTCCAAAAGGGTATCCACCACTCGAATGACTGGAATTTCTTCCGCCATTTTTTTTAAAGAATCATCAGCACTTTCCCCAATTGGTTTCGCATCCTCGGTTAAGGGTTTGTCGGTAGGTTTAAATAAATGGTTAATTTCTTTTTCTAAAGAAGTATGGTACTTAGATAATCCGAAGTCCAAACTCGCCTTGCCAATCAAAAAAGTATTAATATTTAAGCCGGTCTTCTTTTTAATAAACTCTCTGGTCTGTAAATCTTCCGGATCAACCATAGCCAAAGATAAATTTTGGCTATCTTTTTGAAAACTAATTACTTTATGCCTGTGCGCAATGGGCTCGGGGACTAAATTTAAAACCTCCTGCTTGATTTCTAAATTTTGTAAATCCGCAATTGGCACGTTTAACAACTCAGATTTTACACTCAGTAAATCTTTTTCCTGAAGAATTTTCTTATCCACTAAAAAATCTTCCCAAACCACTACCCCTTTAGCTTGAAATTTTTCTTGTTCTAATGTTTCAATTTGCTCTACAGATAAAAGCTTTTTCTTAATTAGAGCTTCATTAAGCTGTTTGGCATCCATTTTTGTTTTAGTTTCAACTAATTTATTATTCTTAATAATTGCTTAATTATTATACCAGATTTTCCTTAAAATGACAAACTTTTTAGCTTTTACGGAAAATTTTTATGAATAATCAGCGCCCTTGCCAAGTAAAAATATAATAAATGGTTTTAATAATGATTTCTAAATCAAACAAAATACTTCTATGTTTAATATAATATAAATCATATTGGAGTTTTAATTTGGTTTCCTCCAAAGTGGAAGCATAAATATTCAATTGCGCCCACCCTGTAAGCCCAGGCTTGACCAAATGTCTTTCGTCATAAAACGGTACAGTGCGTTTTAAATCTTCCACCAAGTGAGGCTGTTCCGGCCTAGGACCGACTAAACTCATATTCCCTAAAATTAAATTAATAAATTGGGGCAGTTCGTCTATTCGAGACATTCTCAAAAATTTTCCCACAGAAGTGATTCTTGGATCATTAACCGAAGTCCAAGTATTAGTGGCCGTCCCCTGCTTCATGGTCCGATATTTATAAACCTTAAACTTTTTCCCGTGCTGACCAACTCTTTCTTGAGCAAAAAATATTCCCCCTCTGGAATTTAATACAATTATTAAGGCTACCAAGGGTAAAGAAATTAAAAATAATCCAACCCCGACTAATCCTAACAGCACATCGACCAAACGTTTTATTAAGTTATAAATTCTCTTTTCCCTATATTCAATATTCTCCAAAAACCAAATTTCATTGATTTGTGATAAATAAACCCGACGGAGCAATTGTTCATAAAAATCTTTATGATTATAAAAATTTACTCCCAAAGTCCTTAATTCATAAAACTTTTTTAAAATATCAGGGTTGGCTTGTAAATTATCGGGTAAAATTATCCCTACGGAAGAATTAAACTTAATACTATCTAAAGTCTCCGAATTTAAATGTCCTAAAACTCTAAAACCTAAAAAACTATTGGCCACAATTTCTTGCTCTAATTCTCGAAGCTCGTTATTAAATGAAAATAAATACAACCCTTGGGTTAAACGATTTTTAAACACATACTTAATAAATAAATGCCAAACAAACAACAAAATAAAAGCCAAAACCACTTGTAAAATTAAAAATCTCCCGGGCCTTAAGAGCCAATTTGATTGAGAATAAAAAATCGTTATAGCAATAATAATATTTACAACACTGGCAGAGAGTAAACTAAAAAATAATTTGGTATAACGTCTTAGCACAGAAAAATCAAATAAGCCATGACTAAAAAATACCACTAACCAAAACAAAAAAATCAAGGAAAAAGCCTTAAGGTGAGTAGCTTGAATTTCCGGAGTCAAATTTTGCCCATAACGAATCCATAAAGCTAAAAATAAACTCACATATAACCAAACAATATCTGGGATAAAGATTAACCAAAACCCTGTTGAATTTCTATTATTTAACATATACTTTATTAAATTATCAAAGAGGACGGTCTTCTGGGTTAAAATAGCATTCTTAATTTAAGTAACAATTTTGCCCATTTACTATAAGGATAATTTTTACTATACAAAACCACTAATGACAATTGCTTACTAAGAAATCTCTGAAACTTATCTTTATTATACCTATTTTGCGTATAGTTAGTAAACACTTCAGAAAAATTGTACATTTTGCCTTGTGTTCCTAACCTGAGCCATAAATCATAATCTTCCGCCAAATCTACCCCATCTGACTTAAAACCACCCGCCTTAATAGCCACCTCACGTCTAAACATCACAGTGGAAGTAAAAAAATTATTTTTCAAGAGCATAGTTTTTCTTATATCCTTGTCTAATGAGGGTCTCATTCTTAATTCATAATTTCCACCAGAGGAGGATCCACCTTTGGAGGACTTAATTCCTGATTCTATTTTTATTCCTCCTCCCACCAAAACATACTCTTTCTGCGTATCTAAAAACTCCACTTGTTTTTTTAATTTGTCTGCATCTAACCACTCGTCGTCGTCGTCTAAAATTGCAACATACTCACCAGTCGAAACCAATAGTGCTTCTTGCCGGCTTTGGGTTATCCCCAAAGACAATTTATGATTAATAATTTTAAAATCTAAGAAAGACGGATTAAAACCAGATAAAATTTCAGCTGTTTCATCCGTTGAGCCATCATTCACCACCACCACTTCAAAATCTCGAAAGGATTGTTGAGCTATACTCGTTAAAGCCCTGTGTAATGCTGGTGCTCGATTTTTTGTTAAAATATTGATTGAAACTTTCGGCATATTACTTTAATTGAGCAAAATAGTTAGTCGTAATAAAAATTTCATCGGTTTCTTTATATGCTAAAATCGGATACAAACCATTTTTCAAAATTCTAAAAATTTTATACTGGGGTGATAATAAATTATAAAAATCCCTAAAAAATACTCGGGCGTCTATATCAGTTCCTCCAAACTCAAACTGAATAAATTTAATTTTATTTCCCTTTAACATCTTACTGGCTCCCTCTAAAGCTTGGTATTCGTTCCCTTCAATATCTAACTTTAAAAAATCTATTTGGGTCAGATGATGTTCTTCACAGAAATTATCAATGGTGTTAATTTGAATTGCTTCCCTGTTATTTAAATCTAAACCGACTCGGTCATACACCGACGCCAAACCTGATTCGTGAACATGAGAATATAAAACCGCCTTGCCAATTTGATTACCCAATGCCAAATTATAAGGGGCAATATTTGTGTAATGCTGTGTGTTATTCTGTAAACTTTCAAAGGTTTTTTTTGCCGGCTCAAAACTATAAATTTTTGCCAAGGGTAAAATTTTAGCCACCTGAATGGCATAATTACCCACATTTCCGCCCACATCAAAAACCACCATTGATCCAACAGGTGTCTGTTTAGCAATATATTTTAAAACCCACGCTTCCCCGCTCTCCTGATAATCACTCCCTCCGCCAAAATTCATACCTTTTAAACTAAAAATATAAAGTAATCTAAAAAACCTTTGTCCAAGCTTCTTACCGAGAAAAAATTTTATAAGAGATTTATGCATGAAAAATATTAATGTAGCGTGCCGATTTATCGGCGTTCAATAATAGCTCATAAATGGGCACGCTAAAGACTCATCTTTCTTTAGTAAACTTAAAACACCCGCAAGAATAATTGGCATTGTCATAATCTTGAACATTTGCATTTTCAATGTAATGCCCGGCATCATTAATAGCAGAAAAACTTTGGAGTTTAAGACCCCCAAAGTATTCCAAAATAGTCTGAGGATTATGCACACGATGTGCGTTAAAATATACAGCCGGTTTGCCTATGGGTAAAGCAAAATATAAACAACCACCCGGGGCTAAAACGCGAGCCAACTCCCTGCAAGCTTTTTTTGTGCCTAACACATCTAACGGATCTCCATATCTGCCCAAGCCAATATGCTCTGCCACATGCAAGCACGACAACGACACTACTGATTTACTCTCAAAAGGCATATTTAATATACTTCCGGTAATGCATTCAAAATTATCAAAATCCGTCTTAATGGGACGAATATCTACAAACTTTACATGGGTTATAGCAGATGCCATAGATAAAAACCGAATAGACGAACCTACGTCAATATGTTCCAAGGGTTTATGTTTTAAAATCTGCTTAAACGCCCACCTATCCATATACACATAATGTTTATCAAAGGTATGACTGCCGGGCGCACGATCAAAAATTTGCGGGAATAATTTTACATGTTCTTTGCTCCCGGATTGATGTAATAAAATATTATATTTAATAGTATCTTTCGTGTACCAAAAAATACCGCCCAATAATGCGCCAATTTTCCAATAAATTTTTTTTATGA
>CAZFXC010000040.1:5638-7669 GCA_964522815.1 uncultured Candidatus Saccharibacteria bacterium
TGACTTTCACTATCGCTAAGATAAATCATACATTGAGACTGTTTTAAATCCTGCAAATATTGTTCATGTCTTACTTTTCCGTATAACACAATTTTGACCTTATAACCTTGCGATTCGATGAATGTCTTAAGTTGATTAACTAAACCAGCAGAATCCGTTTTATCATAAATAATTATGGTTTTTGCTTTAGGTGACTTCTCTCCGGCATCAGTTACTCCGGCCGGCCACACCACAATTTTTTCCCCCAATTCAGGCGCCAGCGAAATATAAAAATCTTTTACCCATTCACTAGGCACTAAAATTTTATCTATATAAGGTGATTTTAAAATACCATTAGCTTCATTGGGTTCCACCACAATGTTTGGTCCTGCCACTAGAATTTTAATTTTACCTTGCTGTTTATACTTAATCGCCTGTTTTAAAACCCCCACTCCACTTAACACACAGACCGTATCCATTTGTTCAGAAAAAGGCTGATTCACTAAAAACTCATGACCAATTTCCTTAAGTCCAATAGTTAAACTCTTAAATACCGCTTCAGGTCCCCGAGCCGGCTTCCCTAACAGCTTTTTAAGTTTAGCTATAAAAGAAAAATATTCATTATATAGATACAACATAAGCTAAAATGAAAATTGACAAAAATGACATAAGTGAGCAAAAAATTACTGCGTTTATATTCTTGTCTCTTTTGTTTTGTTTTAATATTTACCGCTAAAATAACTTATGGTTTTAATTAAACCTGAATTTAACAAAATTTTTGGTTGCCATTTTAAAAACCTTTTTGCCAAAGTAATATCTGGTTTTCTTTGCTTAGGATCATCTTGCGGTAAAGGTTTATAAACCAATGTTGATGCGGATTTTGTAAGTTTAATTATTTTTTGAGCCAATTGCTTTACTGAAAATTCTTCTGGGTTGCCTAAATTAACGGGTCCTATAATACCAGAGGACATCATTTTCGTTAGCCCTAACACCAAATCGTCTATATACATAAAACTGCGGGTTTGCGTGCCTTTGCCATAAATGGTAATTGGCTTGTTCTGTAAAGCTTGGTTAATGAAGTTAGAAACCACTCGTCCATCATTTTTATCCATTTTAGGACCGTACGTGTTAAAAATCCTTACTATTTTTGCCTCTAACTTATAGTGTCTAACATAACTCATAACCAAACTTTCCCCGGCTCTTTTACTTTCATCATAACACGCTCTTATGCCAACCGGGTTAACATTTCCCCAATAACTTTCTGTTTGCGGATGCACTTTAGGATCACCATAAACCTCACTGGTGGAAGCAAATAAAAACTTGGCTTTATGCTGTTTGGCTAATTCCAACAAATTTAAAGTACCCAAAGTATTAGCCTGCCAAGTGGCAATAGGGTCTTTTTGATAATTTGGTGGACTAGCCGGAGAGGCAAGGTGATAAATTTCTTTTATCTTTCCCCTCTTTTCCAAAGAGGGGGTTAGGGGGAGTTTGCAAACATCCCCTTTTACAAACCTAAACTTGGGGTGCTTCATCAAAAATTTTAAATTGCCAATATTCCCTGTGCTCAAATTATCTAGGGCAATTACCCAATTGCCACGCGAAATTAAAAATTCACACAGATTACTTCCAACAAAGCCAGCCCCACCAGCCACGAGAATAGTTTTTTGATTAATTTTTCCCATTACTTTTGTGTAAATTGTTTAAAAAATAATCTTCGGTTAAGCCACTCTGTTTTAAATATTTTTTATTTAATTCTCGCATAGTCCTCAGTAATTTCAAATCCACTTTATGGACTTTAGCTAATTGAATAATAGAATTAACATCTTTTGGAAAACAACTTCCCCCATAACCTTTATAGCCACCCTCTAAAATATTCAAATGCGAAAGCCCGATTCGCTTATCTAAACCCACTCCTTTTGCCACTACGGAATAATTAATCTTTAACTTTCTACATAAATCCGCAAACTGATTAGCATATACCACCTTTAAGGCCAAAAAAGCATTAGCCATATACTTTATCATTTCCGCTTCTTGACTGGGTATAATTAAACT
>CAZFXC010000041.1:0-7489 GCA_964522815.1 uncultured Candidatus Saccharibacteria bacterium
AAATGTATAAATTAATTCGGCCGGTTTTATTTCAATTTGATTCGGAAAAAGTTCATGAGGTCATCCTCCATTTGGCCACTGGGTTAAGCCAAGTCCGACTAGCTTTTTTAGTAAAAACTTTTTTTCATTTTGAACACCCAGCCCTGCACACTAACTTTTTAGGTATGGATTTGTTAAACCCTGTGGGTTTGGCTGCCGGGTTTGACAAAAGCGCTAACGCCTTAGATTTTTGGCAAGCTTTGGGGTTTGGTTTTGTGGAGTGCGGAAACATTACCGCTAACTTTAGCAAAGGCAATCCTAAGCCGAGAATTTTTAGACTGCCTAAAGATAGAGCTTTAATTAATCGAGTCGGGTTAGCAAATATTGGAGCAGATGCAATGGAAACAAAACTCCAAAACTTTATTTCGTCTTTGCCATTTGGTATAAATATTGCCAAAACCCATGACCCACAAATTTTAGGCGACAAGGCTATTGCTGATTTTTTATATACGTTTAAAAAAATGTATCCGTTTGGACAATACATTACTATCAATGTGAGTTGTCCTAATACCGTTGAAGGCAAAACTTTTGAAGATCCGGTAGCTCTAAATACGCTTTTGATAGAAATTAATAAAGTGAAAGTTCAATTTCAACAGCATAAACCAATTTTGGTAAAAATTTCACCCGATGTAAGCTTCACGGAACTGGAAAAAATTTTAGAAATATGTGAAGCTCATAAAATTAGCGGATATATCTTGACCAATACTTCAAAAAATCGAGAAAGACTTAAGACGACTCAAGAGGAATTAGACCGGATTGGTAAAGGTGGGCTTTCGGGTAAGCCAATTTATAGCCAATCAAATGATCTTATTAGGTATGCCTATAAATTACTAAAACGTCCTAGTATAATTGGTCTTGGGGGTATCGATAGCGCTGAGAGTGCTTATGAAAAAATTCGGGCTGGAGCCAGTTTAGTGCAAATTTATACCGGGCTAGTTTACGAAGGACCAAGCCTGTTAAAGAAAATTAATCAGGGTTTGGTGAAGTGTTTAGAGCGAGATGGCTTCAAAAATATTAAAGAAGCAGTGGGGGTAGCAGTCAAATGAAATATATAGATTTAACTCACACTTTTAATGGTCAGATGCCGGTGTTCCCTGGGGATCCGGCTTCTGAGCTTAAACAAACGACTTTTGTAGAAAAAGATGGTTTTAGTCATTTTCATTTAAGCACGAGTTTGCATGTGGGCACGCATATGGATGCGCCAAGTCATATGCTTATGGGTGGTAAGTTATTAAACGCATATCCGGCAGAAAAATTTTTTGGACGGGGGGTAATTATAGACGCGCGGGGCAAAACATCGGTGGGTGCAGAATTATTATCTGGCCTGGACATTAAGCCGGGAGATATTGTGCTAATTTGTTTTGGCTGGTCAGAGGTATTTCATGAGGATGAGTATTATTTAAATTATCCGGTAATGAGTGAAGGCTTTGCTAAAAAGTTAGTGGAGTTGGGCGTAACTATGGTTGGTATGGATACACCCAGTCCGGACAAAGCACCTTATGGCGTACACAAAATTTTGCTGAAAGCCGATGTTTTAATTATTGAAAATTTAACCAATTTAGAAACGCTATTCAATTATCAAAATTTGGAAATTATTGCCTTACCCAGTAAGTTAGAAGCAGAAGCAGGACTGTGTAGAGTAGTGGCTAAAATTTTATGATATCTTTTATTATTTCGGCAAAAAATGAAGAGCATTATATTGTAAAGTGTTTGGCCTCCGTGGCTTTACAGGTCACCAATGAGCCAATAGAAATTTTTGTGGTAGACAATCAGTCAACAGACCAAACTGTGTCTAAGGTCAAAAAGTATTATCCTCAAGTCAAAATAGTGAGCGAAACCCGACCCGGGGTGGTAAGCGCCAGACAAGCGGGATATGAGCATGCTCAGGGCGAGCTTCTAATATTTTTAGATGCAGATGTGCGATTGCCCAATAAATTTTGGTTAAGCGAGTTTTTAAGGATAATTCATCAGCCAGAAGTTGTAGCCGTTTCCACTCACTATAAATATTATGAAATTTCTCAAGTGTCAAAAATTTTACAGAAGTTAGGCACCTGGGTGTTGATTTATCCTTGGATATTTTTAGTTGATAAAGTTTTTAAAAAAACTTCACATATGGTGGGTGGTATGATGGGCATAAAAAGAAGTGCGTTGGTTTCGATTGGGGGTTTTGATGAGACCACTAAATTTTATGGTGATGAAATCAGTATCGTAAAAAAACTTTATCCCAAGGGAAAAATTATTGTTTCACCTAAGCTTTGGGTATATACCAGTGGAAGAAGGTATGGCAAAAATGGTTTACTTAATACGGTGTTTAAGTATGTAGTTAACTATTTTAGTATGTTGTTTTGGGACAAACCTTATCACCATAACTAAGTGCTTCACGGAATTGACGAAGGGGAATTTATGCTTTATGATAAGTTTAGAGATAATTATGTGAGGGCAGAAATATAAAATTTATGGCTAAAAAAAGTTCATTTTTTGGGAAAATCATGGGGGGTAATGTTACAGAAGAGACGGTGAATCCTGCCTTAGTTTCACAACAGCCGGTGGCTGATCTGGAAGAGGTGGAAGAATTGATTGTGGAAGAAGTCGATGAAACCGAAGGGTTAGTTGAAGAACCGGAAGCCGAAGTTGTTACTGCCAGCACTAAAGTTTCTGCGCCCGCTAAAGCCAAAGAAGGCGAAGATTGGTTAAATGATTATGAAGGTCAATTAAATATTGACATGTTTCAGACCAAAGATAATGTAATTATTAAATCTACTATTGCTGGGGTTAGGCCGGAAGATATAGATATTACAGTGGCCAATGATATGTTAACCATCAAAGGAGCCAGGAAGAAAGAAGACAATATCGCCCAAGATGATTATTTTTATCAGGAATGCTATTGGGGAAATTTTTCCAGAAGTGTAATTATTCCGGTTGATATTGACAGCGAAGAAATTGAGGCTGATTTAAAAGATGGGATACTAACCGTGATTATTCCGAAAGCGGCAAAAGCCAAAACTAAAAAAGTAAAAGTGAAAGGTATGTAGCACAGCCGATCGTCGCTGATGGATAAGCTGATATAACGCTGATTCAAAACCCCTCCAATCGTAATTGGAGGGGTTTTAAATTTGGTTGAAAAATGGTAGAATAATCTTAGTAAGAGCATTTAGTGAATAGTAAATAGCTGGGAGAAATATAAATTGTATGGGAAGAAGAAAAAAATCCGACAGAGAAGACAGTAAATTTGAAACTCCAAAATTAAATTTATCTGCAGACACTAAACAAGGAGTGGCAGTGATAATTTTTAGTGTGCTGGCTTTAATTTCATTTTTGGCAGTGTTTAATTTGGCTGGCAGTTTGGGTAGAAATTTTATGCAACTCCTGACTTGGGTAAGTGGTGTGTTGGCTTTTGCGGTACCGTTATTGTTTTTAGTGGTGGCCGTGTTGTTAAACAAACAACACATGCCGGAAAATAAAGAAACCAGTTTTTATTTTAGAATTTATTTTGGAACTTTTTTGTTTATTGGTTCTCTAGCCGGAATAATTCATACTTTTTATTTAAACAATAACTATCAGGCTTTTGCTTTAGCTAAGGCGGGACAAGCTGGTGGGTTTTTGGGTGCAGTATTTGGGGGTTTGGCTTTTAAATTTTTAGGTTTTATTGCCGGAGAGATTGTGTTATTTGCATTATGTATTATTGGCGTGTTGGTGGCTTTCGATATTGCATTGCATATGATATTGCTCAGGGGAAGTAATGAATCTGAAGACCAAAAATCGGAAACCGAAAAATTAAAAATTAATAGTTTGGGAACTTTGGGTTTTAGTAAAGACAAAGTTCCTAACAGTAATTTAAAAATTAAACCTGGGAATACTGACACAGAGGAAGCAGAATTAGCACCTAAAAATGTAAAAACGACTATTGCAGTAAACAGTTTAGGCAAAGCTGCCCAAATTCAATTGGAAGCCATTACCATTAAAGATAGAAAAGATTGGAAATTACCGCCGTTTGATTTGTTAGATAGTGCCGAAGCCAGTGTAGATAGTGGCAATATAGAGGCGAATGTGGCAATTATTAAAAAAACTTTGGCAGATTTTGGTTTAGAGGTGGATATGGGGGAAGTGAACGTGGGTCCCACTGTTACTCAATATACACTTAGGCCAGCGGCTGGCATTCGTTTATCGCAAATTGCTGCCTTGCAAGATAATTTAGCGTTAGCTTTGTCAGCGCATTCATTGCGTATGGAATTACCTATTCCGGGTAAGGCCTTGGTGGGTATTGAAGTGCCTAACAAATCAACGGCCATAGTTCGCATAAGAGATGTGATGCAAACTACTCAGTTTGTTGATCATAAATCTAAATTAGCTTTGGCTGTCGGACGCGATGTGGCCGGACTGCCTATGGTGGCTGATTTGGCTAAAATGCCTCATTTGCTAATTGCGGGCGCTACCGGTACGGGTAAGAGTGTGGCTATTAATAGTTTATTTATTTCTTTACTCTACAGAAATACCCCTCAAGATGTAAAATTTATTGTGATTGATCCGAAAAGAGTGGAACTTAATTTGTATAACGGCATTCCGCATTTATTAACACCTGTCATTACTGATCACGAAAAGGCTGTTAATTCTTTAAAGTGGGCAGTAG
The DNA here is from genome assembly GCA_964522815.1 of uncultured Candidatus Saccharibacteria bacterium. Taxonomy (GTDB): domain Bacteria; phylum Patescibacteriota; class Doudnabacteria; order UBA920; family UBA920; genus JBBTRN01. The sequence goes on from CAZFXC010000041.1 coordinate 4,667, forward strand.
CAGAAATGGATAGAAGGTATAAATTATTAGCTGAAGCTGGGAAAAGAAATATTCTAGAATATAATGAATCCACAGAGCTATCTATGCCTTATATTGTGATTTTAGTCGACGAATTAGCTGATTTGATGGCTGTGGCTCAGGCCGATGTAGAAGCTGCGATTGTTCGGTTGGCACAAATGGCTCGGGCAGTCGGTATTCATTTGGTAGTGGCAACTCAGAGGCCAAGTGTAGATATCATTACAGGTTTAATTAAGGCAAACATAACTTCTCGTATTGCTTTTGCCGTGGCGAGCCAAGTAGACAGTCGAACTATTTTAGATTCTTCTGGAGCCGAAAAACTTTTGGGGAATGGCGATATGTTGTATACCTCAGCTGAGTTTAATAAGCCAAAAAGAGTTCAAGGGGCATATATCAATGAAAAGGAAGTAAAGAAAGTGGTGGATTTCTTTAAACAGCAAGCCGGAGCCACGATTTATGATGAGAGCATAATTGAGAAACAAAAAAAACCATTGGGCGTGCCTGGCTTTGAAGATGATGGCGATGACGATCCTCTGCTTTTAGAAGCGACCGAAGAGGTTAGGCGAGCGGGAAAGGCTTCGGCGAGTTTGCTCCAAAGAAGATTAAGGGTAGGTTATGCCAGAGCAGCTAGGCTCTTAGATATTTTGGAAGCCAAAGGAATAATTGGACCAGGGGAAGGCGCTAAACCCAGAGAGGTGTTTGGAGTTTCCGAGGCAGAAAGAGCAGAATTTGGCGCAGAAGAAGTTGAAGAAAATCTAGAAAATCCCAATGAGACTGTTTGAGTCAGTAAGAGAAATTAGTAATAGGTAAGAAATTTGACAAGTGGCTTTTGAACAAAAAAAAGTTAAGGTAGAAACTCTGTCTGAATATTTATTTAATGTTCGGCAGAGTTTTAATTTTTCCATCACTGAGTTGGTTAAAAAGACTGGCATTCCAGCCAATGCCTTATTGCTTCTCGAGCAGGGTAATTATTCTAAATTGCCGGCCAAAGTTTATGTAAAAGGTTTTTTACAAAAGTTAGCCAAAGTTTACGGGTTAGATGCTCAGGTGTTAATTGATCAATACGAATTAGAACAAGGGGTTAATAGTAAAATTATTCAAGCCACCAGCCTTAAAACCAAAAAAAAATTTTTTAATTGGGAACAAATTACGCTAACGCCTAAAATTATTACAATTTTAGTGAGTGTGATTTTTGTGTCATTTACCATTTTATATATAATTTGGCAAGTTTTTGCAATTGCACAAACTCCCTTTTTAGAAATTACTTCGCCTCAAAATCTTACTGCCACCGACAAAACATTTATTGTAGTAGAGGGTCGGACCGATCCCAGTGCCACTGTTTCAGTTAATAACGAACCGGTATTTGTTAATGAGGAAGGTAAGTTTTTAACTAATGTGGGTCTGTCAGCAGGTCCGAAAGAATTAGTCATTACTGCTACGAATCGCTTTAGACGAAGTATAACTAAACAGCTAACAGTGATTGGCCAAGTAAAACATAGCGAAACAGTCACTGAAAGCACTCAGGCAGTATTAAAGTTAGATTTTAAAGGCAAAGTGGAATTAAGTTACAGCTTAGATGGCCAAGCCAGAGTTGTTAAAAATTATTTGGCAAATCAGCAAGAAACTTTTGAAAATTTTAATATTTTAGATTTATCGGTCAGTAACGCCGGGTTGGTTACGGCCAATTTAAACGGGAAAAATATGGGCACATTGGGTCGAGATGGTGAGAAAATTGAAAATTTAATTTTTACCAAATAGCAGAAACTATGCTATGATGGTTGTGTGATGGCTGAAAATTAAAATCAATAATTTATATATGGCAAAAACCAATCTAAAAACAACTGGTACAGAAAAAGCGAATACGGGCAGGTGGAAGGCGGTGGAGTCGGCTTTGGATCAAATTAAAGACAAGTTCGGTGATGGCAGTATTATGAAGCTGTCCGATTCCAAAGCTTTAAATATTGAAGCCATACCCACTGGCAGTATTAGTTTAGATTTAGCCTTGGGTGTAGGAGGGATACCTAAAGGTAGAATAATTGAGATTTATGGTCCGGAGAGTTCGGGGAAAACCACTTTAACTCTGCACATGATTTCCGAGGCGCAAAAAAAGGGTGGGCTCGCCGCTTTTATTGATGCCGAACATGCCTTGGATCCGGAATATGCTAAAAAGATCGGAGTAAAGCTGGAAGACTTACTTATTTCCCAGCCAGACAATGGGGAACAAGCTTTAGATATTTGTGAGACTTTAGTGAGGAGTAATGCGTTAGACTTAATTGTCATTGATTCTGTGGCGGCTTTAACTCCCAGAAATGAAATTGAGGGCGAAATGGGTGATAGTCATATGGGTTTGCAGGCTCGGCTGATGTCTCAAGCTTTAAGAAAACTTACTGGGATTATTTCTAAAAGTCAAACTACGGTAATTTTTATCAATCAAATTCGCATGAAAATTGGAGTCATGTTTGGCAATCCAGAAACCACTACAGGTGGTAATGCTCTAAAATTTTATGCCAGTGTAAGAATTGAAGTAAGACGAACGGCTCAAATAAAAAATGGAGAGAAAATTGTGGGTAATCGGGTGAAAGTAAAAGTTGTAAAAAATAAAGTTGCCCCACCTTTTCGAACTACAGAGTTTGACATTATGTATAATGAGGGCATTTCCGCTTCTGGCGATTTGTTAGATACCGGAGTTTTATTAGGTGTAATAGAAAAATCTGGGAATACTCATATGTTTGGTCAGGTAAAGTTAGGGGTAGGTCGGGAAAATGCCAAAACCTTTTTGCGAGAAAACACAGAAGTGTTTAAAGA
>CAZFXC010000042.1:0-1572 GCA_964522815.1 uncultured Candidatus Saccharibacteria bacterium
GGGGGTTTGGGTTTAAATTTGGTATTTTTTACTTTTGTGCTATACTGATTTTATATAAAGGGTCTGTTTCCAAATGTCATTTTGCCTGCAACTGTAAAATTTTGGCTACTTGTCCCAAAAAATTTTTCTGCTTATCCTACGGATAAACATCAAAATTTATTTGTGCCAATTTGCTCTAATTTAATAGTTTCGTCTTAAAAGCACATTCAAAAACAGACCCAAAACAAATATCAAAATAAAAAATCAATCGTTTGTATTTTAAGGTTAACCTTTCAACACGTTTGATTTTTTGTTTGATTTAATTTATTCTGAAATTATCAACTAAAATGAAATCACAAAATCGTATGGGAGAAGTTAAACCAAAAGTTCAAAGTTTTGCCAGAATTAAAGTCTTAGGCGTGGGCGGGAGTGGCACGAGCGCGGTTAACCGCATGAGTGAACTGGGCATTAAGGGCGTGGAGTTCATTGCCATTAATACCGATGCCCAGGCTCTACATAATAACAACGCTGACCTTAAAGTGCATATTGGTAAAAATATCACCAAAGGTCTTGGTAGTGGGATGAATCCGGAATTGGGCAGGCAAGCAGCGGAAGAAAGCATTGAAGAACTGGAAGAAGTGGTGGACAATGCTGACATGGTGTTTATTACTTGCGGGCTTGGGGGCGGGACTGGCACCGGAGCTTCACCCATTGTGGCTGAGCTCGCTAAAAATAAAGGCGTGCTAACCGTGGCAGTCGTGACTCGGCCGTTTACGTTTGAAGGGAGTAAAAGAAAAGAAGTGGCTGATGCCGGCTATGATAATTTAAAAGATAAAGTGGATGCCATTATTGCCATTCATAACGACCGGATCCTTCAAATTATAGACAAGAAAACTTCACTCATCGATTCGTTTAAAACCGTAGATGAAGTTTTAAGGCAAGGCATTTCCGGCATTTCAGATTTAATTACCACACATGGTTTGGTTAACGCTGACTTTGCGGACGTGCGCGCCATTATGCAAGACGCGGGCACGGCCATGATGGGTATAGGGCGAGCGAGTGGCGAGAATCGCGCGAGCGAAGCTGCTAAGCTTGCGGTAAACTCTCCGTTGTTAGATATGTCCTTAGACGGCGCGAAAGGAGTGCTCTTTAATATTACCGGCGGAAAAGATTTGGGTATGTTTGAAATCGACGAAGCTGCGAAAGTGATTACCAAAAATATTGACTCCGATGCCAAAGTAAAGTTTGGCGCAGTCATAGACGAAAACTTGAGCGATGAAATTAAGATTACGGTCATTGCCACAGGCTTTGATGGCAATAATCGCATTAGTGGCATGTCGCCCATAAGTTTTGATGAACCTAAAAAAGGTTTTTTGGGCACAGGCAATTTTAGCGCTCAACCTCAAAGCCCCCCGCAAACTGCGGTGGAATTAAGACGTCCACTTTTTAACCCTAAACCCATTGAGCCAAAACAACCGCCAGTCATTCAAGCCACTCCACCCACAGAAAGTTTGAATGCCGACAGCGAGGACGAATTGGAAATCCCGGCGTTTATTAGAAAGAAGATGAAGTGAGGCGGAGAAAGTTGTAAGT
>CAZFXC010000042.1:1672-2885 GCA_964522815.1 uncultured Candidatus Saccharibacteria bacterium
AAGTTGTAAGTAGTAGAGTTGTAAGTAAACAAAGAATATGATAATTAAGTCATTTACAGAAATTATTGCTTGGCAAAAATCTCACCAATTAGTTTTAGATGTTTATGTTTTAACATCAGAGTATCCAAAACACGAGATGTTTGGTTTAGTCAGTCAGAGTCGTAGGTGTGCGGTATCTATTCCTTCTAATATTGCGGAAGGTTTTAAGAGAAAATCACTTAATGATTCATTGCATTTTTATAATATTGCGGAAGCGTCATTAGAAGAGCTAAAGTATCAACTTTTACTGGCTAAAGATTTAAAATACGTTTCAGAATTTAAATATCAAAAAGTTTTTGAACGATGTGAGGAGGTTGGAAAGTTAATTTATGGTTGGATAAAAATTCAAAAATAACTTACAACTTATTTACTTACAACTTACAACATTACAAATCCGCTCTTGCGGATTTTTAAAATATATGCTATAATATATAAAAGTGATATAAAAAGGTCGAGCGTTGATTTCGTAAAAATAGCGAAACAGCGAATATCCTTAGGCTAAATCACCCATTAAATAAACAATTTATTTAAAGGGTCAAGGAAACACAAATAAAATTAAAATTTAGATTTTAACAACAAAATTTTGTTAAAATCATAGGTGAGTAAATTGGCTTTTTTGAATTCAAAAGCGAATTTTACCCCATACACCAAAAACTTTATTTTTTTGTTTTTGGAAGTTTGGGACCTATGTCAATCAAATACTCAGCATTAAAACTTAAAAGTTTTGGTGAGTGGGTAAACTTATAAATTTATGCAAGAGTTTTTAACCGAAGAAACGCCGGGTAAGGTAATGGCTTTATTAGGAGGTACATTATTTTCTCTCGCGTTGTTATTTGCCGTGAATGTAAGCGGAGCCAGTTTAGGTGGCAGTACGGAATATGCTTTGCCCGATCCGTTTGCACCAGCTAAAGTTGTGCAAGCCATAGATAATTTTTCCGCTTGGTATAGTGGCGGATTGGTGGCTTTTGCCCAGCCTGCCATAGAAGCGGTGAAGGCACATACCGAAGCCATGGCTTGGGCCATGGACGAAGCCAGCGTGCCTTTAGTGAGAGTGTTGGGCCTAGAGAGTTTGGTGGAATATAACAGTCAGCCTCAAGTAGCCGGGATTAGCACTAAACAAGAAGTTGGATTTATGGGGTTTGGGAGTTTAAGTGTGGATCATTTGTATAGCTTA
>CAZFXC010000042.1:2985-7243 GCA_964522815.1 uncultured Candidatus Saccharibacteria bacterium
ACACAAATATACAGATAGCTACAGATGGGGGACAAAAAATATAATCCACAGATCAGAGATAACACGGATACACAGATATTAGTGAGATGCGAATAGGTTATTAGAAAAAAAATAGCATTTAGCTAATTAGTAAACTGTTATCAGCACATAAGCTAATAAAAAAACGTTCCGGTATTTCCGGGGCGTTTTTTTATATCACCCCCCAGCCCCCTCTTACATTAAGAGGGGGGAAGAAAGGAGTCTCTTTTTGCGGTTTTAAAAATAATCAATCAATCATTAAATCTTAAATCATCAAATCATAAAATTTTTCTTGGGGATAAGTGGGAGGGTTTTTAAAAAAAATTAGGTTTTCGCGGGTTTGCACACAAATACTATATGTAGTATTATCATAAAGCTTAAGTCTACTAGATATAGCAAACAATTGACGTTTGACCGCTGACATTTAACATACTTTAGTTAATTGTTAATGGTTAATTGTTAATTGCCTTACCTAATGCGTTGTCCAAAATGCCAATTTGCAGATACTAAAGTTTTAGACTCCCGACCAGTGGAAGAGGGCGAGGCAATTCGGCGTCGGCGGGAGTGTGAAAAGTGCGGATTTAGGTTTTCTACCTATGAAGAAATTGAAATCTTAGATTTAAACATTTTAAAAAAGGACGGTCGGAAGGAATTGTTTAGTAAGGAAAAGTTAGAGCGGGCCATACGGTTGCCTTTAGCCAAACGTCCGCATACTGACGAAACCTTTAGGAAATTGCTGTCATCAATTGAGATTGAAATTCAGCAAAAGGCTAATAACGGGGAAATTAAAAGTTCGGAAATTGGAGAGATTGTGATGAAGAAACTAAAAAAAGCGGATAAGGTAGCGTATGTGCGGTTTGCTGCTGTGTATAGACAATTTGAAGATGTGGAGGAGTTTAAGGAAGAACTCAAAAAGTTGTAAGTTGGTAAGTTGTAAGTGAGTAAGTTAAATCCCGATGCGAATATTTATTCCACAGATCACAGATAACACGGATACACAGATATTAGTGCGATGCGAATTTACGCGAATGAATACAAATAGCTATTGGCTAATCAGCAGTCAGTAAATCAGTAGACAGCTCATCAGCAATCAGCTAAGTAAATGTTTAAACTAAAACACTAGAAGTCAGTTTGTTTTAAATTTAGAAATTTATATTTATTTAAAAATTAAAAATTTGTAATTAAAAATTTTATTCTATGCAAATTAAAGAAAATCTTCAAACCAGAACTAAGAACGCACTATCCGAATTAGGCGAGAAAATCTTTTTAGACCGTTATGCGGTGAAAGATGTAAAAAGAGAAAGTTTAGCCGTGGGTGACACCGTGGTGGTATTGGTTAATCCGAAAACCGGCCAGCGGGAAATCGGGATTGTGCAGAGTTTAAATATGACAGAAAAAAGTGCGGAAGTTATGCTGAGAAATGGGGAAGTGGAAATGCGCGCCATTGAACATTTGGACAAACCCCTGGAGACTGTGCCGGAACAAATGTTTGAGCGTATTGCTAAGCATATTGCCAGTGTGGAAACCACAACCGAAAAACAAACTGAATGGGAGACTAAATTTCGGGAACTTATGGATGATTGGAAATATGTGCCAGCGGGAAGAATTTTTACCGGAGCAGGCACTGGCCAAAACCTAACTTTTTATAATTGCTATGTCATTCCGCATCCGAAAGACAGTCGGCAAGGGATTTTTGAAACTTTATCGCAAATGGCGGAAATTATGAGCCGAGGCGGTGGGGTAGGCATTAATGTGTCTTCTTTGCGTCCACGCTATGCTTATGTGAAAGGTGTAAATGGCAGAAGTAGTGGGGCAGTGTCTTGGGCTTCTTTGTATTCTTTTGTGACGGGATTAATTGAACAAGGTGGGAGCAGGCGGGGTGCGCTGATGCTGATTTTAAATTGCTGGCATCCCGATGTGATTGATTTTATTAATGCTAAAAAAGAAGCCGGTAAAATCACCAATGCTAACATTAGTGTGGGTATCACGGATGATTTTATGGAAGCCGTGAAGCAAGATAAGCCTTGGGATTTGGTGTTTCCGGACACGAATGATCCGCTGTATTCTACCAAGTGGGATGGCAATTTAGCCAGATGGAAATCTATTGGCGGAAAAGTGGTCAAACATAAAACCGTGAGAGCACAAGATATTTGGGATAATATTATTACTTCGGCTTGGAGTAGCGCGGAGCCGGGTATGTATTTTATCGATAGAGCGAATTATTTTTCTAACTCTCACTATTTTGCCGATTTGCCTTGCACAAACCCTTGCGGGGAACAACCCTTGCCGGCTTGGGGAGTATGTAATTTGGGGCATATTAATTTAGCTAAACACATCAATAAAGAAACGGGTGAAGTGTTGTGGGATAAATTAAAACAAACCGTGCAATATGCGGTAAGGTTTCAAGATAATGTCATAGATGCCACACCTTACTTTTTTGAAGAAAATAAACAACAACAACTGTCGGAACGAAGAGTGGGGATGGGCACCATTGGTTTGGCGGAAATGTTAATTTATAAAGGTTTGAGATACGGGAGTGAGTCAGGCGTCAAGTTTATAGATAAGCTGTATCAGTTTATTGCTTTAACCGCTTACGAAGAAAGCGTGGAATTGGCGCGAGAAAAAGGTGCATTTAAAAATTTTGTAGCGGAAAAATATTTACAAAGTGGGTTTATGAAAAATATGCCCGAGTATATTCGAGATTTGGTGAAAGAGTATGGTATTCGAAACGTAACAATACTCACTCAAGCCCCCACGGGCACAGTGGGCACTATGGTGGGGACTTCCACAGGGATTGAGCCGTTTTTCTCTTGGACCTATTTTAGGAAATCTCGTCTGGGCGTGCACGAAGAAAAAATTAAATTAGCGCAAGATTGGTTAAATCAGCATCCCAATCAGGAATTGCCTGAGTATTTTGCTACGGCTATGGATTTGGCGCCCGAGGAACACGTTAGAGTTCAAGCAGCAGTGCAAAAGTGGACTGATTCAGCTATTTCTAAGACTGTTAATGCGCCACAAGATTATACGATTGAACAAACCAAACAACTTTATACCTTAATGTATGATTTGGGTTGTAAAGGTGGCACCATTTACCGTGATGGAAGCCGAGATGAGCAAATTTTGGCTACGGATCATAAAAAATTAGGCAAAGATGCTTCGGAACAAGTTGAAGCCAAATTGGTAGAGTCGGGTGGGTCCACTCCCGACGCCGGGGCCGGAACTGCATCACCCAGGGCGATTCACGAAGTCATGTCTATTTCGGGAGATAATGTACAAATTAAAATTGCGCCCAGGGAAAGACCGAATGCCATGAACGGCGTGACGTATAAAATGAATACAGCGTATGGCAATTTGTATGTTACGGTTAATGAAGACGAGCATGGTCCGTTTGAGGTTTTTGCGCAAATGGGTAAAGCCGGTGGGTTCTTTTCCGCTCAGACCGAAGCCATCACTCGTTTAATTTCTTTGTCTTTACGTTCCAATATTGCGATTGAAGAAATTATTGCTCAGTTAAAAGGCATAAGAGGTCCTGACGTATCTTTCTCCGAAGAAGGTATGGTGTTTTCTTTGCCCGATGCGGTAGCTAAAGTTTTGGAAAAACATATTAAACGGGGAGTAAAACAGTTAGCTATGGATTTACCCCAGAATAATTCGTTATTGGCTAAAACCTCAGAGTCAGTGCAATTAACCCAAATGGAAACCGTGGTAGAAGAGAAAATTGCGGTTAACGGGACTATGGCTTATAAAACTTCCCAAAAAATTTCCATTGCGAATTTAGGGAATGCGCCGGTGTGTCCGTCTTGCAGTAATATGATGATTTTTGCCGAAGGTTGTATGAAGTGTGAGGCTTGTGGTTATAGTAAGTGTGGGTAGAGCGTAGCACTATATTATTCTCCTCTGGCGAGGGGAGATGTCCCGAAGGGACAGAGAGGTTGTTGATAGTTGGTCATCAAGTTATAAAATAAGGCGTCCCGACGGCCGTCGGGACGCCTTTTAAAAAAATATGGGAAGAAAGAAAATAACAATACCGCAGGAGTTTAGTAGTGAACCTAGGGGTTTAGTGATTGCCTATCTAGGTGCAGGGAAGGGGAAGACTACAGCTGCTATGGGTATGGCCATAAGAGCTTCGGGAGCTGGGATGAATGTCTATATTTTGCAGTTTGTAAAAGCCAAAGGCGCATCAGTAGATAAAATAAAAGACGGGGAATGGCCGGTAAGTTCGGAGATAGAGTTTTTTAAT
>CAZFXC010000043.1:0-6828 GCA_964522815.1 uncultured Candidatus Saccharibacteria bacterium
ATAATTATACTGAGTTTACCCAAATTGGACAATTCGGTTAAGGTAGATAAACCGGCTCTAGCCACCACAATATCTGAAGCCCAATACGCATCTTGCATATCTGGTAAAAATTCATACTGGATATAACCGGAATGTTCGGAATGATCGATATTTTTTCTTTGCCCGGTAATGTGAATAATTTGAACGATTTTTAAAAAATCAGTTAAGGAATTCGTAATTAAGTGGTTAATGAATTCCGAACCTGTCCCACCACCCATCACGAGCAGGACTGGCATGTCTGCCCGTAAACCTAAATTATGTATGGCTTGTTTTCGGCTACCGGTTTTTAAGTCGGACAAAAACGGGTTACCCATTAACTCAACTTTGCTCTTATGATTTTTTTTGTAGAGTAAACCAAAATTTCCCGAAAAATCCGCTAAAGAATTTTCAAAGCAAACTGTAATTTTAGTAGCTGGAAATTCACACAATTTATTGGCTAAGCTCGGCACGACATCTTGCTGATGAATAACGGAAGGAATATTCAGCCACCAACCTGCCCAAACTACCGGCACTTGAACAAAACTACCCGCCCCAACTATGCACTGAGGCCGGTAGGTTTTTAATAATTTTAAGGCTTGAAAAAAACCAATTAGGGTTTGGAGAGGAGAAAAAATATTTTTCAGACTGAAATATCTTCGGTATTTTCCAGAATGTATAGGGAAAAATGGCAAATTATGTTTTTTGGCAATTAGCTGTTCAGGTCCGGTTTTAGTGCCGACCAAAAAAAACTTAGCACTGGGATGCGCTTTAAGAATTTCTTTATAAATTGCAATGAGTGGAATTACGGGTCCGCCACTACTCCCACCCACTAAAAATATTTTCATAAACTCATTCTTACCTTAATTAAATATTTAATGTCTTGTAAACTTTTAAAGTTTCTTCAGCGCATTTTTTCCAAGAAAAATTCAAAGCTCTTTTTAAGCCAGCCTGCTTGATTTGATTATAATACGGCGAATCAGTGGCTAGAATGGTTAAACATTCGGAAATTTCAGAAACGTTTTCCGGATTAAAATAAATCGCCCCGTTTTCGTAAATTTCATTGAACACCGGTAAATTACTCACAGCCAACGGCAGTCCTCTGGACATAGCTTCCAAACCCGGCAAACCAAAACCTTCAAAACTGGAAGCGCTCACAAAAGCCAAAGCATGTTTATATAAAATTTCCAAATCCAAATCAGTAAAATGCTCAATAAAGAGTAAGTTACGTTTACACAAACTTACACATTCACCGGAAATATTGGGATAATGCGAATCTTTTTTCCCGGCAATAATTAAATTATAATCATAATTGGTGTTCTTTAAAAAGAGGGCAAAAGCTTCACACAGTTTTGGCAAATTCTTATTTCGCTGTTTAACCCCGACAAATAAAAAATAGGGTTTGTTAATTCCATAGTGTGCTTTTAAATCTATGGCTTGTTCCAAAGCAAAGTCAACCGGTTCAAAAGTGGCTTCGTAAATCACTTTAACTTTATCCTCGGGTATGTTGTATTCATTTATGAGATCCCGTTTGGATGCTTCGGAAACCGTAATAAGTTTTTGAGCAGAATTAACAGCATGTTGTATAACGGATTTATAAGCCAGAAAATGCAACCAATTAGTTTTTTTTGTTCCACCCAGTTTGTGATGAATCAAATCGTGAATAGTGACAATAAACGGACGTCGGTAAAAAAGCGGAACATTAAAATTGGGGAAGTGCATTAAATCTAAATTGTATTTATTTAAAATTCTGGGCAAAAATATTTGCTCGGCTAAAGAATAATGCCGAATATTCACTAAAACCGATTTAAAATTTAAGCTTTGAGCTTGTAAAGCTAAAACAATATTGGAAGCATCGTCATTATAAAATAGATAGTAGTCATTTTCAGTATCAATGCTCACTAAATTTTTAACCAATTCCAAAACATATCGGCCGATTCCGCCATGTCTAACTCCTGCCAGACGAAAATCAATTCCTATGCGCATATGGCCTCCAAAATTTTTAGCATATGTTCAGCATTCTTTTTCCAACTAAACTTAGTTGCTAACTGATAATTTAAGTGTTCATTACTTAAACTCTTACTTGACACCACTTGCATCGCCAACAAAATATCCCGAACATTATAAGGATTAATTAGCAAATTGTCGGGATTGGCAATTTCCGGCAATGAAGTTACTTGAGAAAGTATGACCGGAATATTCAAAGCATTCGCTTCTAAAACTTGAAACCCAAAGCCTTCGTAAAAGGAGGGGTAAAGTAAAGCCGTAGATAACTTGATTAAGGCCGGTTTATACACCTCATCCACATAGCCTAAATAAATAATTTTGGTTTTTTTATTGGAATTTTTAATTTTGTTTAAAGTGCTCGCTGTTTTCCAACCCAGTTTACCGGCTATTACCAAATACTCCTCACCCGAAAATTGCTCAAAAGCTTGAATAATGTTTACCAAATTTTTTCTGGGCTCAATGGTATTTAAAAACAAAAAAAATTTTTTGGGTAAGCCAAAATAATTTCTGGTTTCAATTAACCGATCTGGTTGGGTATTCTCCAATAAATATTGAGTGTCTATTCCGGGGTAAATAACTTCAATTTTAGCATTCGGAATTCCAAATTTTTCCATCATATCGTTTTTGGTGTAATTGGACACAGCAATAATTTTACTGGCCGATGCTAAAAGTTTTCTGGGGTTTAAAAACCAATGCCAAAGTCGTCTTTTAAAATCGTAAAATTCTGGGAATCTGACAAATGACAAATCGTGAAAAGAGATGAGGATGCGTTTATTTTTACGGGTATGTATAACATTTAAATTAGGCATGAATACTACATCAAACTCGCCGACAAATTGTTCAATACTAATGAGTTTAAATTTAAATAGCAAATTCAGTAACCGATTGGGTAATTGAGTGTGAATAACTTTAGCATTAATAAAATCAAAATCCGAAACATTAGTTTTACCAAAACCACTAAAGAATAAAGTGTAAAAATTTTGTTTATCGGTTTTCAACAATTCCAAAACCAGTTGAATGGTATAGTTTTCAACCCCGGAATAATTACCGCTTTGAAGACTTCTTAAGTCAACTAAAATGTTCATGGGCGACCTTATTTACAAAATTTAAAATTTGTTGTTTAAAATTCTCAAAATTAAATTTTTTACCCCAATTAATTAAATCCTCTGACTTAAATTGCCGAATGTCCCAATTGAGCAAGATCGCTTCTAACTCATTAAAATCTCCGGAAAAAAATTTACCGGTAACATTTTCCTTAACCGTTTCCAAACTTCCGGCGAACCTTCTGGCCAGAGTGGGAGTCCCACAACACGCTGCTTCCAGTGGCATTAAACCAAAATCTTCAATTTGAGGGTAAATAAAACCTTGGGCTTGGCTATATTCATCTCTTAAAGCTTCGTCAGATATTCTCCCTAAAAATTTAATATTGCTGTGGGCCAAAGCTTTTAAATACTGTTCAGATCTACCGGTGCCGGCGATATGCAAGGGTAGCCGGAGTCGGTTAAACAGTAAAATTACGTCTTTAAAATTTTTATGTTCCTGCAACCGTCCTGCCATCAAAAAATTATTCTGCTTGATTTTAGTCGGTTGCCAAAAATTAGTATCAACACATGGATAAATCACTTCGGATTTTCTTGTGTAAGTTTTTAAAATTCTTTGCTGGGTCTCTTTGGAATTGGCAATAAAATAATCCACCCCAGTAGTCCCTTGAAGATCCCATTTTCGCATTCGCCTTAAATACAAGTTTACGAGCGGTCTTAACCAAAACGGCACTTCCTGCTTTACGTAATCTTCACTTTCCTGCCATAAAAATCGAGCCGGAGTATGGCAATAACTGATATGTAAAGCGCCGGCTGGAGGTTTAATATTTTTTACAAAACCGGCAGATGAAGAAATTATAATTTTAGCCTCTGGGTTTAGCGAGTTAACTGCCCAAGGAAGAAACAACAACCAATATTGCAACTTAGGATATAAATTATATAAACTCTGAAGCCAAGAGGTTTGGACAGGCCAAGCAACATATTTTTGCAAGCGTTTATCTAAAACCAAAGTATAAACTTTGGCAGTTGGAAATATTTTATGCAAAAATTCAACTACTCTTTCCGCGCCCCCCTGTTGAGTAAAACTGTCGTGAACAATGGCAATTTGATGAGAAATATTATTCATTTAATAGTCTTGGTCAATTTTATGGGAAAAAAAGAGCTTTAAAAAACTAATCGCTAAAATTTTTAAATCTAAAAAGATTGACCAATTTTCAATATAATTGGTATTTAAACTGATTTCATCATCAAAAGGCAAATCCGGTTTATGAATTTGAGCAATCTGCGATAGACCAAATATGCCCGGTTTAATACTAAACATACGTCGATATTTATTTCGATACCTTTCCACTTCGTCAAGCACATGGGCCCTAGGCCCAACCATACTCATATCCCCTTTTAATACATTCCAAAATTGAGGAATTTCGTCTAATTTTGTCTTTCTTAAAAATCTCCCCACGCTGGTTACTCTGGGGTCATGTTTAATTTTTAAAAAAGGACTTTGTTTACCGCCCCTATCATTTTTCTCCCAGAGCATTTGTCTGACTTGCTCTGCTTTTTCACCCCCATATTTGTGACCTACCGATAAATGCGTAAACATGGTTCTAAATTTATAAAAATCAAAATCTTTACCCCGGCCACCACGTTTAGCTACATAAAAAATTTTTCCGGGGCTATTAAGCTTTATCGCAATGGCAATAATTAAAAAAAGCGGTGAAGTTATAATTAGACAAACCAGAGAAAACATTATGTCTAAAATCCTTTTAACTACCTTTCCCCAGCCGTCGAGCGGTGAATTTTTTAAAAATATAATTAACGTGCCATCAATGGTTAAAGTCTCAAGTGAATTTTTTTGAACTTCAAATAAATTGGGTAAATAACTAAAAGCAATGCCATGATTTTTGGCAAATTGCACTAACTGCCAATTATCTTCGTAACTTAAAGCTTGGTCAGTTTGCAAAATTTCATCGATTTTGCCGGCTTTATGCAATTTTTGCAACTCTTGAAAAATATTTTGGTTAAAATTTAGTTCGGCACTTACGGAATAACCGTTAGAGGTTTGCTTAAAATACTTACTCAAGGTAGTGTTATTTTCCAAATTTTTTCCAATTAAAACCAATTTATGCAAACCTATATTTTTTCTAAACAAATTGGTTTGCAAAATCTTCAAACTCACTCTACCCAATATTACAAATACGATTCCCAATAACCATGTACTTAAAATAATAAACCTAGAAGGAAAAATCGTTTGATCAAAAAAGAATAATAAAATGACCAATAACAAACCTAACGAAACTCCAACAAAAACTTTCCCAATTTGAAACAAAAAACTTCTTGTGCCTTTGAGGTTATATAAACCTAAAAAAGCAAAAATTATAATAAGAGGCGGGACAATAAACCAGCTAGCCTTCAACAAGTCGCTGACTGTAATTTGAAAGATTACCGGCCCAATAATCGGTTGACTATACTGCCTAAAATAAAATGAAACGATTCCAGCCAGCAAAATCATTACGCAATCAATCGGGATTAGGACAATATTAAATACTAATTCAGATCTTTTCATAATTTACCTATTTTTATACGAAAATTTCAATCAAATTACTATTATTATACAATATCTGACCATTCTTTCCAAAAATTATTTTTCCTAAATTTTAACAAATATTTGACAAAAAACCAAAATTATGATATTTTAAATTGCTTAAAGCAAACCGAACAATCGCCCCCCACTTTCTATGTTTTATGTCTATGTTTTGAAAATATCCAAGGGTGGTCAAATCTATATAGGTTACACAAGTGACCTAAGGCGAAGAATTAAGGAACATATGTCTTTGCAATCAGGATATACAAAACATAGACTCCCTGTTGGATTGATTTACTATGAAGCTTTTGTATCAGAGAAAGATGCGAGAGCCAGAGAGCAAAATCTCAAACAATTCAAAGGCAGTTATGGGCAACTGAAAAAACGTATTCAAAATAGCTTGCAAGCTTTTGAATTGCAATAAAAGATAGAAAGTGGGGGGAGGAAAGTCCGAACACTCATTTTGATATCCTCTATAGAGCTATCAAAAACTGGTAGCGGGTAATTCCCGTCCACCGTAAGGTGCGAGATGCGAACAGAGACGTCCCGATACGAAAGAATCGGGACGCCCCGCTCTTTGCAAGCAAAGGGCGGGGCGAACTGAGTAATAAACGAAAATCCTACTACGCCAAAGCTTCGTAGGACACTCGCTAACGCTCGGGTGAAACGGCTAAATTCTTACTTGAGTGCAAGACCAAATTTGGTAGGTCGCACGATCCCGATGGCAACATCGGGACCAGAGAGATGATTGTTAACCCCGTTAGAAGTAAGACGTCAAAAGGCGTCCGGCGGTGTCTTTAGACACCGGACTTCTAACGGGGTGAACAGAATTCGGCTTATGAGTTTGCTTTAAGTCTTTAAAACCCCTACGATGAACGTCGGAGGGGTTTTACAGTTGATTTAACGAATTTACTTAACTTCAAATGTAACTGACATATTTTCTATCACATCTTGGCTTCCTGGCTCAATATTGGGAGAAACCGCTTTTTCCATCGCCACACCCCCACCTCCGCCAAACCCAGCTCCGTAATATGGCATCGGATACCCACCACTTCCCGCTTCCGAAACACTAATGACTTTCCCTAATTTTATCCCAGCTACTTTTGCTAATTCTTTGGCTTTTTCTTTAGCTTTTTCTATGGCTAATTCGCGGGCTTGCTGTCTTAAATTATCCGGATCATCAAA
>CAZFXC010000044.1:0-6768 GCA_964522815.1 uncultured Candidatus Saccharibacteria bacterium
ATTTAAAAGCAGATTTGTTAGCCTTAAATTTTTCCGAAAAGGAAGCCAATGTGTATTTAGCTTTGCTGGAACTAGGCAGGGGGAATGTGTCTACTATTGCAAGGAAAGCCAATTTAAACCGCACCACCGGCTATCATATTTTAAATGCTTTGGTAGGTAAAGGCTTAGTTAGTGTTTCGGGCAAAGAACCTTTGCAAGAATTTATTGCCGAAAGCCCGGACAGAATTTTGGAAACTTTGCAAAATAAATTTGCAGAATATCAAAACAAACTAAACCGAGCCAAGCACACCATTCCACTTTTAAAATCTGTCCATAATGTTTCAGACAGACCAAAAATCCGGTTTTATGAAGGTAGGGAAGGAATGAAAGAAGTTTACGAAGACACTCTAACCTCTAAAGAACCTTTAAGAGCTTTTGCGAATTTTGACGATATGCATAAGGCGTTGCCTGAGTATTTCCCCGCTTACTATAAGCGACGAGCTAAAAAAGGCTTAAGTATTAAGGGAGTAGTGCCATTAACAAAAGAAGCTTTAGAAAGACAAAAGCACAATCAAGCGGAAGCCAGAGAAATGGTGTTTGTGCCAGCGGATAAGTATTATTTTTCGCCAGAAATAGATATGTATGATAATAAACTTATGATTGCTTCTTGGAAAGAACGATTGGGTATAATAATAGAGAGCGTGGAAATTGCTGATGCGATGAAAAAAATTTTTGAACTGGCTTGGATTGGCGCTAAGAGTTTGAAAAAAGAAAAAGAGCTTAAATAATTAAGCTCTTTTTCTTTGGTCGGGATGCAGGGAATTTTCCCGCGAAGCGGGATCCGCCTTTGGCGGAAACCCTAAGTCTCCACGCACCCTTGTCCCGTACCATTTTTTGGTCGGAGCACTGGGAATTGAACCCAGCCTTCACGCACCCGAAGCGTGCGTACTACCGATATACTATGCTCCGATAAAATGGTGCGGGACGAACGTGCGAACTACCGGCTTGCCCGCCATAGCTTTAGCGACGGAGGGTATACTACATCCCGTTAGAAAATAATTAAATTGACTTATGTTTGTATGTTTATGAATTAAAATTATAACAATTTACTCATGACTTGTCTTTTCTAACGGGATACATCCCGTTTTATTTACATATTGTATATTGTAAATCGGGTTTAAGCAATGTATTATATGCATATGGAAGCTCATCAAATAATCATCAATAACCAATTAATTTGTTATGTAGGTACACAATCGACAGGCGAGAAGTGTTTGTTATTTTTGCACGGATGGGGCAGTAATAAGGAAGTGTGGAAGGGTGTGATGGAAAGATTTAATGATTTAAAGATTGAAAGATGGGGAATTTATGCTTTGGATTTACCGGGGTTTGGCAATTCCCCCCTGCCCCCTCTTAAGCAAAGCGGGGGAGGTCTAGCAGTTGCAGACTATGCAGAAGTTGTAAAAGGTTTTATTGAAAAATTAGCATTAAAAAATGTCATAATCGTGGGGCATAGTTTTGGCGGACGGGTTGGGATAAAGTTGGCATCGCAATATCCGGACATCATTAGCCAGCTTGTTTTAGTTGATAGCGCTGGGTTTGTTACACCAGCCATTAAAAAAAATTTAATGGGCGTCGTGGCCAAAATTATCAAGCCGATTTTTAAACCCAGATTCATGCAAGGCTTGAGAAAAAAAATTTATAACGGACTGGGAGCAGAAGATTATTTAACCTTTCCTGAATTAAGGGCAACTTTTTTAAAAGTAGTGAATGAAGATTTAAGTAAGGATATGAAGGGTATTAAAACCCCCACTCTAATAATTACCGGCGAGAACGACACGGATACGCCTGTAGAATTTGGTCAGCGAATGAATTCTTTAATTCTGAATTCTCAATTTTTAATTCTTAAAAATGCAGGGCATTATAGCTTTTTGGACCAGCCGGAAGAATTTATAAAAATTTTTACCCGATTTGTTTAGTGGACAATTCGCCCCAGTACCATCTACTTTCAGTCGAGCTACGGGGTAAACGCGAATTGTCCAGTTGGAAAAGATATGATTTTTAATCCAAACAAAACAATTAAATACCAGCTTTATTTGCTCCAACTTGAGAATTACGAAATCTTTCGCTATTTTAAGTTGCTGGGAAAAAAAGGATTTTTTCCACCCAAAGAAAGTTTACGAAAAAGTTTAGTGTGGACAATTAAAGCGCGAGCTTTAATGTTAATGGCCATCGGACTGCATATGTTAATTGGTGTGATGCTATTTTGGTTGGTTATTGATAGAAGTTTATATTTTTATATAATTGTAGGATTGATTTGGTATTTGGTTTTTACTGCTTACTGTTTACTACTTACTACTGCTTTATTGTTTTTGTTTCCAGTTGATTGGTTGGTAAAAAAAATAATTGTCTTTCGAGCCAAGTTAATTGTTAAAAGTAAAATGTTACATGTTAAGGTCATTGGGATTGCGGGGAGTTATGGTAAAACTACCATGAAGGAAGTTTTGAAAGAGGTTTTGGGTTTTAGGTTTCAGGTGTTAGCCACACCTGAGAGTGTGAACACGCCAGTCGGGATTGCAAGGTGGGTGTTAAAGAATTTTAATGCTCCCAACCCCTCTCCTGTCTTGCGGACATCCTCCCCCACAAGGGGGGAGGAAAAAAACAATACTCCCTCATCTGCCCTGCGGGCATCTTCTCCCCTAAAGGGAGAAGAAAATATTGAAATTGCTATTATCGAAATGGGGGAGCATTACCAAGGCGATATTCAAGAAATTTGTGAGATTGTAACGCCTGATATAGCGGTGGTGACAGGAATTAATGAAGCCCATTTGGAAAGAATGGGCAGTATGGAAACAGTTACGCAAACCATTTTTGAAATTGTGCAAAATGCTAAATCGGACGCAACTTGCTTACTAAACGGTGATGATGAAAATATAGAAAAGTATAACAAGGAGTACATTGGGTCGGATCAAAAAAGTGTTAAGTATTCTGTATCTGGTATTCAAGATAAAGATTTTAACCCAGACAGATTAGGATGGAATCTAAAAATAGAAGGGGCGGGTGATGTGTTTGTAAATTTACTGGGTGAATATGCATTGGGAGATGTTGATTGTGCGGTTAAGATTGCTAGAGAGTTTGGGATGACCAATGAAGCAATCAAGCAAGGGATAGAAAAAATTAGACCAGTGGAACATCGGTTGTTTCCCATCTTGAGGTCGGGAAATATTTTAGTGATAGATGATGCTTACAACGGCAACTCTGTGGGAGTAAAAGAAGCTATAAAAACTTTGGGGCGTTTTACGGGTAGAAGAAAACTTTATATCACCCCAGGTTTAGTAGAGACTGGTCAGGTGTCCCGGGAAGTGCATTTGACAATTGGCAGGCAGTTGGCAAAGGTGGCAGATGTGGTTATACTAATAAAGAACAGCGTGACTCCTATAATAGAGGAAGGAATTAAATCAGCCAATCCTCCGTCGCTAAAGCTATGGCGGACAAGTCAGTCAATCAGCCAATCAGCTTGTCAGGTAATTTGGTTTGATACTGCCATGGAAGCGCACGCGTCACTGTCAAAAATTTTAAAACCAAACGATGTAATTTTGTTTCAAAATGATTGGGGCGACCAATACCTTTAAAATTTTTAATTTTATAATTTTTATTTTTTAAAAATTTTAAAACCACGAGCTATGATTTAAAGGAAGACAGCGCACTAACTAATATTAATATTTGAAAAATATTGTAGAATTTAAAAATTAAATATTAAGTAATTATTTAAAAATTCAAAAATTAAAAATTTAATTTTATGAACATTGGTGTATTTTTTGGCTCCGGAAGTGTGGAACATGACATTTCCATAATTACCGCTAATTTAATTATTAGCGGGCTTAAGGGTTTGGGTCATAAAGTCGTGCCAGTTTACATAACTAAAACAGGGAAGTGGATGTTGGGGGAAGAGTTGGGAGATTTAAAATTTTTAACAGACAACCTCTCCCGCCTTTCAGGCACCCTCCCCAAACTTGGGGAGGGGAAGTACGGTAGATATTATTTGGACATGCAGGAGCCAGTGGGTAAATTGGTGTTTAAGAAAAAAGGTTTATTGGGAAAAGCTATTACTATCGATTTGGCTTTCCCCGCGTTTCATGGAACATACGGGGAAGATGGCACCATACAAGGTATGTTTGAAATGCTCGGAGTGCCTTATGTGGGCTGTAATGTGCCGGCTAGTGCCATTGCTATGGATAAGGCTTTAACCAAAATTTTAATGCGGGATGCCGGAATTTCTACAACTAAATTTGTGTATTTTAATAAACAGGAATGGCAAACACATCAGCCATCGGTAATTCAGAAAATCACCCAATCTTTAAAGTTTCCCGTTATGGTTAAACCGGCTCATTTAGGCTCCTCAATCGGGATCGGCAAAGCCAGAGACGAAAAGGAGTTAGTGCAAAAAGTTGAAGTGGCCATGTATTATGATAATAAAATAGTGGTGGAAGAAATGGTAGAAAATTTAATGGATGTAACTTGTTGTCTAATCGGTAATGATGAGCCTGTGGCTTCGGAATTACAAGAATCTTTGTATAGTATGGATTTATTTAGTTTTGAAGATAAATATTTAAAAGATGGTGGTGCGCAAACCGGCAAAAGCCAAAGGAGTGTGGTTATTCCGGCCAGGTTGAGTGAGACTATGACAGCAGAAATTAAGCAAACTGCCCAAGCGGTTTATAAACTCTTAGAGTGTAGTGGAATTGCGAGAGTGGATTTTTTAATTAATCGACAAACACAGGAATTTTATGCCAACGAAGTGAACCCTTTACCCGGCACACTTTACCATCATTTGTGGCAGGCAAGTGGCGTAGAATTGCCAGAGTTACTAACCAAGTTAATTCAGTTGGCTCAGGAAAAACATCAACAAACCAGACAAGCTAATCGGTATTTTGAATCTAGCGTGCTGAGTAACTTAAATGGCTCTAAGTTTAAATCTAATAAATTATAGTGTTTCATTAATTTTTAATAACTCTGAAGGTGAAACAGAGAATGCAGGCGAGTGTTTTTTATTAAACACCCCAAAGCTGACAAGCTTGGGGTTTTTGTTTATACTATAAATAGAGGTAAGTAGATAGCAATTGGTAAGTGGATAATTTTGGAAGGGTCGCATAGTGGTCTAGTGCGGCGCACTCGAAACGCGCTGTCCCGAGATTATCGGGACCGTGGGTTCAAATCCCACCCCTTCCGCCATTAGACAATAGACAATAAATTACAACAAACGGTTGGGTTAAAGCAAGAATTGATTAAATGAAAAAATATTTTAAATATTTATTGAGTTTAGTGATGGGTTGGGTTTTGCCGTTTGTGGCTTCGGCGCATATTAAATGGTTTGTAGATGTGGAAGCCGTTAAAGCTTCCGGTCAGTCTACAGAGTTTTTTAGTTGGTGGTCTAAGCCGGTGGTAGTTTGGGTAGTTATCTCTATTGGTTTAATTTTTTTAGCAAAATTTTTGGATCAAAAATTAAAAGCACCAGCAAAAATTTTGGAGTTTGGGCAAAAATATCAAAAAACTATTTACAGACTGTTTAAAATTTTGGTGGGGATATTTTTAGTGGTAATTAGCGGATTTTGGCAAATTGTCTTAGTGCCACAAATCCCAGCAAGCGGTGTATGGCAACAAGTTTTACAAGTTGCTCAAGGCATTATTGGGGTAATGTTAATAATTGATGTTTTTCCCAAATGGGCAGGTTTGGCTTTAGGCGGTTTGTATTTAGTGGCTGGTGGATTTGGAGGTTGGGAATTTTATTTGGAAAATTTATTGCTTTTAGCCATCGCACTATTTATCTATTTAAATGAAATCAACGAAACTCATAAATTATTTGCTTATCAAGCTTGGGGTTTGCCGATATTACGCATGGGTGCCGGTATGTCTTTAGTGGTGTTAGCTTTTACGGAAAAGTTTTTACACCCGGAATTAGCTTTGCAGTTTTTAAGCGAACACAATTGGAATTTTGTAAAATTATTGGGCTTTAATTTTTCCAATCAGCTTTTTATTTTGAGTGCCGGGTTTATGGAAACGATTTTTGGGTTAATGTTTATTTTAGGGTATGTGGTAAGAATTAATACCATAGTGATGGCGAGTTTTTTTGCAACCTCAGTTACTGCTATGGCCATTCAATCGGGCGTGTGGGAAGTGGAGGATTTGGTAATTTATGCAGTGGCGATTATTTTTATTTTTTACCAAACAAATAAGTTGGGAGTTAACCCAAAATTTTTAAATAATTAATCATCATAAAATTTATGAATCGAGTCGCACATTTCGAAATTCACGCGGAAGATTTGGAAAAAGCCAAAGAGTTTTATACCAAAGTTTTTGGCTGGGAAATAAAAAAATGGGAAAGTGATAAAATGGATTATTGGGTAATAATGACCGGACCGCAAACTGAAGCCGGTGGAATCAATGGCGGAATGGTAAAAAGAATGGGGGCAAAACCAACTGAGGGGCAAGCGGTGAATGCTTATGTGTGTACCATTGCCGTGGCGGACATAAAAGCTATGGCAGAGAAAGTCAAAAGTTTGGGTGGGAGCGAAGCTCTGCCCATTATGGCCATTCCCGGTATGGCGTGGCTCGGGTATTATAAAGATCTTGAAGGAAATATTTTTGGCATGATTCAAGATGATAAAAATGCCAAGTAAAATATTATTAATTTATTAAATATATGACTAAGGTTTTAGATATATTAAAAAAAAGTGGAGCAGTCATTACCGATAGTCATTTTGTGGGCACGAGTGGCGCGCATTTTGCTAC
>CAZFXC010000045.1:0-4505 GCA_964522815.1 uncultured Candidatus Saccharibacteria bacterium
GAATCCCTGACACCGAAGTGTCTGTGCCTTCGGCTGTAATAGATAATGTTTGGGTTGAAGACAGTTTGCCTGCCGGTTCCATACCAAGCAGTGATTATGGCGATAGTTGGAATTCGCTAAATTCTTTAACAAATCCCACTCCCTATACCGGTAGTAGTTGGGCTTTTCAGCATAGAATTATTTCCGGTTGGCATCAACTTAATTTTACTTATGCCCCAGTTTGGGCCATAAATAGTGGAGATAAAATGATTGCATATGTCTATATTGACCCGAGTAATTTGCCTTCTGCCATAAAATTAAGTTGGCGTAGCGCTCAAGATTGGAATCATGGCGCGTATTGGGGACAGAATGTATTGTGCTATCCTCAATCACAATGTGTGGAATCGCAAAAAAACCATTATATGGGTAATTTGCCGAGTGCGGGGAGTTGGGTTAGGTTAGAAATTCCGGCTAACGAAGTGGGTTTGGAAGGTCAAAGTATTACCGGTATGCAGTTTGATGTCTATAATGGTAGAGTCTCGTGGGATCATATTGGTAAAGTGCCTTAAACTTTTGACAGAAGTAGTTTACATTGCTACCATATTTTTATGGTTTTAAAATCTTCACATAAAAAAATTATAACTCTGGGCTTAATTCAAACTAAGGTAGGGCCAGATGCGTCAAAAAATCTTACCCATACCCTAGGGCTTATTATTAAAGCTGCTAAACAAGGCGCTCAAATTGTGTGTTTGCAAGAATTATTTCTTTCTCCCTATTTTTGCCAAGGTCCAAAAAACAAACAATTTTTTAATTTAGCCGAAACCATTCCTGGGCCGACTACAGAAGTATTAGCCAAAATTGCCAAGCAGTACCGGTTGGTTATCATTTGTTCATTGTATGAAAAAACTCAGAAACAAGAATACTATAATAGCGTAGCGGTGATTGGCACCCAAGGGGAAATTATCGGAACTTATCGTAAAATGCATATCCCGGCTTTGCCCGTGGGGTATTATTCGGAAAACTATTACTTTAAAAAGGGTCAGGAAGGTTTTAAGATTTTTAAAACTCCATATGGCACCATCGGGACTTTGATTTGCTATGATCAATGGTTTCCTGAAGGGGCGCGGATTTTGGCTGCTCAAGGCGCGCAGATTATTTTTTATCCCACAGCCATTGGTTGGCCAACCGATAACCCTAAATGGAAAAAACAAGCAGAGCATCAGGCTTGGCAAATTACCCAAAGAAGCCATGGGATAGATAACAATATTTTTATTGCTTCAGTTAATCGGATTGGTTTGGAAAAAGACATTCGTTTTTGGGGAAGTTCGTTTGTCAGTGATCCGTTTGGTCGCGTTATTTGTCAGGCGTCGGTAGATAAAGAAGAGTTATTAATCGCGGATATTGATTATTCAGTAACCGATAACATGCGTGAAGAATGGCCTTTTTTGCAAGAACGACGCATAAAAACCGAGAATGCCCAAACTAAATAGCAATTCATATATTTTTCCCGCGGAGTGGGAACCACACTCGGCGATTTGGCTGGCTTGGCCACACGATGAAATTTCGTTTCCCGGGCGCGTGGCAAAAGTAGAAAACGCTGTGGTAAAAATTATTAGTGCTATCCATCAAAGCGAACAGGTGGAGCTTTTGGTATTAAATCACGCTATGCAAGCTAAGGCCTTTGCCATGCTTAAAAGCGCTGGAGTAGATTTATCTAAAGTAACTTTTAGACAAGTGAATTATATGGATGGCTGGATGCGGGATTGCGGTGGGATATTTGTTCATTCTTTCTCCTCCTCTCCCTCTGGGAGAGGGCAGGGTGAGGGTAGTCTGGTTTTGGTAAAATGGATCTTTAACCAATGGGGTGGAAAATTTCCAGATCTTTTACCCGATGACAGCTTACCTTATGCGGTAAGGGACTGGCTAAATTTACAACTGCTGGAGCCACAATTGGTGCTGGAAGGGGGAGCTATTGATGTAAATGGACAAGGTATGTGTTTGACTACAGAGCAGTGTGTGTTAAATGAAAACCGAAATTTAGGAAAAACCAAAAAAGATATTGAAAGTTTTTTGGCGGAATATTTAGGTATTAAAAAAACTATTTGGTTATGGAAAGGCTTGGTGAATGACCATACTGATGGTCATATAGATGAACTGGCAAGATTTGTGGGTCCCAATAAAATTCTTTGTGCTTATGAAGAGAATTCGACCGATGAAAATTATACCATTTTAAAAAATAATTATGAAACGCTTTGCGGGGCAACAAATTTGGAGGGTAAACCATTTGAAGTAATTAAATTACCTATGCCCCATATGAATTTTAGCGAAATGGTGGCTGGAAATCCGCAAACTAGCAAAGCCCCGGTGTCTTACACGAATTTTTATATTGGCAACAGCGTGGTGTTGGCTTCTGTTTTTAATGATCCGAATGATGCTAAGGCTGTAGAAATTCTACAGGCATGTTTTCCTAACCGACAAGTAGTGCCGATTGATTGCAGTGACATTATTTATGGGGGCGGAGCTATTCATTGTATGACCCAACAACAGCCAGCGTTGATTTGACAAGTATATATAAAGTATATATTATTGATATATAGAAATTAACCTATTCAAATATGACATCTAAAGTATTGTTTAATATAGACACAAAATTAAAAGAGCAGGCGCAAAAAAAAGCTCGCAGTTTAGGTTTAACTTTTTCAGATATTTTTCAAATGACCACTCGGGCTTTTGTGAGTGGAGTAATTACCCCGGGAATAATCCAATCAAAACCAGAAAAATTTAACGCAAAAACCCTCAGAGAACTCAAACTAATTTCTAAGGATATAAAAGAAGGGAAAAATTTAGTTGGACCATTCAAAACAGCAAAGGAGATGGATAACTATTTAGATTCATTATAGAATTTTATGCAAATAATTCTACATAAAAAATTCATTAAGAATTTTACAAAACTGCGATATGAAGAAAAACAAAAATTTAAAGAAAGAAGAAATTTATTTCAAAATAACCCATTCGACCCAATATTGAAAAATCATGCTGTTGATGCTGTCTATCCTGGCTGGAGGAGTATTAATGTTACAGGAGACATTAGAGCGCTTTACGAAGAAATAAATGAAGGTGTTGTTGTTTTTATGAAAATTGGTACCCATTCTCAACTTTATAAGTAAATACTTAATAAATTCTTATGGATAAGAAAAAAATTAGTAAACTTTCTAAGGGTTTGCAAAAATTAATTGAAGAAGAGAGTAATAGTAAAACCACGGGCACGTTAAGCGAACACGTAAAAAAAGCCCATGCTCCTGTTTCGGCTTACGCTCAAAGAACGCTTAATCATTTAAATGGCGGATCAACTCTTCAGGCTGCCATGTGGTTAAAGGAGCATTTAGCCCAAGGGGGAAAATTGGTGGTGACTTTGGCTGGGGCTTTGTCGTCTTTTCAAGTGGGGGTAATGCTAGCTGAACTTATTCGCCAAAATAAAGTCCATTTAGTTTCTGCCACAGGCGCTAATCATGAGGAAAGCTATTACCGCTATGTGGCGCATTCGCATTATGCGTATATTCCTCGTTACACGGAATTAACACCTGAGCAAGAAGCGGAACTTAGAGATGCTGGACTAAGGAGAATTACCGATACTTTTTTGCCGGAAGATGAAAGTGTCCGTATAATGGAACCGCATTTACTAAAAATGTGGCAAGAGGCTCAGGATAACGGCGAAAGCTATTTACCACATGAATATTTTCGTCGGTTATTTCAGGAAAAATTAATTAAGCCCGATAGCAAAGCCAATCCCAAAGATTGTTGGACTTATGCGGCTTATGAAAAAGCTATTCCCATTGTCATTCCCGGTTTTGAAGACAGCACAATGGGCAATATTTTTGCCAGCTATACATATCAGGGCGCTTTAAAAGCGAAAAATGATATTTCTATCAATGGCAATGTAATGAAAACCGGTTTGGACTATTTTCATTTAATGTATGATTGGTATGCCAAAGAATCTAAGCACCATCCAATTGCCTTCCTCCAGCTGGGCGGAGGGATTGCGGCGGATTTTCCCATTTGTGTTGTTCCATCGATTAAGCACGACCTAAAGCACCATAAAGTGCGCGACTGGGCTGGGTTTATAGAAATTGGTTCTAGCCCCATGTCTTATGGTTCTTACAGCGGGGCTGGAGGCAAAGAAAAAATTACTTGGGATAAACTTTCCACTCAAAGCTACTATCAAATTATTCAGAGTGATGTGACAGTAGCCTTCCCTTGGATTGCAGCCGTGTTACTTGGATTATAAACATTTAAAGAGCCCTCAATGCACATTGAGGGCTCTTTAAATTAGTTGGATTTGATTGGGTATTTTCCTACACGTAATCGGTTTAAACTAAATAAGAGTGACTGAGTGTTTAGTTGTTTACCCAGGGCATTGGCCAGGCTCCGGATGTAGGTGCCACTTTGGCAAGAGATTAGAAGAGTTAAAAGTAAATATTTTTGCTTGTCTGGAGCTAACCGTTGATGCCAGGCATTTAAAATTGCTT
>CAZFXC010000045.1:4605-6721 GCA_964522815.1 uncultured Candidatus Saccharibacteria bacterium
CCTACCAACTCCCAATTTTAGTCTGGGGGATAAATCTAAATTTTTTTTTCGAAAAAGCATTTTTGGATTTTTTTACTTTATGTATTTAATATACAATGCTTTTTAGGGTTAAGCAATGTGGATAACATTAAAAAATCAAAAATTAAATATCAAAATTAAAAAATGGCGGAAAATAGGCAAAAAGGTTATAATTAAGACCAAATGACAAAGGCAGAAGTGAAAAAAAGAATAGAACAATTGCGTAAGCAAATTACAGAATTGCGTTATGCTTACCATGTTTTAAACGTGCCGGGTGTTACAGATGAGATTTATGATTCTTTAGGCAAAGAGCTTAAGAGGCTGGAAGGACAATATCCGGAATTTATTGACCCTAATTCGACTTTAAATAGAGTAGCTGGACAGCCTTTGGATAAGTTTGAGAAAGTAAAACACGAGATTCGCATGTTGTCATTAAATGATGTCTTTAGTTTGGAAGATTTACAAGCTTGGGAGAAACGAATTTTGAAATTATTACTTGCCCCCGCTGTGTCGAAAGCCAGTCTTAAGCCTGCCAAATGGAAAGGGGTAGGGGGGGTTCAGTATTTTTGTGAAATTAAATTAGACGGATTAGCGGTTTCGTTAATTTATGAGCAAGGAAAATTAGTTAGGGGAGCTACTCGGGGTGATGGGTTAATTGGGGAAGATATTACCCAAAATTTAAAAACCATTGACTCTATCCCTTTAAGTTTAACTGCTCCATATCCTGAGTATTTAGAAATTCGAGGCGAAGCGGTAATGAGTAAAACAGTTTTTGAAGAATTGAATAGAGCACAACAGAAAAGTAATTTACCCCTCTTTGCCAATACTCGCAATGCCGCAGCCGGCAGTTTGAGGCAATTAGATCCGGCTTTGGCCAAGCAGAGAAAGTTAGATTTTTTTGCTTACGATATTGCCGAGGCAAGAAGTAAGAGTTATGAAGTAAGCGTTAAGAAGCATTCGGAAAAACATCAACTGTTGCGAAATTTTGGATTTCAGGTAGATAGCCACGAGGCTGTGTGTAAAAATTTGTCCGAAGTAGAAAACTTTATACACGAGATAGAAAAATTGCGTCCTAAGTTTGCTTATGGCACAGATGGAGTGGTAGTGTCAGTGGACTCGCTGGAGTATCAAAACACATTAGGGGTTGTGGGGAAAGCACCTAGGTATATGGTGGCTTATAAATATCCGGCGGAAAAAGCCACGACAATCATCAAAGATATCATATGGAATGTGGGTAGGACTGGTGTGTTAACGCCATTAGCCATATTTGAGCCAACTCTAGTGGCTGGTTCCACGATTGCCAAAGCCACCCTGCATAATATTGAACAAATTAACCGGTTAGGTGTAAGAATTGGTGACACGGTGGTAATTCAAAAAGCCGGAGATGTTATTCCGGAAGTGGTGGAGGTTTTACCTAAAATGCGAACGGGCAAAGAAAAAAAAGTTCAGATAATTAAAACCTGTCCGGTGTGTTCTGCCCATGTTGAGCAAAGAGCTACTGGTGAGAAAAAACAAGCATCAGTTGCCTATTATTGCATCAATCCCAAGTGTCCGGCTAAAAACCGGAGATTTATGGAGCATTTTGTGTCGGTGTTAGAGATTTATGAAATTGGTCCAAAAATTTTAGAAAGGTTTCAGGCTGAAGGGTTAATTTCCGATGTAGCGGATATTTTTGCTTTACAAATTGAGGATATTAAAAATTTGGAAAGGTTTGGGGAAAAATCAGCCGAAAATATTATTGCTTCCATAAACCAGCACAAGCAAATCGCTTTGCCTAAGTTAATTTTTGCGCTAGGGATTTTACACGTGGGTGAGCAAACCGCCCTAGACTTAGCCAAGCATTTTGGGAGTTTGGATGAGTTACAAAATGCCAGCTTAGATGAGATTAACTCTATAGACAATATTGGGCCCGTGGTTTCTCAAAGTGTGTATAATTATTTTCGAGAGAAAGATAATTTAAAATTTATTGAAAAATTATTTAAAAATGGAGTGAGTGTTCAACCTTATAACTTACCTGCCTTGTCGGCAGACAGGCAACTTACCACTTACAAACTTGCAGGTAAGACCTTTGTCATTACTGGCACGCTGGCAAGTATGT
>CAZFXC010000046.1:0-6657 GCA_964522815.1 uncultured Candidatus Saccharibacteria bacterium
AAATATATATGAAAATTGTGGTAAAGGCTAAGACCGGGCAAAAAACAGAAGCTGTTTTGGCGCCCCCTTTAACCTTATTTAAACCTACTCCCACGGCTTTAGATACTTACATTGTTAAAACCAAAGCCAGACCCATTGGCGGTAAAGCCAATGAAGCCATTATTCAATTATTAGCCAAATATTTTAAAGTGCCTAAAACTTCCGTAGTGTTGGTGTTAGGGGCTCATGCTAAGCAGAAAGTTTTTGAAATTAATTTAGGACATTCATAAGTATGACTTATTTATTTTCCATTACCGTGGGTATGTGCATAAGTTATTTTGCTTTGCATTGGATGTTTGCGACTTTTTTTAAAAGTCGTCTTTTACCTACCCAAAGTCCTTTTTCTCTAATGTCTTTAGGGATAATTGTGCTACTTAGTTTGGCGAGTTATGCCCTAGCCGGCTGGGTTTCCAACCCGGAATTAAGCAACCGTTTATTGCATATGCTGGGTGGGGGCTTTTTAGCTATGGCAACTGGTTTTTTGGTGGTGCGCGATAGCCAATTTATAGTTAGCCGAACCCAATTTTTACTGCTGAGTTTTTTGGTAGTTATGGCTCTGGGGGTGGGGAATGAAATAGTGGAATTTGTTCTGCAAAATTATTTTTATTGGACGTTTGCGCAAACTGTCAACGATACTTGGTTAGACTTAGTTAGTAATCTTCTGGGCGCTTTGGTCGGTGGGGTAGTGTTTACGCCTTGGGTGAAAGCCGATTAATTTGTTATAATAATAGTAATTAAATAAAGAATTTTATGAATATAGCTTTATTGCTTTTTTGTATGGGATTAGAGTTGCTTTTATTAAATTTGGTTTTGTGGTTAAGTACCAAGATATTCAAAATTCCTACCAGTTTTAAAACATCCTTTAAAATCGTTTTTTTGTTTATTGTTGGTGGCATTGGCCTAGCAGTAGTGTTGGCGAAGCTCGGAGCTTTGTTTGGGGTATCAGAAAAATTGACTTTATTGACATTGGTTAATATAATTTTGAGTTTTTTTGTTTTTAATTTTCTAATGCAACATTATTACCAAACCCGCATTGGAAAAAATGTAGGGGTTTATGCGGTTTACATTGTCTTTGGAGTTTTAGTTACTATCTTAATGCTCATTCCAATAATTTCGCTAAGACAGTTTGTTGTTGAGCCCTTTGTGGTTTCGGGTAATGCCATGAAGCCCAATTTTGAAAATGGACAATATATTTTATTAAAAAAGTGGAATCAAAAATATGAAAGGGGTGATGTGATAGTTATAAAATATCCTAAAAATCCACAGCAGATTTTTTTAAAAAGAATTGTAGGTTTACCTAATGAGACCGTTACTTTCCAAAATGGTAAAGTAAATATAAACGGTATGCCTTTAGATGAAAGTAAATATTTATCAGTGGAAATGCAAGATAAGACTGTGGGTAAAACAGAACCCGTATTTTTGCCGGCTAATCATTATTTTGTCTTGGGGGATAATAGAACAGCTAGTTCCGATTCTAGAGTTTGGGGCAGTGTATCGGCCAATTTTATTATTGGAAAATATTTGACTACCCTAACAAAAAATAAATAAAGAATTTTATGGACCAAAAAACTTCATGTACCAAATGTGAAAGTTGTTTTATGCCCTTTGAGCAAGACCCTGGGATTAGAGAGTCAGAGAAATACTGTAGTTATTGTTTTAAAGGCGGGAAGCTTTGCTATGAGGGTGATTTAAAAAGCTTTCAAAAAATTTGTTACGATGCTATGGTAAAAAATGGAATGAATAAATGGAAAGCCAAAATCTTCAGCTGGTCAATTCGCTTTGCTCCCAGGTGGAAAAAATAAAATTATTTATAGATTTATATCCTTGTTATTTAACATAATAAAAATTATTTTTGAAAGGTATATTTATGGCACATGAATTTAAAGGAGACGAACAGGGGTTAAGAGCAGTGGCAGATAAAATAAAAAAAGAACATTTAAAACCACCACCTTTTGAGGTGGGGGATACTGTTAAGCGTCAAGATGGAAGAAGTGTAAAAATTACGGGCGGTGCATTTCTGGTTGACGGAAGACTTTCTAATTTTTGGTATTGGCGAGAAGTAATGCCCAATGGTGCTTTGGGTGAGGAAGAGAGAGGGTATTGGCATGAAGATACGCAACCTGAAGATGTACATAAAGCACACAAGGGCATGGTTCAATAGATAGAAATTTTTAGGTTAAGTTTTGTAATATTAAAAGTATGTTAAGTATAAATTTTACCGCAAAGGTGTGGTTATATAACGGTCATAGCGCGTGGCATTTTATTAGTCTGCCCAAAACCTTATTTGCCAAAATCAAAAAACTTTTTTTAGGTTTAGAACGAGGTTGGGGTTCTTTGCCGGTTAAAGTCAAGCTGGGGGAGAGCGAATGGCGCACATCAATTTTTCCAGATACCAAGACAAAAAGTTATTTATTGCCCCTTAAAGCCGGAATTCGGAAAAAAGAAAATTTAAAAGTTGGAGATAAGGTAAAAGTTAGCGTAGAAATTATTGCATAGTTTTGAGTAAAATTATGTGGGCTTACACACAAAATTTACAGGTGAGTTAATTCTTGCTATATTTAAATCGTCGAATTATTGCAAAAATATTAGAAAAATATGAGCTTATTTTTCCCCAAACAGCCGGAATTCTTTAAGGACTTGCATGAATTAAACGGTCATCTGCTTTCGATTGTTAAGTTATTTTCTGAGTTTGTTCAGGAATTTAACAATTTTAAACAGTATTCCAAACAAGCTTCGGACATTGAACATTTAGGTGATGACAAAACCCATGAAATCATTACCAAATTAAATACCAGCTTTATTACTCCCATAGATAGGGAAGATATTTATTTGTTGGCTCACCAGTTAGATGACATAATAGATTTAGTGGAAAATGTTATTCACAATATAGAGTTGTATGGAGTAGAAAAAAAATTTTTTGGGCTAGAAGCTTTTGCACCGCTTATGCTTAGTGCGGGTGAAGAAATGAGTAAAATGCTGGCGGTTATGGAAAAATTAAAACACACCGAAGAATTATTGGAAATTAAGATTCGGATTCATAATTTGGAAGACAAGGCCGATGTGGTCTTTGCGGAAGCCATTAGTAAATTATTTACCACAGAAACTAACCCCATTGCGGTCATAAAAATTAAAGATATATTGGAAAATTTAGAACAAATCATCGATAAATTTCAAAACGTGTGTAATATTATTGAAGGGATTGTGGTTAAGGCCGGATAGAATAATAATATGGAACACCTTACGTTGTTTATTATTTTTATCATTTTTGTTGCTTTAGCTTTTGATTTTACTAACGGTATTCACGATGCTGCTAATTCGGTGGCAACGATTGTTTCCACCCGCGTACTGAGTCCACGGCAAGCAGTGGCTTGGGCCGCGTTTTTTAATTTTGTTGCTTTTTTGGTGTTTGGCACTTCGGTAGCCAAAACCATTGGTAAAGGGTTAATTGATATTTCTGTGGTGACTCCGGCAGTGGTTTTGGCCGGACTTCTGGGAGCCATTGTGTGGAATTTAATTACTTGGTATTTAGGTTTGCCCACCAGTTCCTCTCATGCTCTTATTGGCGGTTATGCGGGGTCAGCTATTGCTAGAGGTGGCATAAAAGCAATTTTATTTGCGGGTTGGACTAAAACTTTGGTATTTATTGTGTTTGCACCTTTAGTGGGGTTTTTATTGGCTTATATGTTTATTATTATTGCTTCATGGGTCTTGTATAAAAGTAAGGCCACTCCCACCCCTGTAAATCTCTGGTCAAAAAGAATGCAATTGGTTTCTGCCGCACTTTACTCTTTAGGTCATGGAGGTAATGACGCGCAAAAAACCATGGGGATTATTACCAGCTTGTTGGTGTCCGCAGGAGTACTCTCTACTTTTAAAATTCCACTTTGGGTGGTGCTGGCTGCTCATGGGGCAATGGGGCTGGGGACTTTGCTCGGTGGATGGCGAATTGTTAAGACCATGGGGCAGAAAATAGTAAAATTAAGACCCATAGATGGCGTGTGTGCAGAAACTGCCAGCGCAATAAGTTTATTTGTTTCCACGCATTTTGGCGTGCCGGTTTCCACCACCCATGTAATTACCGGAGCTATTTCCGGAGTGGGCGCCAGCCGAAGGTTGTCTGCAGTGAGGTGGGGTGTGGCTTTTAAGATATTATGGGCATGGGTTTTGACTATTCCCTGTGCAGCCTTGATGGGTTTTTTGTTATACTGGGTGAGTCATTAGCTTTTTAGTTTGATGGTGCAAAAACAAATTACTTTTCAAAATCAAACCTTGCCTTATTGTTTAAAGGTGAGTAGTAGAGCTAAGCGGATGCGTTTAAGCGTGGCCTTGGATGCTTCTGTAACTTTAACTCTGCCTAAGGGTATGGATTTTAATGTGGCTGAAAAGTTTCTGCAAAATAAGTTTAATTGGGTAGTAAAAACTTTGGAGAAATTTAAACCTTTTAAAAATCGAATTACAATCAAATCTGGAAAAAAAGAATATTTAAAATATAAGCCACAGGCTTTGAATTTGGCAAAGGCTAAGGTCAATGAGTGGAATCAAATTTATAATTTTAAGTATAGAAGTATAAAGATAAAAAACCAAAAAACTCGGTGGGGGAGTTGCAGTAGAAAAGGCAATTTAAATTTTAATTATAAAATTGTTTTTTTACCCGAAGACCAGTTAAATTATTTGGTTGTTCATGAACTGTGTCATTTAAAAGAGTTTAACCACTCCAAAGCTTTTTGGGGTTTGGTGGCACAGACGATTCCCAATTACCGCCAATTAAAAACCCTTTTACATACTTGGTAACCATTCCCGCGCCTGCCCGCCTCTGGAGGGAATGGTTACCAGATTTAAAATCAGATGAATTGGTGAGGGAATGTTGCGCTAATATTTATTTAGGTAAAAGTAAAAAAGGTTTAAAGCATATTAAAAAACCGGGGAATTAACCCCGGGAGTGTTTGGAATAAGGTAAAATTAACTAATGATTAGGCAGAGTTTAGTGTATGGTTAGGAGATTGTCATTACGAGTGTAAATCTAATTCACACAATTAATTACTTGGAAAATGATTTTTTAAAAGCCCTGCCGAATCTGGGGCGACCGAACCGAGAAAAAGGGTTGGGTTTTTTTCGAGCACCAAAACCCGAACGGGAACGGTTAAAACGGCTACCGGTAAGATGGTCGTGATTTTCAGAATGGGTAGGGGAGTCAATTTTTTTGTAAGCTGAGCTTGGTGGAGGCGTCTGGTTAAATGGCGCTCTGTTACTTGGTCGGTGAGCGGTAAAATTTTTAAACGGAGCAGTGGATCTGGGCGAAGCGAGGTTTTTAGTCGGGAGTTGTTTTTTGATTAAACGTTCAATATTCCATACGTCACGTTTTTGATCTGGGGTGGCAAAAGAAATTGCATGTCCAGCTTTTTCCGCTCTTCCGGTTCGGCCAATTCTATGCACGTAGTCACTGGCTTGCTCGGGTAAATCATAGTTGATGACTAATTCAATTCCGCTTACATCTAAGCCTCTGGCAGCAATATCGGTGGCGACTAATACGCGGTATTTGCCAATTTTAAAGCCCCTTAAGGCTTCTAGTCTTTGGCTTAAAGATTTATTGGAATGGATTTCGGTTGCCGTGAAGTTTTGCATTTTTAACTCACTGGCAATTTTTCTGGCACCATGTTTGGTTCTGGAGAATACCAAAGTGCTCCCTTTATATTCATTTAAGAGTTTGATTAATTCAGACATTTTGCCGTGTCTGTCCACAAAAATTATTTCTTGACTTACTTTGCTGGCTGTGGAGCCGGCAGGTGCTACTTCCACTCGCACCGGTAGCTTCATATAAGTGGATGCGATTTTTACAATCTCCGGATCCATAGTCGCGGAGAAAAGCATGGTCTGTCTGTCTTTGGGTACGTGGTTTAAAATTTGTTTGAGTTGAGGTGCAAAACCCATATCTAACATTCTATCGGCTTCATCTAAAACTAAAATGCCAATTTCATTTAAATGCACACTTTTTTGTTCTATGTGGTCAATTAAACGGCCAGGGGTAGCAATAATAATATGTGGTCGATTGCGGAGTGCAAACATTTGGCGGGAGATGGCCTCACCGCCAATTAAGACTGCGGTTTTTAAACCTAAGTTTCTGCCTAAGTTTTGTAGAGCTTCATTGACTTGAATGGCTAATTCGCGAGTTGGTAATAAAATCAAGCCTTTAAATTTATTTTGAGCAATCCTTTGGAGCATGGGCACACCAAAACCTAAGGTTTTACCGGTGCCAGTTTGGGCGATCCCCATTACATCTTTGCCTTCAATGGCGATTGGAATGGCTTGAAGTTGGATGGGGGTAGGGGATTTAAAGCCTTTTTGGGTTAAAATTTCCAAAAGCTTA
The DNA here is from genome assembly GCA_964522815.1 of uncultured Candidatus Saccharibacteria bacterium. Taxonomy (GTDB): domain Bacteria; phylum Patescibacteriota; class Doudnabacteria; order UBA920; family UBA920; genus JBBTRN01. The sequence goes on from CAZFXC010000046.1 coordinate 6,404, forward strand.
GGTGCAATACCTAAGCCATGAAAGGAGTTGGGATTAGTTTGAGTTGGGGTCAATTTATTGAGGTTAGATTAAGGCTATAATTATATCACAAACTATTTATTTTGTCAATTGAGGGAGTTCAAATTTCAATTTGAAGTGCAATCGCGGGTCGGGCTAATAAAGTTGTGGTATAATGAAAAGGTTAAAAATTAATAAAAAAATTAATGGAAAATACACATCAACATCACGAAATGGTAAAGAGTGGAGGGCAAAAA
>CAZFXC010000047.1:0-6527 GCA_964522815.1 uncultured Candidatus Saccharibacteria bacterium
GGATAATGCAATTCCGCAAACGGCATACTGCCACTTTCCACCCAGCAGTCCACCACTTCCGGCACTCTCTGCATTTCGCCTTGGCACTTTTCACATTTTAATTTAACTTGGTCAATGTAAGGTCGATGTAAATCTAATTTCTCTAATTCTTCCCCTGGAAATTGAAAATTGGGGTTTGATTGAAAATTGAAAATTGAAAATTGAAAATTTGGATAAACCGCCTGAATGTTTACTGATTTTTGTGCTAATTCGGCTAATGATCCAACGCACACTACCTCCTTACATTCCACGCATTTCCAAAACGGCAAGGCCGTAGCCCAAAATCGGTTTCTGGAAATATTCCAATCCGGCGCATTTTCCATGCTTTTATCGAACCGGCCCATTTTTAAATGCTCCGGATACCAACTAATTTCCTTCTGGTTTAATTCTCGCAAACGGGGTTTAATTTTTTGAATATTAATAAACCATGCTGGCAAAGCATTATAAAACAGTGGGGTAGCACAGCGGTAGCAATGCGGATAAGCATGTTCGTAGTGTTCGGTTTTATAACATAAATTTCTGTGCGTTAAATCTTCTATAATAAACTTGTCAGCCTTTTTAAAAAACATACCTCTTAAAAATTCTGGGATCCTATCTTCAATTAAATAATGTCCTTTATGGTCCAGCATATCCACTCTGGGTAAATCTTTGGCTTTAGCTAATTCATAGTCTTCCTCCCCATACATTGCAGCATTATGCACAATCCCCGTCCCATCAACTGTCGTCACAAAATCCGCAGAATAAATTCTGTGCGCTTTACCCGACTGGTTGGGAATTACGCCCACGAATAAAGGTTCGTAGGTCAAACCGGTTAAGGCGGTACCTTTAAATTCAGAGATTATTTCATAGCCTTCGCTTAATTTGGCCAACAATTCTTTAGCTAAAATATATCGTTCGCCATTACCCGCTTCAACATAAACATACACAATATCTGCTCCCACGTTTAAAGACGTGTTCCCCGGCAAAGTCCAAGGTGTGGTGGTCCACGCTATGGCATAAGTTTTATCTGTCGTTAAATCATTACCAATTCTTTGGCCTTTCGGCAATTTAAATTTTACATAAATGGATTCTTCGGTAATGGTTTTATAACTATTATCCATGGCCACTTCAAAATTAGAAATGGGCGTTTCGCAACGGGAACAATAGAGTAAGACTTTTCGATCTTCGTAAATTAAACCTTTATCCCAAATTTGTTTTAGCGCCCACCACACCGATTCCTGATACTTGGTGTCCATGGTTTTGTAGGAATGGGAAAAATCTACCCATCTGCCCATTCGATTTACCATTCTGCCCCATTCTTCGGCAAATTTTAACACATTATCTCGACAAGCTTGGTTAAACTTTTCCACGCCCAATTCTTCAATCTGTTTTTTTCCGGAAATTTTTAATTCTTGCTCCACAATATTTTCTATGGGTAAACCATGACAATCCCAACCCCATACTCGCCTGACAAACTTACCCCGCATAGTTTGAAAACGAGGAATGGCATCTTTAATGGTAGAGGCCAAAATGTGTCCGTAATGGGGCAGGCCAGTGGCAAACGGCGGGCCGTCGTAAAAAACGAAAGGTTCTCCGCCAGTTGGCGGAGTCTTTGTCTGCTCTAAGGACTTTTCAAAAATTTTCTGTTCGTTCCAAAATTTTAAAATCTCCAACTCCAATTGGTTAAAATTTGGGGTGGATGCTGATTTATTTTCCGGTGATACGGGTGGTAAATTTGCTTCGGTCGTTGACATATAGTTTTTATATTTTAAACGAAAATCTGACTCTTGACAAAACTTATACTTCTATATATTATATATGTATAAATGGCTTCGGCCTCACCCCTTTAGTAATAAAGGGGAGGAAATGTAAAACAAGCGCTATTCAAGCAATTTGAGTACCGCTTGTTTTATTTTACTAAATTGAACCTTATCAATTATTCCAATTTTTTCGTGCAACCGTTTTGCATCAACTAGTCTAATCTGCGACAAAATAACTTTACGCTTAACTCCATCAGAAAGATTAATATCTAAATAATATTTTCCTTGCTTATCTTTAGTTGTTAATGGAAGACAAATAAAAATCTCTTTATTAAAAACTTTAATTATCAAAACCGGCCTTGCAAAATTTGTACCCTTACCGTCCATTTCAAAACCCACATTAAAACCTAATGAGCACCACCAAACCTCGCGTTCATGAAAAAATGCCCTATTGTTTTCAGTGTGAATTTTACTTTTTAGATTATGCCAATTTGTAAAATCTTTTTGCATTTTTGAATAATTTATTTTTTATCAGTGCTATCTACATTCATCTGCGTATCTGTGATCACATTTCCTCCGGGGCTTCTATACCTAATAAATTTAAACCATTTTTCAGCACCTGCGCCGTGGCGGAAATCAGACTTAAGCGAAAAGTTTTTAATGGCACATCCGGTTCTTGCAAAATAGAAACGTTCTGGTAAAAACTGTTAAACATCTGCGCTAACTCAAATAAATAATTAGCGGTTAAGTTTGGCAATAACTCGCCGGCTGACCTTTCAACTATTTCCGGAAATTGCTCCAGTTTTCTTAACACAGTTAATTCATATTCACTTAAAATTTTTGGCAGATAAGCAGGGTCTAAAACGGTAATGGATTGAGTACTGCCTTTTCTCAGTACTCCGTGAATACGTGCGTGAGTATATTGCAAATACGGTCCGGTATTACCCTCAAACGTAATGGCTGTTTTTGGGTCAAATACAATATCACTTTTTATATTATGTGATAAGATAAAATATTTAATCGCGCCCACGGCTACTTGCTTGGCAACTTGGTCTTGCTGAGGCAAGTTGGGGTTTTTGGCTTGAATAATGGTTTGCGCTTCAGCTTTTACTCCAGCCACAAATTCATTGGCATTCACAATCGTGCCTTTTCTGGTGCTCATGGCGCCTTCGGGTAAAGTTAAAAATCCATACGCCACATGCACAGCTTCCGCTGGCGCAATGTCGCCCAATAACTCAATAATTTTAAACGTCTGTTTTAAAGTATGGCTTTGTCTTACATCTACCACATAATATTGCTTGGTAAACCCTTGTTGTTTTCTAAAGATTAAAGTCGCCAAATCTCTCAGTAAATAAGTGGTCCCGCCATCACTTTTAACTAATAAAGCAATGCCTAAATTATGGGCTTCCAAATTGACAATTTGTGCACCTTGGGATTCCACCAATAACCCGGCTTGTTTTAATTTTTCCAGCACTTGAGGCATTTTGTCCTCAAAAAAACTTTCCGGCCAATCGTGATCGGCCCGCCTAATACCCAAATCGGAATACACAAACTCAAATTCCTGCCAACTGTAAGCTTTAAATTTTTTCCACAAAGCTCGGTTCTCCTCATCGCCTTGTTCCAATTTTACAAATTCCGCTTTACCTAATTCCCGGATGTTGGTATCCACCTCAGCTTCTGCATTGATTTTTACGTAAAGTTTATTTAATTCCGTAATGGGATTCGTTTCAATGATATTGATATCACCATATTTTTTAAAAGCTAAAAGCAATAGCCCAAACTGTGTGCCCCAATCGCCTAAGTGAGTATCGGATTCGGTTTGAAACCCACAAAACTGAAAAAATTTAAATAAACTGTCACCCACAATGGCATTTTCTATATGCCCCAAATGAAGTGGCTTGGCTATGTTGGGCTGAAAATACTCCACTAAAACCTTTTTACCTTGTCCAACATTATTTTGTCCAAAAGTAGCTTGCCTGTCCAAAACTGATTGTAAATTTTCCATTAACGGTTTTAAGGTTAAAGCAAAATTTATAAATCCGCCTTTTGGGGTAATAATAAAATTGTGTTGGGTATCGAAACTTTTTAACTTTTCAATAATTTGCTCAGCTAATTGCATGGGATTTTGCTTAGCGGTTTTAGCCAACACCAAAGCCACATTAGTGGAAAAATCGCCAAAATTAAAATCTGGCCGAAAAACTTCAAATTTCGGCGCAGTCAAGCCCAGTTCAGCAATACTTTGTTTTATTAGCTGTTCTAAAAAATTTTTCCCTGTTTCACTCATAAAGTGAGTTTATTATAACATAATATGACAAAAAAGGTGAAACAAGGTAAAATAATTTTAATGCCAACTCTTGCAAACAACCAACGCGCGTATTTTGACTACGAAATTAAAGACACTTTCGTGGCAGGTTTGGTATTAACCGGCGCAGAAGTTAAAAGTGTAAAGAACGGCAATGTGTCTTTACTTGGCGCTTATGTTACCACGGCAAATAATTCGGTCAATTTAATTAATGCGCATATTGGAGCTTATAAATACGCTCACCAGACCGGCTACAACCCAACCCAAACCCGTCAACTGCTTTTACAACAAAAAGAAATCAACGAATTATTAGGCAAAGAAAAAGGTTTGGTGATTGTGCCTTTGGAAATTTTTACTACGCCCAAAGGTTGGCTAAAAATTAAACTGGGCATTGGCAAAGCCAAAAAGCAGACGGACAAACGCGAAACCATAAAAAAACGAGATATGGACAGAGACATTAGAAGATCATACTAACATTTTATCATTTTAACATTTTAACATGGGGACAAATACAAAAAATTATTTTGAACTAATAAAAACAAAAATGGATACTTATGTTCATTTTGTATACTCTGTAACTAAAAATTTTCCCAAAGATGAACTTTATGGGTGCACTTCTCAATTACGCCGTTCTACTTTATCTATTATTTTAAACTTTATTGAAGGCTTTGCCAGACAAAAAATTGCGGTAAAAAGAAATTTTTGGGAAATATCCTATGGCTCCTTACAAGAGTCAAAATACTTGTTAGATTTTTGCTATAAAGAAAATTTTATTACTCAAGCAGAATTTGAATCTGCATTAAAAATGGCAGATGAAATTGGTGCTATGCTCTGGCAGGCATTAAAACCTTTGTATGATGATAGTATGTTAAAATGATAAAATGTTAGTATGATTAATCCAACAAAAGAAAAAATTTACATTGGCGTAATTATTTTACTAATCGCCTTCTCATCTCAAGTCTATTACACTCACCGCTACTTGCCTGCTCGAGAAGTTCAAGTTTATTACAATCAAGACCACCAATTAAATAAGGAGCTGATTCAGGTTATTCAAAATGCCAATGAGTATATTTATTTTGCCATTTACACTTTTACCCGTTTAGATATTAAAGACGCCCTGTTGGCTGCCCATTACCGAGGCGTTAAAATTGCGGGCGTGGTAGACAGAAAACAAACCCATGACATAGAACTTCAAAATAAAATTGTAGCAGAATTAAGAGCAGACGGCATTCCCGTTTTTGAGCACGACCACACTGCCATTATGCATTTAAAAGCTTTAGTGACAGAAAAACAATATGTCAGCGGAAGTTTTAACTGGACTGCTTCTGCTACCAATTTGAACGATGAAGTTTTAGAAATCGGTTCTGACCCAACTGTTCGTAAGCAATATGAAGACATTTTAAAAACTTTAATTAAAAAATACACTCCGTAAGTTAAAAGTGTGGTAAAATACCTGTATGACAGAAAATAATTTTTATACTGTAATTTCCGTCGCCATAGTGGCCGTGTGCTTACTCTGGCTCTTGGTATTTTATTATGTCATAAAAATTTTTAAACGTCTCAAACATATGGCGCATTTGGCAGAAAACGAACTCAAAAAAATTGTGAAAGACGTAGAATACTATCGCCAAGATTTTAAAGCGACGGAACAACAAGTTAAAGTTTTAGCTAAAGCTACTGCCCGGACAGCCAAAAAATTCATTCAATAATTCTTATGGTCATTAGAGATAAAACCACCTTGTTTTTTATTCGCCATGCACAAACACCCAGCAATCTTCTAAACATTAAACAAGGCGTAAAAATCGACGAATATTTAAGCAGTCAAGGCATAGCCGACATTCAACATTTTTTAATTCCTGTTGTAAAGTATTTAGATTTAGATTTATTAGTGACTTCACATTTAAAACGGGCGGAAGAAACCACGGCCTATTTAAAACAAAGCTTAAAAAATCCAATCCCGGTCATTTATGACCACAGGTTTCGCGAACGAGATTTTGGCTCGCTTTCCGGCAAAACCTTAGACGAAATTAAAACTCTGGTGCCGGATTTTGACGATTTGGAAACCAAACAAACTTACGACTACCGTGCCTTTGGCGGAGAAAGCGCCGGGCAAGTAAGCCAAAGAGTATTGGCCGGTGTGTTAGATTTAAGCATGAATTACGACCATCATCATATTGGCATTATTACCCATGGCGGAGTGATTCGCAATTTATTATTTTATTTTCCCGAAGTGATTAGAATTTTTCACCAATCTCAGGACTTACTTAAAGATGTGGCCAACTGCGATGTTTACGAGTGGGATATTACGGAAAAAGATTTAAAAGATTTAAAAGCTATCATTAACTAAATCTAAAAAAACTTATTCTCATATTCTGCAGAATACTAGAATAAGTTTTTTTAGATAATTTTAAACCGGCAAAACGACGAGCTCCCTCTCGCTACTTCGT
>CAZFXC010000048.1:0-1510 GCA_964522815.1 uncultured Candidatus Saccharibacteria bacterium
ACCAAGTCAGCCATCAAAGCCATGCGTCAGTCTATAAAACGACGTGAACGTAATTTAAAAGTTAAAGACGCTTACAAAACCGCAGTCAAAGACGTTAAAAAACTTATTACCTCTGCTCAAAAAAGTGAAAGTTTGGAAGCGTTAAAAAAGACCATGTCTGCCTTAGACAAAGCGGTCAAGAAAAACATTATTCACAAAAACAAAGCTTCCAGACTTAAATCCAGAATCTCCAAAGCCATTGCAAAATTAAAATAATTAAAAGCCTCCAACAAAGTTGGAGGCTTTTCAATTTACATCCGTGATATCTTTTTTATCTGTGCATCTATAATCTTTATCGCCAAAGTATTATACGCGCTAAATGGTGCACAAATCCGCTACAAATAATTTGTATCCATTTCCAAATAGTTTTAAACATATAGTCTAATATCAATCGCTTATTTAATTGTTATGACCAAGGATATAGTAAAATCCTTACGCTAACATCACGCTGATTATAACCCTGAATATATGCTGAATGCAAATTTCATTTTTTATTAATTAAGTTTACAATCAGCTTAACCATTGCATCCTTATCGCTTGGCTTACTTTCCGCCACCAGCAAAGCCAAAGCGGTTAACGCGGTATCATTAATTTTTCTTTCACCCTTTTTATTCATTAAAAAATTATTTTCAATTAAAAAGAGCAAAAAAATTAAAGAGCCAATGCGCTTGTTGCCATCCGCAAAAGGGTGGTCTTTAATGCAAAAATATAGTAAATGCGCAGCCTTTTCTTCCAAACTGGGGTACAAGTCTTTTCCGCCAAAAGTTTGGCCAATACTGCCCAAAACACCTTGAAACTTCCCGCCTACTTCTTTACCAAACAAATCCCCAGCTTCTTTTTTTGCCATTAACCGATTTTTAAAAGCCAGAATTGATTTTTGCAAACTGCCATAATCCAAAACTTTAGCTGGGCCTTTGCTGGTGTCTTGAATTTTTAAATCATCTTTATCGTAAGCATTCAGCACAAACCACGTATTGGCATAATCGGCAATAATTTTTAACAATTCTTTTTCGTAACCTTCAAGCCTCTTGCTTTCCAGAGCCGTTTGCATAAGCCTATGCGCGCCTTCTAACTCTTTGAGTTTCACTTGTAAATTTTCTGCATCTTTTAAACGTTTTTCGTTTATGGCATAACCTTTAACCAAATAATCCCTAAGCCTACTGGTTGCCCAAATACGAAATTGAGTAGCTTTTTTTGAGCTAACCCGATAACCTACAGAGATTACAGCATCCAAGTTAAAATACTCAATCTGCCTTTCTACAGACCGATTGCCTTCCATTTGAACTGTTGCATTTTTTGCAACAGTTACCTTTTCATTTAGTTCTCCGTCTGTAAAAATTGCGCTTAAATGACGGGAAATTACTGATTTATCTCTGCCAAATAATTCAGCAATCTGTTGTAAGGTTAACCATACGGTATCGCCGTCAAATTTAACTTGAACAGATAACCCTTCTTGGGCTTTATAGATAAT
>CAZFXC010000048.1:1610-3553 GCA_964522815.1 uncultured Candidatus Saccharibacteria bacterium
TGTTTGTAAATTTCAAGAATATTCATACTATTTTAAATGCCTCAAAACCTAACTTTTAACCGGATATAGCTCCCCCCAATTCTTCCCCACCTTGGCTTCTACCTTAATCGGCACCGTAAGCTTAATGGCGTTTTCCATAAGCGGAATAAGTAACTTAATATAATCATCCACTTTATCCTCTCTCACTTCAAACACCAACTCGTCGTGCACCTGTAAAAGCATTCTGATTTCCGGATTTTCTAATTCTCTATTTCTCTTACTCTCTAATTCTCTATGTATATTAATCATGGCGACTTTAATTACATCGGCGGCCAAACTCTGAATAGGAAAATTTACAGCAGCCCTTTCGGCGGCAGCTCTCACAAAAAATTGACTGGATTTTATTTCCGGAAATTTACGTATTCGCCCCAGTTCGTTCCGAACAAAACCTTCTTCCCTGACTTGAAGTTTAATTTGTTCAATATATGCTTCCACTTTGGGAAAAGCCAAAAAATATTTTTCTATAAATTGCTTCGCTTCAAAATTGGACATTTCACCAATGCGAGCCGACAGTCCAAAACTGGAAACCCCGTAAAGAATTCCAAAATTAATGGTTTTGGCATCTCTCCGCATATCTTTGGTCACCTGCTCCGACGATACACCAAAAATTGCCATAGCGGTTTTGGTATGAATATCCTCGTTATGTTGAAACACTTGAAGCATTTTTTCATCGCGGGATAAATGCGCAGCAATTCTCAGCTCAATTTGGCTATAATCCAAGCTGAGAAGTTTAAAACCTTTTTCCGCCACAAAGGCTTGCCTTATCTTACTGCCTAGCCCCTCACCCTTAACCGGAATATTTTGCAAATTAGGATCGACGGAAGACAGTCTGCCGGTAGCCGCAATCGTTTGGTTATAACTGGTATGCAATCTGCCGGTTTTTTTGGAAACCAGTTGGGGCAAAGTCAGCAAATAAGTATTTTGCAGTTTAGCCAATTCCCGATACTGCATAATTTTTTCTATGACCGGATGTTGACCTAACATTTTTTCCAATTCCCCGGCTGCGGTGGAAAGTCCGCTTTTATTTTTTTTATTGGCAATGGGCTCCAGTTTCATTTTTTCAAACAAAACTTCTTTCATTTGCTTGGGTGAATTCAAATTAAACTCCTCGCCGGAGAGTTTATAAATATCTTTCTCCAACTCCCGAATGTCAATTTCCGCCTCAGCGCTAAGCTGATTTAAAAATTCAGCGTTTAACTTTATACCCACGCTTTCCATTTCAGCCAAAACCTTCACTAAAGGTAATTCTATTTCGTTAAAGATTTTCTCCAAACCTTCGGCTTGTAATTTTGGCAAAAATATTTCCTTAAGCCTCAAAGTCATATCTACATCTTCCGAGCAATACCAAGCAACTTTTTCCTTATCTACCTTGTCCATGGTTATCTGATTTTTACCTTTGCCAATTAGCTCTTCAATGCTTTGCATTTGGTAACCAAGTTCGCTAAATACAATCGCATCAAGTCCGTGTTGACGTGTGCCGGCATTTAACAAGTAGGAGGCAATCATGGTGTCAAAAAAAATAGTTCTTAGTGGGTAGCGATTAGCATTTAGTACTTGCAGGTCATATTTGATGTTATGGCCGATTTTGGCAATTTTTTCATTAGCCAATATACTTTTAAGCTCTTCTGAGGTTAAAGCTAAACTGGCTGGCACATAATAAGCTTGTCCGGTCTTAGCGCACAGTCCAATCCCAACCAGCTCAGCTTCCGTAATGTCTAAACTGGTAGTTTCGGTGTCTACACAAATTTCTGGGGCAGTTGATAATGCTTTAAGCATAGCCACAAACTTAGCTTCGGTATCAACGAGCTGGTAGTCCTGTTTACCAATATTTTCCTGCCTCTCCCTTGGGGAGAGGGCCTCGGTGAGGGTTCCGCCAGTTGCCAATTCGCTGATTGACTGACTTG
>CAZFXC010000048.1:3653-6463 GCA_964522815.1 uncultured Candidatus Saccharibacteria bacterium
ATTCGCTGATTGACTGACTTGGCAATTTTGAAAGCAAACTCCTAAATTCCAATTCTTGAAATAATTTAAAAACTGCTTGTTTATGTTTTTCGGTGAATTCATACTTTGGAACACTAATGTCAATTGGCACATTTTTATCTATCACAGAAAGCTCATACGACATCCGCGCTTCTTTTTCTTGCTCAAGTAATAAATTCAAAATTCTTGGTTTTATCCTATTCCCTATTCTCTTCTCTCTAATCTCTTTGTAAAGATTCTCAATTGAACCAAACTGCCTGATTAAATCACTTGCGCCTTTTTCCCCTATTCCTTTAACCCCGGGAATGTTATCAGACGCGTCGCCCCTTAAACCTCGGTAGTCAATTAATTGCTCTGGACTCAATCCATAACGCTGGCGCACTGCCTTGGCATCATAAATGGCAGTGTCTGCAATCCCCTTACGTAAGGTGTAAACTTTAATTACATGATTCACCAGCTGAAGCGTATCTAAATCGCCAGTGGCAATAATAATTTCCGCATTCGGATGCGTCTGGTGCAAAACACTGGCCAAGGTCCCCAAACAGTCATCCGCTTCATACCCTGACTTTTCAAAAATAGGAATATTTAAAGCTCTTACCACTTGTTTAACTCTGGGGATCTGATCGTAAAGAGCCTGGTCGGCCTTCACCCGAGTGGCTTTATATCCCTCATACTGTTTATGCCGAAAAGTCGGCCCGGCCAAATCAAACGTGCAAGCAATATGCGTAGGTTTTAATTCCTTAATGGCTTTTAACACAATCGTGGTAAATCCAAAAACCGCATTCGTCTGCTCTCCGCTTTTGGTCGTTAAAAATGGCACCGCATGGTACCCGCGATGAATAAACGCATTGCCATCTATTAACATGTATCGCTCTTTTGTAGGCATACAGATATTATATTAGATTTTTTGGCATCTGTCTTTGTCTGGTATAATACACGAGTCATGTCCTACGTGCCAAAATCAAAAACTGACCCAACTCATACGGTCTGGCTAATTCTTTGCTTAACCGGTTTGCTTATTAGTCGACTCCTGCTTCTGCTTAAAGCCCCGCTCTCGGCTTTTGGTTATGATTACGGTTTTTATTTAGACGCACTAAAAAACTCTCAAACCATAAACTGGCAAAATTTACTTACAGCCTTTTGGGGAGGTTTTAATAACCCCATTTTTTATGTTTTTAATTTACTTCATTTTCCCCCGCAATTAGCTTTAACTTTAAGTTATTTATGTTTTTCGCTATTAACCGGCCTCGCGCTTTACTGGTTCTTTTACCCACACAATAAAACCGCTGGCTTGTTTGCCCTGCTGTTATTTACCTTGTCCTTAGTCCAAATGGAAAGTTATGCCATGTTTTTGTATAAACATGCGTTGGCTTTACCTTTTTTTATATTCGGTTTTAAATTCGCACGGGAAAAAAGATGGGGTTGGTTTACCGCATCAACTTGTCTAATTTTACTCACTCACCGCACTACTAGCATTATTTACTTTTTTACCCTGGGCTTATACTGGATTTACAAACTAATAATCTCCAAACGCTACAAACTACTAGGCATCCTCTTTACCTTTTTCTGCTTGCTACTTACTACATGCTACCTACTACTTGACTTACGATTGATAATTCTAAATCTAGTCCAGCACAACAATTACAATGTCCGCACCGGTTTGTTATTTGGTCAAGAAAATATTCTGAAATATGTATGGCCCTTATTACCTTTGGCTCTGGCTGGCCTGGTAGTCTCGTTCAAACAAAAAACCAATGTCTTATGGCTTATCTTAAGTGGGCTGTGTCTGGTTTGGCTGACTTTTCACTTACCTTTTTACCGAAGAGTGTGGTTATATTTTGACTTAAGTTTAATCATTTTTTCTGCTTACTTTTTATCGCATCTTAATTGGCAAAAACCCTCCGCTAAAATCGCCTTTGGCATAATTTTAAGCTTTTTAGCTTTCCGTTTAGGCAATTTTTCTTTGCAAAAATTGCCCTTTATTTACCGAAACGAAATTCAAGAATTGCAAAACTTTCACTCACCCACTGGTTTTATTCTGGCTGTGTCAGCCAATGATGCGCCTTGGCTTTTAGCCTTCACTCATGGCTACCGGTTAGGCGCTCCCGGTCTGTTAGAAGACCCTCACACCTACCCAGACTGGCAAAACTTTTGGCAAGGTCAAAACCAAAGACACTTTATTGCTAGCTACCCCCGCCCGCTTTATATTTACCAACGGGATTGGCAACTGCCAAAATTTAATTTAAGCAATTGCCTAAAACCCTTGAGTCCAAATTTTTCCGAAGTGGATTTTACTTGCGTAGAAGCCACTTTACAAAATTAAACAACTTAATAAGGGTCATCCTTGCCTAACGCAAAGATGACCCTTATTTTTACTAATTATCTACCTCTCTATTTCTCTATCCCCCTCACTCATTCAATTATCTTTTCTCTAACTGATACTCCCGCCATTCATTATCTTTTATTAAACCTCCAAAAGTGGTAAGGTCTTTAAAGCTAATGTCACTGGCAGACTTTCCTCTCACATAATGTGTGGTACTGGCAGGATTTGGAAAATTCGCCGGTAACACACGAATTTTGGAAACTTTTTTCTCTGCTCCTAAATCTATAGTAATGCTAGCGTTATTATAACTGCCGGAATTCCACACCGTATTTATATTGCCATCGTAAGCCCTAGCCGTGACACTGTCTCGGTATTCCGAAGTTGCAGTAGCGCTACTAATAGCTAACTTTTGTCCGGCATCATCATACACTTCAATTTCTCGCCAAGCCACCCATGAATTACTGGAAGG
>CAZFXC010000049.1:0-6169 GCA_964522815.1 uncultured Candidatus Saccharibacteria bacterium
GCTTTTATCACTTCTAATTTAACAATGTTGGGCGAATGCAGAGGAAAAATTCTTTCTACTCCAACGCCATGGGAAATTTTACGGACAATAAAACTCGCATTAGCACCAGTGCCACCTTTACGGGCAATCACTAAACCTTCAAAAATTTGAGTTCTCTCTTTTCCACCTTCTTTAATTAATTGATGAACCTTTACGGTAAAACCCGGCTTAAAGTCTGGCAGAGTTTTTAATTGCGTATCGGATAAATGTTTTATGTAAGGCATACTTTAAATTAATTCCAAATTACTAATATCTAATGCTTAATTTAAAAATTAGGTTAATTAGAAATTGACAGACTATAAATTATTAACTAACTTTGAATTTAGAAAAATCAAAACTTTTCTCAAATCTTCCGGTATTGCACTTTCCGCTTCTATCCAAGTTCCATCGGGAAGTTTTACTTCAATTTTTTTAGCATGTAAGAACTGCCGATGTAACCCTTCTATATCTGACTTTTGGCTTCCGTATAAACTATCACCCACTAAAGGATGCCCCATAGCTTTCAGATGAACGCGAATCTGATGCGTTCTACCTGTGTGCAATTTTACCAGAAGCAGGGTGCATTCGTCAACCCCGCCCTTCGCGAAGGGCGGGGTCAACCCCTTACCTCCCTCCAAATACTCCAAAACTTTATACTCCGTAAGCGCCTCTTTGGGATCCTGCGGATCCTGCACGGTTTGCTTTCTAAAATCCGTTGGGCTTTTTCCAATGGGTAAATCTATCAACCCATGGGGTTTTTCTACTTTACCCATCACTAAAGCCAAATATTCCTTTTTAATTTTTCTCTCGGCAAAAGCATTTTTTAAATGCTCATACATAGCTTGAGTTCTGGCGACTAGAATTATTCCGCTGGTATCCTTATCTAAACGATGCACAATACCCGGTCTATGCTCTTCGCCTACTAAATGAATATTTTTGAATTGATAAAGCAACGCGCTAGCCAAAGTTTCTCCTTTAAACCCTGCCCCCGGGTGCACCACCATACCGGCTGGCTTATCTATAATTAATAAACCATGATTGTCATATAAAATTTTTAATGGAGTATTAGTGCCTTTCAGATTCTCTGATAACTGATTAGCTGACTGCTGATAAGCTACTTCGTCTCCTTTCCTGACCACAAATTTACTTTCCAAAATAATTTCTCCATTCACTAAAACCAACCCCGCTTCTATATCACGCTGGATTTGACTTCGACTGATGGTAGGTAATTTCTCAGCCAAATACTTATCTAAACGAGTTTTAAATTGTTCAACAATAAATTCGTGAATCATATTATCATTTTATCATCCTAACACTTTAACAAGCCTCATCATCCGTTGATAGAATGATATCTTGATAGAATGTTAAAAATTATTGTTTTACCAAATCGGGCCTTCTCTTTTTTGTCCTTTTGATTGATTCACTTTGCCTAAACTCTTCTATATTTTTGTGGTGCCCGGTGAGCAAAACCTTTGGCACCCTGTATGTTCTATTCCCGAATCTCTTATCTCTAATCTCTAGTATTTCTGGCTTGGTATACTGTGGGTATTCTAATCCGCCGTCAGAAAAAGATTCCTTAACCGCTGATTCATCTTTGCCTAAAATTCCTTTACGAAGTCTCATAACAGCTTCACTAATGGCCAAAGCCGGCAATTCACCCCCCATAAGGACATAATCACCCAGACTAATTTCTTCGTCGACAAATTTTCTAATTCGTTCATCAAACCCCTCATACCGACCACAAACCAAAATTAACTCATCATACTTAGCCAGTCTATGAGCATCTGTTTGATGAAACTTTTTCCCTTGCGGAGTCAATAAAATAACTCTTTGTTTCTTTCTGTTTACTGACTGCTGTTTACTGACTGCTGATGTAACTGCTTTTACAAGTACATCGGCTCTTAGCACCATGCCAGCTCCCCCACCATAAGGCCTGCCATCTACCGTGCCTCGTTTATCAACCCCAAAGTTCCGCAAATTAATAGCTTTCACTGTCAATAATTTTAATTTTTGGGCACGTCTAATAATCCCAAAATTTTCTACAAAATCTTCAATAAATTTAGGAAAGAGTGTAATAATTTTTATAGAAAGTTTCTTCATAAAAATTTTCTACTAAATACTAAAGTCGCCAAATTGCTAAATCTAAAATTTATGCTTTTTCGTACTTTAGTGATTTTCGTATTTAGTAGACACATTTGTATTCTAATAAAATAACCTCACTCTCCGCAAATTTAGCGAATAAATGAGGTTATCTTTTGTAAATCTGATTTATATCCGCGTAACAATCTGCGTGCAGATCCGCGTTCTAAAGTTTAAAATCATCAATAGCATCGGTACTAGAAGCGCTAGGGGCAGAGGTATGACCCATACCACCCATATAACCACCAGTTCTTGGAGCGTATTCACGTCTTGGTCCGCGATGAGAACCTTCTGGCTCGTAAATCTTTAAGTTAACTCGAGCTTTATGCTTAGCTCCAACTACTCGCAAAAGAGTTCGAATTGATTTGGCAGTTTGACCGCTTCGACCAATTACTTGGCCCATGTCTTGAGCATTTAAATGCAAAGTAATAAGCACACCCATTTCGTCAACTGTTCTTTCGGTTTTTACATCATCAGGATGATCAACCAAAGCTTTGACGACAAACTCTACGAATTGCTGATCTTGTTCCATATATTCAAATATTTCTGATAGCTGATTTTTCACCCTGCACTAATTTTCACAAATCACAATCTTTAGCCATACTTTACTTACTCACTTAGTATGCAACAATCCTGATTTATAAAAATTAGTGCTGGGGTCTGCTTCGACCTTTTATTTTACCCCCACACCAAACTTCATTAAACTATTTTTTGCGAATAACCTTTGTAAGTTGGTACGTGTAGAAAAACTTATAAGGTTTAGTGTGGGGGTAAAGCTCTGTGCTATCTTTACGTAATTATAACTAATTAATATCTGATGTCAATAATTATTCGGCTTTAGGAGCTTCAGCTGGAGTTTCGGCTGGGGCAACAACGTCAGTTTTGGCTTCCACTTTTTCCGCTTCCACAGGTTTTTTTGGTGTATTGAACGCCTTAACTTTTTTAGCATCTAACAAACCTTTACTTACCAACAAATTATGAACTGTGGGACTCATCTCAACTCTTTGCGAAATCCAATATTTAATTCTTTCTTCTACAGCTTTAAAAGTTTTTTTTCTTGGACTATAAGCCCCTAAAACCTCTAAATGTTTCTTTTTCACTGGAGCTTCTTTTTCGGCTAAGACAATTTTAAAATCAGCTTGATTTTTTTTACCGGCTCTTTGTAATCTTATGGTTAACATGAAATATGTATTCTGATATACGAATGAATCCGAATCTACAGATGCCTACAAATAAAACCTATCTGCGGTAATCGATAAACTCTTTGCATTAATATATCTGTATAAATTAATTTATCTTTTTTTGAGCGTGGGTATATTTTACCAATAAACTCACCTGCCGTCAACCCAAAGAAGATTGGCTTAAAGCGGAGTAATGGCGGTGATTTTCCATTGCTTATTTAGCAAACTGTTTGGCTTGTTCTAATTTTACAGACAACAACTTACTTACCCCATCATCTCCCATAGTTACCCCATAAAGGATATTGGCATGAGCCATAGTTTCCCTATTATGAGTTATTGTGACAAATTGTGTAGAATGAGCCAAAGCAGAGAGAATTTGAGCAAAACGAATCGTATTCGCATCATCCAAAGCTGCATCCACTTCATCTAAAACCACAAAAGGCGAAGGGAAACAGGTGAGCAAACTACACAATAAGGCAATGGAAGTTAAAGATCTTTCACCGCCCGAAAGCGCCTGCAAGCTGGCCAACTTCTTTCCCGGCGGAGTAGCTTTAATATCGACTCCAATAATATTGCTGGAACTTTTTTCATATTTTTTCACTAACTTCTCTTCCGGTCTTAACTCACTCGTTGCCTCTTGCTTTTCATCCGTTTCATTATTTTCATCAGTTTCTAACTTATCGTCAGATTTTTGCAGACTCAAATACGCCCGACCGCCATTAAATAAAATTCTGAAATAATGTTCAAACTTTTCATTAATTTTTTCAAAAGCTTGATTAAACTTAATTTTGATTTGTTGATCTAATTCATCTAAAATATTTTTTAAATCTTGCATGCTTTTTTTCAAATCTTCAATCTGCTCACCCAGTAAAGTATAACGAGCCTCGGTTTCCTGATATTCTTTTAAAGTTAATTCATCCATACCGCCAATTGTGTCTAGCTGTTGCTTTAACTTAATAAGCTTCTGTTCCAATTCCGGAGTAGTCGATTCCACTGGTTTTGCCAACAGACTCTCGTAAGCCGATTCGCCCAAAATCCCCACCACTTCTTGTCTTAACACTTCAGCCTGAGTATCCACCTTAGCCTTTTCGATTTGTAAACTAGAAATTTGATCTTTCAGTTGTGACCACCCATCTTGCGCTCTTCTGAGCTGGCTTTCTAAGTCATGTAATTTTTTTTGCTTTTCTTCTTGCTCTGAGCTCTGAGTTTTGTATAAAGTTTCTAGTTGGGAAATTTCTTGACTTAAACTTTCCACCTCCTGACTGATTTTAGCTTCGTCTAAAATCAAACTTTTGACGAATTCGTCAAAACTGCCACTGGCAGACTTTTTTAATTCTAAATCTAATTGCAACTGTTCCTGGTGTAATTTTTGTTTTTCTTTTTCCAAGAATTCCAAAGTAATTTTATTTTTAGATGCCGATAATTCCAATTTCTGGATTTTAGCCGTTAAATCTTCCTTGTCCCTCAATACCTTTTTTAACTCAGCCTGCAAATGCGCTCCAGCCTGAGGATCTCTAAAGGATTTTCCGACAAAATTTCTAAAATTTCCAAAAATGCCCTTAAAAGTTTCTATGGAGACCCGAACTTCTTCCCAGGGCTTCCCCGAAGAGATTTTGCCATAAAAATCATTTACAGAATTTTCTAGCACAACCAATTCCCGATTAAACCCATCCCAATCAACCGTATTGGGATTTTGCAATAATTCATACAGTTTGTTTAACTGTATATTCAAATTACTCAAGACGGCTGTGGCCTCTTGAAAATCTTGTTTCTCCTGTTCCTGCTCTTCTATAACCAAAGCAATTTTTTTATTAACTTCTTCTAATTTAATTTTTAGCTGATGTTCCTCTAATTTTAGAGTAGAAGCATCAACCACACCGGTTTGTTTTTGACTCTGCATCTTACCTCTAATTAAACTCAAATCCTCTAGCAGTCGATTTTTCTTACTTTGAAACACATTTAACTCAGCCTGAATAGCCTTAAATTGCGAGAAAGCTCCACTTTTACTTAATTCTTCGTGTTCGGCTTGTTTTTGCAAGTCTTTAACTTCAATAGCTTTTTGTTCTCTTTCTTCTTCCAACGTTTGAATAGCTTTAGCTAATTTGTCAATTTCTCGCTTTAAACTCCAAAAAGTCTTACCAAAATATTCTAATTGATAAACTTTTAATTCTTGCTCCACTACCGCGCGTTCTTCCATTTTTTTGGCTTGTCGTCTTAACGAGCGAAGTCTGGGAGCAATTTCCGCAATCAAATCTTCGGCTCTCATCAGATTTTGTGCGGTTTGTTCTAATCGCCTTAATGTTTTATCTCGCCGAATATAATACGTTTTTACCCCACTAGCTTCATCCAATAAATTTTTTACTTCCGGGGGACCAGCTAAAATCATTTGATCAATTGTCCCTTGCCCAATTACGGTGTAACGCGAGGTGCCAATATTACTTTTTAACACCAAATCAATAATATCTAACAGCCGAACATTTGCTCCATTGAGCAAATATTCGCTATTGCCAGCTCGGTCAATTCTTCTCCCAATCGCCACTTCCGCCGAGTCTAACGGAATCCGTTTGTCGCTATTGTCAAAAGTTGCCACTACTTCACAAAAACCCATTTTGGATTTTTTTTCACTGCCGGCAAAAATTACATCATCGGCTTTCTTACCTCTTATTAGTTTGGCAGATTGCTCACCCAACACCCACCTCAAACTGTCGGCCACATTACTTTTTCCACTCCCGTTAGGGCCTACCACGGCAATCATGCCTTGCGCAAACTCCATAACCGTGCGGTTGGCAAAAGATTTAAAACCTTGAATTTCTAAACGTTTTAAAAACATA
>CAZFXC010000050.1:0-1827 GCA_964522815.1 uncultured Candidatus Saccharibacteria bacterium
TTTTTTATCAAGGTTAAATGTGTGGATGGCTTTGCACAAAATAAAAAAGCTCAATTGATGAGCCAAAGACTAATCTAGGTAAAATTTTGTTTTAGTTTTTTTATTATTCAAATAATAACAAAGCCCACATTACTACAATTCCTACAATAAACCAGACTAAATGAGTAAGGGCGGTTGTTTTATTTTCTTCCTTTTGCAGTTGCGGGATTAGGTCACTCATAGCAATATAAATGAAACTGGCAGCCGAAATTGCCAAGAGGGGAGTTAACAATATTTCTGAGTTTTTAAACAGTAATAACACGATTAACGCACCGCCGATTGCGGTTAAAGCCGAAATAAAATTATAGAGCAGGGCTTTGGTTTTAGAAAAACCGCCGTGTACTAAAATAGCAAAGTTGCCCAGCTCTTGGGGAATTTCGTGAAAGATTACGGCTAACGTGGTGGCTAAGCCCAAAGTCGGATTTGTTAAATAAGCAGCGGCAATAACCATACCATCTATAAAATTATGCAAACCATCGCTAATTAAACTTAAGTAGGTGTAAGAGTGGACCGCTTCGTTGTGTTCGCTGTGGGAATGGTGCCAAAAGATAAATTTTTCTAAAATAAAAAAAATAATTATGCCAGAAAGAAGCCAAATGCCGGTTGAATTGGTCCAACCACTTTCCGCAATTTCGGGTAAGATATGGATGAAGACATCACCTAAGAGAGCACCGGCAGAAAAACTTACTAAAGGCAGAAGCCAGGGTTTTAATTTATCATTACCAGTAATTAAGCTGATAATACCAACTAATGAAATTAAACTTACCGCAATAACGCTAAGTAGTGAATAAGTCCAAATGTGGATAGGCATAATTAGTTAATTTGTTTGATAGCAAAAAGAGTAATTAAACTTATTATAGCTCCAAACAGCAAAGCAGACAATAAGGAATTGGCTCCGGTTTCGGGTGAGGTAAAAGTGTTGGTTCCCGCAACATTGCCTGGATTAAAGATGTTATGTTCTGCGCGCTCGACAACTAAATTTACAGCTCCACTGCCCCCGCTGAATTGTAAGTAGTAAGTGCCATTATTTAATTCCGCAATGACTTTTTTGACTGCGCTGGGACAGGTGGCGGAAGATCCGGACATTAAAGAAATTTCTCCACCCGAGGAATTGGTAATTTTTACCGGCAGGTTTTGGTTAAGTAAAAAAATGTAATCGCCGGATGTGGGGGGTGTAAAAGCAACATAGTTTTGGTTGTTGGGTAGAGAGATATTAAATCTAGTATGAGAACGAGATGCGTCTGGCGCACCTTGAATTTGAGCAGAAGCAGAAATAGCTCTATCCGGTCCGTTTTGCACGTGTAAGCAGGCATGTTCTTCTAATTCATCAATTAAATTTTGATTGGTCACAGTCCCGTTGGGAGTTGGATTAGGGTTTGTATTGCCGGTTGGGGGATTGGGGTTTGCATGAGAACGAGCGGGTATTGTAAGGGTGGTGGCGCTGGACACCGGGTTGGCGTTTTGGGCCGTGGCTGAGGCGGTATCTTGGCTTTGTCCGCTTTGAATGGTTTTAGCTTTATACATAATTACAGTCGGGGATGCCGTAATGCTGGTAAATCTTAAACCCCCACTGGTTAAACCGGTTTGAGCGTTTTGACCATTTACAGTCAAACTGCCGGGAAGATATTCTAATAAGTGAGAGGGGAAGGTGTCGCTAACTACGGCATCCACAATATTGATGCCGTTGGCGCTTTTAATTTCTAATTTAAATTCCACCTCTTCGCCTAAATGAACTTCCGCTGTGCTGGCAAAATCACCGGCGTCACTTAAGTTGCGGACGGTTTTTTG
>CAZFXC010000050.1:1927-6067 GCA_964522815.1 uncultured Candidatus Saccharibacteria bacterium
TCAAAAAACCCTTTTTTTTGAATTATTGCTACCTTGTGCGCACGGCCATCTGCGCACACGTAGTAGCCAATCTTGTCTACCTTCTGCCCTGCCCAAGCTCCGGGCAGGACACAAAATACAGCGGTTTGAGTCTGTTGATTTTTCCAGTCAGACCAGGCTCCCACTCCCCACACCACCTTTTGGTCGTGCCAGAGGGGTGGAGGGTAGTTTCTTCGGATTTGGTCGTATGTCCCGGGCAGGGGGCCCGGGTACACGACCACGGCCTGAAACCCCGCGGGAAGGTTTTTTAGGAGGTCTTCCAGTCCTCCTTCGTGTTGTTGTGGCACGTCACGGCGCGAAAAGCCGTGGTCGTGCCCATCTTGCCCCAGGGCGCACCATGGGGCGGACAAAAGCGCCAAAAACAATAGTAACAGCATCGCTTACATATCTTAATGCAAATCATTTGCATTTGTCAATATCCATAAATTACAGATTACATAAATACTCAGATGACGTTTGTAAACCTATTTTTTAGCCAGCCATCAAATTATTTGGCTAATCGCAAGTTTTATTCTATAATTTCTGTATGCAAACAGTGTGTAATATCCACAAGGAAAAAATTTCTAAGTCCTTAAAAGCGGGTAAATTAAAAGTTACCCCCATAAGGGTTCGGTTGTTAGATATTTTAGAGCATGCCCACAAGCCCCTAAGGGTTAAGGACATTTGTCAAAAAATAAAATCCGACATTGTTACGGTTTATCGGAATTTGGAAAATTTGGTGGCATTGGGTTTGGTTAAAAGAATTTTTTTAGATCAAAAAGAAGCCTATTTTGAATTAGCCAATCAAGCTCATCATCACCACGCAATTTGTCAGCTGTGTGGTTTGGTTGTAGATGTAAAAATTGCTCACCATAACCAATTGGAAAAAACCGCTTTAAAAACTTCCGGGTTTGCCAATATTAGTAGTCATAGTTTGGAATTTTTTGGAATTTGTAAAAAGTGTCAAAAGTAAAAATATGATTTTAACCGGTAAACAAGTCCTCTTAAGACCCGTAAAGCTTAGCGATGCCAAGCGGTTTGTAAAGTGGTTTAATGACAAGAGCGTAAATAAATTTATGTTTGTGCGGGGTATTACATTAGCTAAGGAGAAAAAATATATTTTAGATAGAATAAAAGGCAAAGTCAAAGACGTATTACATTTTTGTATTGACACCAAAGATGGCGTGCATATTGGAGCCATTTCTTTAGAGAGCATTCAAAAACGCAATAAGAATGCGAGCTTTGGGATAATTATTGGCGATAAAAATTATTGGAGTAAGGGTTATGGGGAAGAAGCCTCCAAGCTGATTTTGGATTATGGATTTAAAAAATTAAAACTGCACCGAGTTGAGCTGGATGTTTACAGTTATAATACACGAGCGATTGGTTTGTATAAAAAATTGGGGTTTAAAAAAGAAGCTGTGAGGCGAGAGCATAATTTTTATAATGGGAAATTTTACGATACCATTATTATGGGTTTGTTAGACAGGGAGTGGAAAAATTAAAAGAAAGGTGGTGAGATTTATGGGTTTTGATGTTTCGGTAAATCTTTGGGCAGTGTTAGTGTCTGCGGTGTCGAGCATGGTTATTGGGAGTGTGTGGTATGGGCCATTATTTGGTAAAAAGTTTATTGCCCTTATGGGGATGGATAAACTTACACCCGAAGAAATGGTGAAGATGCAAAAGGGGATGTGGAAGACTTATGTTATGCAAATTGTTTCCAGTATCCTGTGTTTTTATGTTTTAGCTTGGTTGATTGAAGTCTTGGAAACGTTAACTTTAGTGGGTGGTTTACAAGTAGCTTTCTTGGTTTGGCTCGGGTTTGTGGTGCCGGTAAAATTTGGGGATGCCATTTGGGGTGGTAAAATGGGTTTATTTTGGTTAGGTATTGGCAATATGCTCTTTACGCTCTTGGCTTCAGGAGCAATTATCGGTGTTTGGCATTAAATTAGTATTGGTGTTTTTTTCAAAGATGGTCTTTGTTTGATTTAAAAGACAAAGACCATCTTTGATATTTTACTTGGCTCCTCGGTCAATTTTTGATATCATAAGTTTATGAATACGCAATCAAATTTTACCACTCAACCTGAGCAAACTCGGGTAGAAAAGCCTTGGGGTTTTGAAATTTTATTTACTCCCAAAACTTTTCCTCATACCGGAAAGATTTTATTTGTGCAAGCCGGCAAAAAGCCATCTTTTCAATATCATGACGAAAAAGAAGAAGTCATTTGTTTGTATAGTGGGAAAGCGCTAATTTGGCTGGAAAATTCCCAAGGTGAAATTGAAAAAATTCCTATGGAATTACAAAAAGGGTATTTGGTGCAAAAGTTTCAAAAACACAGAGTAGAAGCCATTGAGGACAGCTATTTTTTGGAAAGTTCATCACCTGAAACCGGAGTTACTGTGCGGTTGGAAGATGATTATAAACGACCGGACGAAACCGAAGCCATGAGAAACTCTAAAAATCGTGGTTGGGTGGGCGGAAATCATAATCAATAATCATAGGACTTACGCATTTGACCAAGGACAAGGCATTTTTGCGAGAATTTTTGGAGACGTATGCTTCATACGGCGAAAAAAAGTGTAGCAAAATAACGAAGTACTTGGTCAAAAGCCACCTGAAGGATCGGGCTCTGCCCGTCCGGTAGGTGGTGATGCGTATGTCCTTAATTAATAATTTAACAACCAAATTTATGTCTAACGAAAATCCTCATTACGTATGTGCCGGCACTTGCGGAGGCGTGTCGGACCATGCTCAAAACTGCGAAGCGGAGAGTTGTAATTTTTTTAATGAGCCTTTACACGAATGTAATTGTGAAGATGGGCTTCATAGAGAAAATTTGCCAGACGTAGAGCCAGCCAACGCTTAAGGTGAATGTTAATGAAAAAAATAATCTTATTTTTTATTGTTTTTGGTATTTGTTTAATGGGTTTTTTGGCTTGGAAAAAGTACCATTCCAATCAGTCAAAAAAGATTTTACCTACATCCACCAGTCAAACTCAGCCAGCAGAAAAATATTTTAGTATTAATGGTAAAATAGTCAATAAGTCCATCAGTCAAGCGAGGCCTTTGGCGGTGGTAGTAGAAAATCATCCGGATGCCAGGCCCCAAGCCGGTTTAAGTGAGGCCGATGTGGTGTATGAAACTGTGGCCGAAGGCGGAATTACTCGGTTTTTAGCTTTGTACCAAACTCAGGCGACTACAGCAATTGGGCCGGTGAGGTCTGCTCGGACTTATTTTGCTCAATTAGCCAATGATTGGCAAGCGATATTTGCTCACGTGGGCGGTAATAGTGATGCTTTGGCAAATATAAAAAATCAAAAATATCCGGAAATTTTAGATGTAGATGAATTTTTTCATGCTAAAACTTTTCAGCGGGTGAAAAATCGGGAAATGCCTCATAACACTTATACTTCGGTCAAACGTTTAAAAAGTCTGGCAGAAAATTTAAAAGCTCAAGATTGGACGGGAAATTCCCATTGGATATTTAAGTCAGAAGCGCCAGTTTCAGAGCTGGCCATCCAGAGACTAAACATTGATTTTTCTCAAGCCTCTTATGCAGTTAGTTGGCAATACCAACCCCAAACCAATAGCTATTTAAGAACCATTGCCAAACAAGTTGACCGCGATGAGAATAATCAACAGCCGATTGAAGCTAAAAATATTTTAGTGCAATATGTAAAAACCGTGCCAACCGAAACTGATACCATTGGCTCTCTGGATATGGAATTAAACACGCAAGGGGAAGCCGTGGTGTTTTTAGATGGAAAAGCTATCAACGGTAAATGGCAATACCAAAATCAGCAGACCAAATTTTTAACTTTAGACAATCAAGAGATCGCCTTAAACCCCGGGGTGGTGTGGGTGGAAATGGTGCCTGAGGCAAGAAAAGCGTTGGTAACTTGGCATTAAAAAATCCCCCGATTAGCGGGGGAAATTTAAGTGGCTTATTTGCTTTTGCCTTTGGTCTTTATACAACGAGCACAAGCTTTAACTCTTTGACCATCAAAAATTGAGTATTGCAAATTTGGAAGCAACCGTTTTATGGATGGCCTCATGGAGTGGGATCTTTTTATGGTTCTGCTGTAAGTTTTACCGCAGACTGCGCACATTCGGGGCAT
>CAZFXC010000051.1:0-6007 GCA_964522815.1 uncultured Candidatus Saccharibacteria bacterium
AATTTCCTCCGCATATTCCTTTTAAAGAAGCCGATTTATGGGCAGGCTATCCGGAAGAGACCAATGCGCCTTATGGGCTAGCAAAAAAAATGTTGTTAGCTCAACTTCAGTCCTATAGGCAAGAATATAAATTTAATGGTATTTATTTATTACCGGTTAATTTGTATGGACCTGGAGATAATTTTAATTCCGAGTCTTCTCACGTCATCCCTGCTTTAATACAAAAATTTATGGATGCCAAAAAGCATGATCAATCAGAAGTGGTAGTTTGGGGTACGGGCAAAGCTAGTCGAGAATTTATTTATGTCGAAGATGCCGCTCGCGGAATTGTACAAGCGACCATCAAATATAATAAGCCCGAACCGGTGAATTTGGGTACCAATTTTGAAATTCGCATTAAAGATTTAGTGAAGTTAATTGCCAAATTAACTGATTTTAAAGGGAGTATTGTTTGGGATACCAGCAAGCCAGATGGTCAGCCACGTCGAAAATTAGATGTGAGCAAAGCTAAGCAAGAATTTGGATTTCTGTCCAAGGTGGATTTTGAAACAGGACTAAAAAATACTATTAATTGGTATTTGGAGAACCGCTAAAATGGATATCGACTCGCTTTCGTATAAGACCCTAAAAAATTCCAGTTACACTTTTATTACTTATGTATTCCCAATTGTTTTTTCTATTTTTGTAATTCCCGTGGTGGTAAAGCGGTTGGGCTATACTGACTATGGGGTTTATGTTTTGGTTAATACGATTATTGGTTTTTTGGGTTTGCTGGATTTAGGACTTTCCACGGCACTAATTAAGTATATTTCTGAATACCATGCGCGTGCTGAGTTTGTTAAACTACAAACTCTTATTCGTTCAGTTAATAGCATGTTTTTAATAATTGGGATTGTGAGTTTTTTAGTTTTTTTATTAGTCGGCGCATTTTTTCTGCCCGCATTTCATATTAGTCTGGGGAGCGAAAAGCATATATTTACTGTTTTTCTTTTAGCTGGCTTTCTAAATTTAATTACAGCTTTTAATATTGTTTACTCAGTCACGCCAGCTGCGTTACAAAGGTTCGATATAGTCGCCCGGGCAAGTCTGAGCCAAACAACAATATTAAATTTGGCTATGTTAATAGCTGTCCTCTTAGGTTACAAATTAAAAGTAATTCTGTGTTTAAATATCTTAGCAGTTATTGGGCAGACAATATTTTTGAGGCGTGAGAGTAAAAAACTGCTCCCGGATATTAATTTTGGTTTTGGCTGGGACAGTGAAGCAATAAAATTTTCCTATAAGTTCGGTCTTTTGGCCGCAGTTTCCAATATAGCCAATAGTTTTTTAACACAGCTGGACAGATTGATCATTCCGATTTTTCTTGATCCTGCCAGTCTGACTTATTATAGTTTACCAGGAAATGTGGCTCAAAAAACCTCGGGGGTTATAGGTAGTATCACCGGGGTACTTTTTCCGCTAACTAGTTCAGTTGCTGGTTCAGGACAATTTGAGAGACTGAAAATTATTTATTTCAGGTTTTTTAGGACTGCTACAATTTTTGCGGCATCGTGCACCGTAGCCATAACGGTTTTTTCTCACCAAATTTTGGAATTTTGGATTAATCGTGATTTGGCAGAAAAAGGTAATACTATATTAGTTATTTTGGCCTCAACTTATTTTTTGTTGTCTTTACTTGGTCCTTTGACCAACTTTCTTCTTGGCTTAAATAAGGTAAAGTTTATTGCCTCGGTGTCGCTGGGTATGGCCTTTGTAAATATTATTTTATTGGTTATTTTTTTGCCACGTATGGGTATTTTGGGTGCAGCTTGGGCATATTTCGGAGCAGCAACCATGGTTCCTTTTGTGTTTTGGTGGGCTGAAAAAAAGTATCTGATTATTACCGGACAGCTCAAATTCTATCTAGACCTTTACCTTAAGTTGATAGTAACATCGGTTGTATTTTATTTTTTAATGCACTATTTTGTAGCTCCTGTTATAATTAGCAGGACCATATTAATTATAGTTGGGCCACTAAGTGTACTTTTTTTTATTGCACTTTACAAATTATTTGGATTTTTTGAACCAGAAGATTGGGATTTGTTTATGTTATTTTTAGGAAAAATTAAGCTTAAGTTAAAGTAGGTATGGAAATTATTTCGCATCGTTATTTAACTCAAGGTAAAAATAAAGAAACGGAAAATACTCTAAGCCAATTAAAATTTGCACTTAATGAGTTTGTTTTTTTTGAAACAGATATTCGCAGGTTACCAAGCGGGGAATTTTATATTTCTCATGACCCGCAAAATATTTTAACTGAGGAAAATAACGCAATTCAACACGCCAAATTTTGGAAAAGTAATAATGCAAAAATTGCTTTAAATATTAAGGAGTTGGGTTATGAAAAAGATTTAGTGGAGTTTTTAAAAGCACAAGAGGTTATTGGGAATATTTTTTTATTTGATTTTGACATTGAATTTTTAGGTATTGAACCACAGAGTTATATAAATTCTATTCACCAGTATGAGCCAAAATTGGAGTGTGCAGTAAGAGTGAGTGATCGTATGGAATCTGTGGAGAGAGCTTTACAAATCAAAAATTCCAAAATTATTTGGTTAGATGAGTTTGACAGTTTATGGGTAAAGCAAGAAGATATTCAGGTATTAAAAAATGCAGGCCGAATCGTTTATTGCATCGGCCCAGATTTGCACAATTTTTCACTGGCTGAAACCGAAAGCAGATTTAAAGATTTTATAAAATGGAAGGTTGATGGTATTTGTACTGACTACTCTTTACTTTTGAGGAGAATTTTGGGATAATGCTTTTATGATTAAAGCGATTTTGTTTGATTTAGATGGCGTTTTGGTGGATGCGCGCGAATGGCATTATGATGCCTTAAATAAAGCTTTGCAAGTTTTCGGTTTTAACATTAGTCGGAAAGAACATGATTCTTTTTACAATGGTTTGCCGACTTTAAGAAAATTGGAAAAACTTTCTGAGGACAAAAATTTTCCCAGGGATTTGCATAATTTAGTTTATGATCTAAAACAGAACCACACGCGCAGGGCCTTGCATGGCGAAGTCAGACCAGCTTTTGATAAGCAGTTAATGCTCAAGCGACTAAAAAATGCTGGGTTAAAACTAGCAGTTTGTTCCAATTCGATTCGCGAAACAGTGGAAGTAATGCTTACTAATGCTATGCTTAAAGACTATTTTGATTTAATGCTTTCAAATCAAGATGTTAAGCAAAATAAGCCGCATCCGGAAATTTACCAACTGGCAATGGAAAAGTTAGGTATTAAGCCAGATGAAACGGTCATTGTGGAAGATGCTCCGCATGGAGTGGCGGCAGCAAAAGCTTCGGGTGCAAAGGTAATAGTTGTAGACAACGCCAATGATGTAAATTTTTATATTTTTAAAGAGCATTTACCTTACTTGTTTTAATTTATGAAATTAGTCATTCCGATGGCCGGCTTGGGAACTAGGTTTACTAAAGTATCAGATCAAAATCCTGAATTTAAAAAACCCAAACCTTTTATTAATGTTAGAGGTTTGCCTATGGTAAGATGGGCCACAGGCTCACTACCCTTTGTGGAGCATCCGGGACAAATGGTGAATTCCTCTATTAAAATTATACCCCAAGACATAGTATTTATTATTTTACAGGAACACGATGAAGTATTTGGCATTCAAAAGCAGTTGAAAGAAATTTATTCAGAGAAGGTAAATATTGTAGTCTTGTCTAAAGTTACTCGAGGGGCAGCAGAAACAGCTTATCAGGCCAAACCATTTTTAAACCCAGAGGAGGGTGTAATTTTTTCCGACTCCGATCATTATTTTGACGGTTCGATTTTGGAAAAAGCAATTATTAATCTATGGCCGGGTATTTGCGGGGTCATTCCGGTTTTTGTTCCGCCAAAAGACGGTGTGGCTCGTTGGAGTTATTCCTTACTTAAGGATAGGACGGATGAAATTATTCAAGTAGGGGAAAAAGACCCAGGGCTTATGGAAAAAGGCGCTCCGGCTAACATTGGAGCTTATTATTTTTCTAAAGCTAAATATTTTTTATCGGAAGTGGAAGAAGTTATAGAAAAAAATGAGGTAAGTGGTCCTTCGGGTGTGGAAGAATTTTATATTGCACCCCTTTATCAGCGTTTAATAAATAAAGGTTTAAAATTGCAGGCAGTATTATTGCCAGAAGTTTGGGGTTTAGGCACTCCAGAAGATTTAAAATATTTTTTGCAAAATTGCAAAGTCGAACATCCATAATTAATTTTAATATTTATGCTTAACATTGTTGTGCCAATGGCTGGATCTGGAAAAAAATTTGTGGAAAAAGGTTATACATTTCCTAAGCCTTTAATAGAAATTAGTGGCGAGCCTATGATTCAGCGAGTAGTAAAAAATTTAACTCCCAAAAAAGATCATCGTTTTATTTTTGTATGTAGGCGTGAGCATTATGAGCAATACAAACTTGGTTCTATGCTTCAGTTAATTGCGCCTAATTGCAAGGTAGTTATTTCAAATGCCTCGACAGAGGGAGCTGTTTGTACGGTTTTACTTGCAAAAGAGCATATTAATACCAGTGAGCCTTTAATTATTGCTAATTCTGACCAGTTTGTAGATGTGGATATAAACCAGTTTATTAATGCCACAGAAGTTGTTGGTTTGGACGGCTTAATTATGACTTTTAAATCCACTCACCCAAAATGGTCTTTTGTTAAACTCGGCGCAGATGGTTTTGTAATGGAAACAGCGGAAAAAAATCCCATTAGTAATGATGCAACAGTTGGAATTTACTATTATACAAAAGGTTCGGATTTTGTATTTGGTGCGGAAAACATGATTAGAAAAGACATTCGTACCAATAATGAGTTTTATGTTTGCCCTGTTTTTAACGAATTGATTTTACAAGATAAAAAATATAAAATTTTTGAAATTGGTGCAGAAAAGATGTACAGTTGGGGGACACCAGAAGATTTAGACAACTTTTTAAAAAACTCAGATAATTTAAAAAAATTGAAATAGTATGAAAATAGGAAGGTTAATTTTAACCCATAGACAGGATTTAATTTTGCCGTTAAAAAATTTTTACTTACCTTCAAAAACAGAATTTTTAGTCCTGGCCTATAATCAGATAACAGTAAAACCAGACTGTTTTGAGCAAACCAAAAATTTTAAGTTAATGCCTTATTTGGGCAAGGGTGCAGGTGGTAGTATTTTAGGACAACAGTTTTTAGTTTGGGCCGATGCTGCCAAAAATTACCCGGAAATTGATTTTTGGATTGTTCAAGATTATGACATTTTATGTATGCCTACGGATATCGTAATCGCTTCGCATGTTGGTCGGGGGCAATATGGCATGATAGGTAATCCGTTTGCTTTTTTAAGACGAAAAAATCGAGCAAGTCAAAAAGATGTATTCCCATTTTTTTATAAAGACGTGCCAGATAGTCTTTCAAGTAGCAGGGTTTATCGGTATTTAGAAGAAGAGCTAAAAAAAATTTATCCTCTTAAAATTGAAGGCGAAGAGTGTATTTATACTGGCTACGGAGATTTTTTAGCAACTTCTAAAGAAAATATTTCGCTTTTGGGAGAGGAAAGACTTAGAAATTTAAAAGAGGGTGGAGCAGAACAGGTTCCACATACAGTTTTCTCTGCTAAGCATATTTTGCCTGTGGATTTAAGACAGTTTTTTTCAATGAAGATAATTCTTGACCCGACATTATATGTGAATTTTAATTCTAAATATGATTTTAGCCATCCTGTAAAATATTGGCCAGGTTCTTCGGTCAAACCAAATTTTAAATTAAGAATGAAAAGTTTTATTAAATATTTATTAAAGTTTAATAGGGTAGCAAAAAATTTCCCGGAATAATTATTATGAGAATCTTAGACATTAAAACTTTAGCTCTCTCGGGCGTTAAAGTTATAAAATTTGCCAGATTTGCGGATGATCGTGGGTATTTTACGGAAACTTTCAGGCAAAGCGATGTGAAAAACAATTCGCAATTGGATTTTTTGCAAT
>CAZFXC010000052.1:0-5963 GCA_964522815.1 uncultured Candidatus Saccharibacteria bacterium
ATTCACAGTCCAGTAGATATTCACATTTATGATTCCCAAGGTAATCATACCGGGCCCTTGTCAGATGGAAATTTTGAAAATCAAATTCCAGGTGTAGCTTATGATATTATTGGGGAAGAAAAATTTGTGTTTTTACCCAAAGATCAAATTTTTACTATTAAGCTAGTAGCCACAGATGCCGGCACTTTTAGTTTAAATACAAGCATTATTGAAAATGGACAAACTATCACTACTGCTCACTACGACTCTATTGGAATAACTGCTACCTCAACTGCTCAATTACTTATTAATGAGGAAAATAATCAAACAATAAATTTTACGAGTGATGACCGTGTGATAAAGCCTTCGGCTATCTTAAATTCTCAGCAAGCTAAAGATAGCACACCCCCAGTATCAACTTCTACCATTAGTGGGATTTTAAGTAAAGTCAATCAATATAAGGGTAATGTAAAAATTAAATTAGAATCAGCAGATGTGATTTTAGAAGGGCAAGAAACTGAAACTTCTGGGCTTTTAAGTATTTATTATCAATTAGATAAAAAAGGGTATATTTTATATCCTACTTCTACTGAAGTTAGTATTGCGTCTGTGGGCGAACATACCTTAGAATTTTATGGGGTGGATAGAGTAGGTAATAAAGAGAGTTCTCAAAGTATAAATTTTATTATTTTAGCTGAAGATAAAGAACCAGCAGTCATTTTAGCTGGTGGTAGTGGTGGTGGGGGAAATATTGGCGGGGGCAGGGATACTAATTCA
The DNA here is from genome assembly GCA_964522815.1 of uncultured Candidatus Saccharibacteria bacterium. Lineage (GTDB taxonomy): Bacteria > Patescibacteriota > Doudnabacteria > UBA920 > UBA920 > JBBTRN01. Next base: position 757 of record CAZFXC010000052.1, read on the forward strand.
GCTATAAGTTCTCCTAATATAGGATTACCAGAAGTTTTGCCTCAAGTTTTGGGATTGGCAACTACCACTAGTGTTTTTAATGTGCCAAAAACTACAAATTACCAGTTATTCTTAGAAGAAGGCACAGTTTATTTAGTAATCAATCACACCAAAAGACCTTTTGCGAGCCAAGTAGAATTTTTAAGTTATGGTTTTACATTCCAAGAGGTAAAACCAATTAATGAAGAACAAAAGACTCTACCTTTGGGTAGAATAATAAAAGCCAGACCAGGAACATTAATTTATGATATAAATAAGAAATTGTATTTAATTTCCGAAAATTTTGAAAAGCAACCATTTAAGTCTTTTGCCCTTGCTAAACGTATGGGTTTTGACTTAAGTTTAGCTTTTAAGTTAAACTTAAAAGACTACCCATTGGGTAAGGAAATAAATAATATGAGGCAATCTCATCCGAGTGGGAGTATTATAAAACAAGGGAAAGCATTTTGGTGGTTGTTGGGTAATCAGAGAAATCCATTTTTTGACTGGCAGAGTTATACGGCTTGGGGTTTAAAAGACAAAGATGCGGTTTGGGTAAATCAGTCTGATTTACAATTAGCAGAGGGTGAGGTAATTTTAGATTTGAATACTTTCTTTGATAAATATGACAGATAAATATCACAAGTGGATTTTTAATATTTTTTTTACTTTGGTGTGTTTGGCGTTAACTTCGCCATTGTGGGTGAGTAAGGAATTATTATTTCCTTATGTAACCACAAAGGCGTTTGTTTTACGGATAGCGATAGAATTGGCTTTGCCTTTTTATATATATTTTTTACTTTCAAAGCCAGAAGATAGGCCAAATTTAAAAAGGCCTATTAATTTTTGCGTGATTGGATTTGTTTTAACCACTTGGCTTTCGGCATTCTTTGGAGATAATATTTTAAAGAGTGTGTTTGGTAATTTTGAAAGAATGGGTGGAGCATTTTATGTAACCCATTTGGCACTGTTGTATTTTTACATACACTTTTTAGGTCAAGTGTCTTCTAAATATTTATTTAGAATACTGCAGTTTTTTATTTTTACTAGTTTTATCATCTGCGCTAATGGTGTAGTGGGTTGGCTGGGTGGACCAACTTTGGTTTTAGACCCTAGTTTACCGGGTAGAGCTTCTTCTACTTTGGGTAATCCCATTTATTTAGGGGCATTTGCCATTGTGCCTATGTTTTTGTGTTTTTATTTTTTGTTAAATCAGTCTAAAACTCAAAGCAAAATTATTTATGGTATTTTGGGCGGTCTGTTTTTAGTGGCTATGTTACAAAGCGGAACTAGAGGGGCGTTGGTTGGTGTTTTGTTAGGTTTGGCTATGGGGGTAATTTTATATATATTTTTAAACACCAGTAGGGCATTAAGACAAAAGGGGATTATCTTTATTGTAATTTGTAGCGGATTTTTTGGTTATTTGTTTTGGCAACCACAAGTATTGCCTAAGGGGAGTACCATTCGAAGAGTTTTTGAATTACGTGATACCAATACCAGTTCCAGAATTATTCAATGGCAAACGGCTTTGCGCGGGTTTAAAGATTATCCATTATTGGGGGTTGGACCAGAAAATTATTATGTGATTTCCAATAAATATTACAATCCAGAAAGTTATAAATATGACAGAAGCTGGTTCGATAAGCCACATAATTATCCTTTGGAAATTTTAGTAACCGGTGGAATAATAAATTTTATTTTTTATGTAAGTCTGATTTGTTTAATGCTAAAAATTTTATTTAATGCATATAAACAAGATTTTTTGTCCTTGCTTGAATTTTGTGTATTGGTTTCTGGTTTGATAGCTTACTTAGGACAAAATATGTTTGTATTTGATACGGTGCCAACCAGTGTAGCTTTTTATACTATGTTAGGTTTTGTGGGTGTGCTGGATGTATTTACAAATCAACGCTTAAAACCTGCTCAAATATCACAGCCATTCGTACCAGCTTTTAGAGTATCCGTGGTTAGTGTTTGTCTTTTATTTACTGTGTATTGTTGTTATTATTTAAATTGGTTACCACTATTGGCTTCTAGATGGTCAAATTATGGTTTGGCTTATGCTTCAGCAAACTTGGAAATTTCCCATCAATATTTTACAAAAGTTATAAACAATCAATTTAATTTTGATGTGTCTGAATCTGCATCAAAATACGCCGATGCCTTATTACCAGTTTTAACTCCCGAGGTTGTAGCTAAATTAGATAAAAATAAACTCATCGGATACTTAAAATCATTAGAGGCATATTTGGATTTGGCAACTAATCGGTCACCTTATGATCCAATCTTGTTTCAGAAATTAGCCAGTGTAAGATTTCAATTGGCTTATTACTTAAATTCATTAGCTTTATTTGATTCGGCAATTTCAGATTTGGAGCAAGCAATTGCCTTGGCTCCGAAAAGAGTTGAAGCTAGGGAGTCCTTGGGTCAAATTCGTCTATTTCAAGGTAATAACGAAGAAGCTTTACGTTTAATTGAGCAAAATGTAGAATATGATAAATTTTATTTTAAAACACGTTGGCTGTATGCAACGTTATTAAATAAAAATAATCAAAGCGAAAAAAGCCTTGAACAAGCAGAGATGGCTTTAAAATTGGGTTATCAACCTCAAAGTTTAGCTGATATTAATTGGTTAATTAATACTTATTTAAACCAAAAAGATTTTAAAAGAATCGTGGAACTATATGAATTGGTTAATAGAGTTAATACTCTAACCTTAGAAGAACAGCAACAATTGTTGAAGTATCGGGCTATGAAATAATATTTAATAAGTGGAAATAAATATTTTGGGTTTCCAATAACATCTGAGTTGCAGAGAATAGTTGGGCTCTTTGCCGGGCTAAGTTAGCCAATATTTCTTGCTCATTGGGGTTGGAAATTAAATTGTTTATGGCTTCTATTAAGGCTTGGGGTTGGTTAGCTTCTACCAAGATGCCCGCCTTACCAATAGCTTCGGGTATGCCCCCGACTTTAGTAGTAATTATGGGTAAGCCGGCTTGCATAGCTTCCAAGAGGGTATAGGGGAAACCTTCTTTTCTGGAAGGTAGAATAAAGATATCAAAAGCTTTTAAGTATCTCGATGCATTATCAATGCTACCTAAGGTAAGGATGATGCTTTCCAGTTTTAAATTTTCAATTTTTAATTTTAAATTTTGAAATTCCGGTCCATTGCCAATTAGGACGTTTTGAATTTTAGATTTTATTTCATTCGGCAATAAAGCTATGGCTTCAATCAGCGTATCTAAACCTTTGGTTTTATAAAAACCGGCTATGGTACCAATAATAAGTTTATTAGTTGGTAATTTTAAAAAGCTTAGTGCTTTAGGTTTAGATACAAAATTAATTGGTTCAATGCCGTTGTAAACTGTGGAAATTTTATGTGGGGAGATAAGTTGGTACCGTAGAGCAGAATGTTTATCGGCGTTGGAAACACATATTATATAATCACGAAATTGGCTAGCAATTTTTTCTGCAACTATATAAAATATTTTTTTTATTAAACTCATAGGTTCGTTAAAAACAAATCCGTGCGCAGTAAAAACCGTTTTAGTTTTAAGCCCAATACCGGCAAAACTGCCAAGTATGCCGGCTTTAGAAGAGTTTAGATGTAAAATATCCGGAGTATAATTTTTTAGTAGTTGGCGGATTTCCCAAATTGCCAATACATCATGCCAAGGATTTATGTTTCGTTTCAGATGTTTGAGGGGGTAGGTGGTGATTCCTAATTTTTTTGCCTCCTCAAAAAGTGTTTGCGCTTCAATGCCAGAAGCAATAGCACCTTTAAAATGTTTAGCTAAAGCGAGGGTGTATGTTTGCGCTCCACCTCTGTCCGCTTGAGTAATTAGATATAAAATTTTCATTTTTAGACTTTACTAAGCCGGTTAATTTGTGGTATTTTATATAGTATAAAGTATTAAGCGTAAAGTATAAAGAGCATGAAAAAAGCTTTAATTACTGGAATTACCGGACAAGATGGCAGTTATTTGGCCGAGTTGTTGTTAAGTAAAGGTTACGAAGTTCATGGGATCATTCGCCGAAGCAGTGGGTTTAATACCGAACGCATAGAGAGTATTTATCAAGACCCGCATGAGCTACACAGGCGGTTGTTTTTGCATTATGGGGATTTATCGGATGCTTCTAATTTGAATCAAATTCTGAAAACGGTTAAGCCTAATGAGATATATAATTTGGGTGCCCAAAGTCATGTGCGGGTGAGTTTTGAAATTCCTGAGTACACTGCCAATGTAGATGCTTTGGGGACTTTAAGACTGTTAGATGCTGTAAGAGAAAATGGACTAACAACTAAAATTTATCAGGCAGGAAGCAGTGAAATGTTTGGTAAAGTTTTAGAGACCCCGCAAAGCGAAACTACGCCGTTTAATCCGGCTTCACCGTATGGGGCAGCCAAAGTGTTTTCTCATCATTTATGTAAAGTTTATCGCGAAGGTTACAATATGTTTATTTGCAATGGGATTTTGTTTAACCACGAATCGCCAAGGCGGGGGAAAACTTTTGTCACGCGAAAAATTACCACCGGCATAGCGAGCATTTTAGCCGGAAAAATCGATAAGATTTATTTAGGTAATTTGGAAGCCAAGCGCGATTGGGGTTATGCTCCGGAATACGTGGAAGCTATGTGGTTAATGCTTCAGCAAGACAAGCCCGATGATTTTGTTATTGCCACGGGTGAAACGCACACTATAAAAGAATTTTTAGAAATCGCTTTTGCTTTAGTCGGCATAAGTGATTGGGAAAAATATATAGGCATTGATCCAAAGTATTATCGTCCCGTGGAAGTAGATATCTTGCAAGGGGATTTTAGTAAAGCCAAACAAATTTTAAACTGGCAACCGAAAACCACTTTTAAGGAACTAGTAAAAATTATGCTGGAAGCCGACTTAAAAGAAGCCGGAGTAGATATGAAAAAATTTTCCAGTTTTTAGAGTAATTGAGTAATCCTAAAATCTTGTATTCAAATATGAAATTAGTTTCTTTAAATACCTGGGGCGCTACACAGGGGCAAATTTTTTTTGATTATATAAAAGAACAGGCCAAAGCCACAGATATTTTTTGTTTTCAAGAAATTTTTTCTGCTCAGGGGTCGGCGCCAAAACTTTCATCTGGCGCTCGTTGTTTTTTATTTCAGGAGCTGGTCGCGCTTTTACCCGGTTTTAAAGGCTATTTTGCCC
>CAZFXC010000053.1:0-5955 GCA_964522815.1 uncultured Candidatus Saccharibacteria bacterium
ACTCTTGGTAAACTTTCTCACCTAAAAACCCGTGTCCGCCAGTTAATAAAATTTTGGCTGTTTTCAAATTAAACATAATTAGCTTTTAAAAAATTTAATACTGCTTTGGCTTCTGGTAAGCCTGCTTCAGTGGCTTCAATATCAAAATGACTCACGGGGCCTTCAAACTTTACTGGCTTGCCTAAATAATCCGCCACAGCCTTTAAGGTTATGGCGTGCTTTCCACCTAACTCTACTGTGCCGGTTCTGTCAAAATGAGTAGCAATCCACTTACAACAAACCTCTAAAGCAATAAAATAATAACGACTCTCCCCTGACATATAAATCGTTTTACCGGCTAACATATCGGCTAGGGCACCTTTTTGCATATTGCTACTATATAAGGCACCCAACCGAACAATTAAATTTTCTCCAAACTCGCAAAGTTTTTCCGCAGACAGCTTGTGCCGACCATACACTGTATCTAATTGGCAACGAGCCGAAACCGTGCTAATTTGAATAAATTTTTTATACTTCCAACCATACACCAAATCTGCGGTTTTTTGTACGGTTTCCACAAAATCTTTTTGGGGATGATTTTTTGCCCAAAACCGACCCGAGGGCATAGCCGAATTAATTACCACATCATAATCCTCAACTTGCAAAGCTTGATAATTTTCCCGAGTAACACCAAAAACTTTGTATTGATTATGAGTTAACAACTCTTTATACAAAGCACTCCCTACAAAACCTTGAAAACCTATGACTGCGATTTTTTTCATATTATTTTTTTAGTACGGTCCGCTTGAATTTTCCAGCCTCCATTAAACTCCAATCCGTGATTTTATTTTTTAACTGTTCGTGAAGCGGAATTTTTAACCGGTAAGTATCGGTTTCATACTTATCTCCTCCCCGAGGACCATTCACAAAACTTAAAAACGCACATTTACCTAAGGCAATAAATTCATGAGCTTCACCCTTATCCCAAGTGGTGTAATCATTTTGAGATACTAAAAATTTTTCAATTTTTTTACTGCCTTGCTTTCTAGAATAAGCCATCATTTTTCCAAACAACATAAAATCCGACTGCTGAGAAAGTTTATGAAAATGGTTGCCTCTCACTGCGCCTTTATTTGAATACACAATTACACAATGCTCGTAAGGCTCTTTCACAAAAATATCCATAATCGTGCCACGTTGATCTTTAAAATCTATTTTCCTTTTTTGTCTTTTTGGCATACAATATTTCCTTTTGCATTAATTTTTATAAATTTATAAATAATTAACCATTTACATGCGAAGTAATAAACTTCAAATAGCGGTATTTAGTAAAATTTTGTTATATGTAAATAGCTAATCTATTTTATTTCTGAAAACATCCGTAATAATTTGTCATGTAAAACTGGATTGGCAACTAATATTGTCTCGTCACCTAATTCCCATTCCTTCCCTTCTAAAGTTGTAACTCGTCCTCCTGCTTCTCTCACAATCGGCACGGCTCCGGCATAATCCCACGGTTCGGCATTGCTGGCAAGATAAGCATCAAGCCTGCCATTTGCAACTTGTATCATAGAAACAGAAGTACAAGCATAAACTGCTGGATAACGCACACCATCGGGAGCTAACATCCTATTATAGTACTTTACTCCTCGCTGACGATCTAATTTACCAAAATCCATTGCCACCATAGCTTTATTAACATCATCGGTTTGGGAAACTGCAATTTTCTTACCATTTATATAGGCCCCCTCACCCTTTTGAGCCCAAAATAATTCTTTCATTGCCGGAACATTTACTACCCCCATTAAAGCTTCCTTACCTTTAACCAAACCTATACTCACTGAAAACATATTCAAAAAACCGTTAGTAAAATTAAAAGTTCCATCTAAAGGGTCGTAAACCCAGGCATATTCTGAATCATTAATTTGAGGGGATAATTCTTCGGAATAGATATTATGCCTCGGATATTGCCTAGAAATCTTGTTGCGCAATAACTGATCCACGTAATCATCAACTTTTGTTTTAAAATCAGTAAGAAGTTTATATTCAATTTCCTGTATTTTACCATGCTGGGAAAGAATATATTCACCAGCCTCTTTAGCTGCCTGGATAGCAAACTTTTTAAATCTATTGACTTCATTAAATTCCAGATTGTTCGATTCAAATTCACTCATAATTATTTAATTAATTAATTATACTTCCACCACATGGGCTTCCACCACATGCGGAGTAATAAATTTTAAATTGGGATATTTGGGAGAAATTTTACTTTTTAACAATTCAGCAATATTCCAAGCCAAAATCAAAGCATGCGTGACCGATGCGTCTATAGCATCGTCGGAAAGTATGGGCAAATGCGACCCAGGCGTAAATTTACCAATTTTTAACGGTGAAGCGTCGGTGGCAAAATCAATTAAAGTCTTATCTATCCCGCAATAATTCAACAGAGTATTCCCTTTAGCAGCCGCGCCAATGGCCACAATTTTACCCTTGGCCTGACGAGCTTTCACCAGTTCGTTTAATAAATTAATTTTGCAATTTCTTACCTCCTGGGCAAATTTTTCCCAGACTGAAAAATCATATAACCCCAATGCTTCTTCTAAGGCGATTTGTTTTTTGACCAACTCACTTTCCTCGCCATAACCCACAAAAATTCTAATAGACCCACTCATGTAATTATTTTCTTCTACATGAGTAATCTGTAACCCATACTTTTTAAAGAATGGGACTAACGGTTTTATGGCAACATAAGACACATGTTCCAAATAAATTACATCAAAATGCTTTTTGCGAATAATCTCTAAGAAATAAGGCAATTCAATAACAAAAGTCCCCTCTTTGTCTAACAGCGCCACGACATTGCTCATAAATTCGTCTAAAGGCGAAATATGGTTAAATGCATTAGTGATTGTAATGACTTTTGCCTGTCCTTTGTTTAAAATTTTATCGACTGAGATTTTATTAAAAAAATCATTAATCGTCGGGATCCCCTTTTGCTCAGCTAATACCGCAATATTATGCGCCGGATCCACTCCTTGCACCTCAGCTCCCAGCTCTTTAAAAGCACTTAAAAGCGTACCAATATTACTGCCAATATCTACCACTAAATCCCCTGGTTTAAAACCCACTCTGGTCCCTACCTCTTTTGCCATGTCATTAAAATGCTGGATGGATACTTTGGAATTCCCCGAATCGTAAGAATAATCGTTTTCTTGATACCTTTCGGTTGCAGGCACCACAAAACTATTCATCCCGTGTCCGCATACCTCGCATAATAAAACCGACAAAGGATAACGGCGTTCCATAGTCACCAGTTGTTCGGGCTTCATAAAAAAATCCGCCAAAGGATGAAAGCCTAAATCTAGGACTTCCTTTAGCTGTGACGAACCGCATAAATGACAATTATTTACTTGCATAAATTCTTTATATTATTATTTACCTTTCCAAAACTCATCACCCATTGTTGCTAAAATTGAACGATACTGTAGCCATCTTTTTTGGTCCATTTTTTCATTACCTGCTTCATGTTGTTTTTGGGCTGGATCATATTTATACGGCACTTCCACAGCAACAACTCGCTTACCTGACTTATAAGCCTCTAATACTGGGGTAACTACTGTATCCCACTTGTCTAACTCACTTCGGTAATGTAAAAAGGGTTGTAATCCATCACGGTTCATCATTTTTACGCCAAACCATAAATCTAAATATTGGTTCTCCTGCCCCGGCGATTTAGAAAACAAAGCGTTAGCTCTTTTATTTGCCCTTAACTCAAGCTTTCTTTGCAACTCAGGCATAGATTCTGAAACAGTACTTGTCTTACTTTGTAAATCTTGCCTATTGGCTAACACAATATCCGCTTGATTTGAACGTAATTGGGAAATTAGACTATTTAATACTGAATTATTCAATAAATCAGGTTTTTCTGGCACTGTCCACATAAAATACGGGATTTCTGTATGTGCTAAAGCCCTTGCTATGGCTTCTCTGGTTCCTGCTCCCATATTTAAATTCGGTGTAACCTTAAATTCTACATTTTTAAATTTTCTTAATTCTGTTAAAAAACTCTCATCGGAACCGCCGTCATTAACTATACAACGAATACCTAAATCTCTAGCCTTGTTAAAAAACTCCAAACCAATCTGCCTTCGAGAAGTGACTACTTCATCTTTACTGGGGGGATACAATGTAGAAGTAATAATAATTAAATCTTTAAAATTTCCCTGTTCTCTAAATTCGGGTGATGTCGATATTTCACTCATACGCTTATTTTAAAACAATTTTATCTTCCACAAACGGACCATCTTTAAAAGCAAAAATTAAAGCCGATTTGGTAATAGTCACTTCATGGGCTCCGTCGATAATTAACAAGCATTGCCCGGGCTTAACTTTAACCTGTTTTATAAACTTACCTTGTCGATTGAAAATTTTAGCGGTTAATAAACCTTTAATGACCACTAAAGCCTCTGCGGGTTGCTCAGTAAACTTCTTAATTTTTTTGTGCATGTGTTTAGTTACCACATGCCCTTTTTGCCTTTTCATGAGTAGCACCTGCAAAGACTCCTGAGGAGACGTAACAGGAAAAGTCCCAAACGACAAATTGGCAAAATCATACACCCTCGCCAAAACCTGCTTACCGAATTTAACTTGCGTAATCATTTAAGTGTTGTAAATCATAATCTACCATGGCATGGACAATCTCATTAAATTTCATTTTAGGTTCCCAACCTAAGACTTGTTTGGTTTTAGTGGCATCACCGAGTAGCAAAGGCACTTCATTCGGTCGTTTATATTTTTCATCGATATTTACATAATCCTGCCAATTAAGTCCTACATACTTAAAAGCTTCTTCCACAAATTCTCGAATAGTATGCGTTTCACCGGTGGCGACAACAAAGACATCGGGCTTAGAATGTTGCATAATTAAATATATGGCCTCCACAAATTCTGGCGACCAACCCCAATCCCGTTTGGCATCTAAATTACCCAACACCAAGTCTTTTTGTAATCCTTGTTTAATTCTGGCCACGGCTTTTGAAACTTTTTTAGTTACAAAAGTTCCACCCCGTCTAGGACTTTCGTGATTAAACAAAATCCCGGTAGTCGCAAATATCCCATAACCATCTCGGTATTGTCTGGTTAAATGATAAGCCGCCAATTTGGCCACCCCATAGGGGCTTTGAGGCATCATCGGCGTGGTTTCATTAAAAGGCGCCGGCACACCCGGCACACCAAACATTTCCGAGCTAGAAGCTTGGTAAAATTTTGTCTTGGGGGAAAACTTTCTAATCGCTTCCAAAACGTTTAAAACTCCTACCGCATTGGTCTCTAAAGTATATTGAGGGATTTCAAATGACACTTTAACATGCGACATGGCGCCCAAATTATAAAATTCATCAGGCTTTACATCGGCAATTAAACCGGCAATAGAGGCATTATCAGTCAAGTCCCCATGGTAAGTATGCAAATTAGAATTATGATTAATTAAATGGTCAATCCGAGTAGAGGCAAAAGAAGACAGTCGGCGCATAATGCCATGCACTTCGTACCCCTTCGAGAGAAGCAATTCGGCTAAATATGACCCGTCCTGTCCCGTAATTCCACTAATAATGGCTTTTTTCATAGGAAATTTTAATAATTAAATAATTTTTATCACTTGATTATAACATTATCAACGCAAAATTCCAAATTAAATTTTGAATCCCAAAGCGGAAAAAATTTGTTTGAATCTGTGTTCATAACTATGCTCTTTTACAGTCCGCTCATAGCCGGCCTGAGCAATTTTTTGACGCTCTGCTTCATGAGCTAAGTAATATCGACACTTTTCAATTAAATCATTAAAATTCGTAAATGCTACAATCTCTTTACCCTCAACATAATACTCCTGCAAATTATCCGCATCGCCAGTGAGTAAAAAACCGCCACAGGCGGGCACCTCAAAAGTCCTGCCTTTTATTTGCCTTCTAAACTTCCCAA
>CAZFXC010000054.1:0-5426 GCA_964522815.1 uncultured Candidatus Saccharibacteria bacterium
TGGGGGGAACGTGGGGGTGGGGACTTCTACACCGATTGCCAGATTAGCTGTAGTAGGTTCAGCAGGAAATAATAAAATGTTTGATATCGCTTCTAGCACGGGCGTGTCGGTGTTTACTCTTCAGCCTACCGGCACCACTACTATTGCTAATTTGAATCAATCTGCTTGTGATGTAAAAGCCACGACCGGAGGTGATTTGTATTGTGGCACCGATGCCACAGGGGCTTCTTCGGGAAACGCGGCTTGGACAATTGGCTTAGGTGTAATTTACAATGCCACCTCTACTGATGCGGTAGGAATTGGCACCACTGTGCCTCTTACCACTTTACATTTAGTAGGAAATGGCGGAGTAGACCCGTTCTTAATTGCTTCTTCTACCGGAATTAATATTTTAAGAGTTACGGCTAACCAAAGAGTGGGTATTGGCACTTCTTCTCCTATTGCCACCTTAACTGTGCAAGGCACTTCCACCTATCCGACCATTAATCCTTTTGTGGTAGCTTCTTCTAGCGGAGACAGATTATTAGTAGTTACTCCTTCTGGGAATGTGGGGATTGGGACTAGCACCCCGGCTAATGATTTATATGTCGCAGGTACTGCCAGTTTTGCAGGTAACCAAATTGTGAATATTAACGGCACACTATTTACAATTACCGGAACTAGCGGATATTCTTTTAGAAGTAGTTTAGCTACCTCAGCCGGTACTGATTTTTCATTAGCCAGTTTTGTGCAAAGAAGCGCTACTAGCGGGACATTAAGAAATACTCAAATTACCACCACTTTTGCACCTACATCGGGTTCTGCTACTTATACAGCTTTGGAGGTGGCGCCTACAATCAACCAAGGTCAAGCTGCTTCGGGTATTAGCCGAGGTTTATATATTACCCCAACCGTAACCACTTCTAGAGACTTTAGAGCTATAGATGTAGAAGCTTATACAGCTACCACTGTGCAAACCACTCTATATTATGGGTCATTATTTAATGCTCCTACAATTGCTTCTTCCAGCAGTCATACCCTTACTAATGCAAGGCACATTAGTATTTCCGGGGCTACAATTGCCGGCAATAATATGACAATTTCTTCATCAACCGCCTTGTATATTACAGGTGGGGCAGTTAATGGTGGTGGTACAGTTACTAATGCTTACGGTTTGTTTGTACAAGCGCCGAGCGGAGCTACCAATAATTCGGCTGGTGTTTTTATGGGCAACGTGGGAATTGGTACCACCACACCTACCCAAGGCTTGCATATTGGCTCTAATGCTTTGGGAAATAATGTGCAAATTGCCAACGGCTGGTTATGTGTAGATAATAACGACTCTTGTACCGGAGCTTCTACGGCTGGCACGGTTTATGCGGTGAATGCTTACACCACAGGTGCCGACGTGGCGGAAAATTATCCAACTAACGAAACTTTGGAACCCGGCGATGTGGTAATGGCAGACGGCACCAGCCCGGTGTTTGTAAAGAAGGCAAGTATGACCAATATGACCTATAGGTCCAATGCTGTGCTTGGCGTAGTTTCCACTCAACCGGGTATTTTACTGAATGGTTATAAAGCGGGTGACTTTGGTCAGGCTTCCACTGTGCCAGTGGCTTTGAGTGGTCGAGTACCTATTAAAATTACCAACGAGAATGGTAATATAAAAATCGGTGATTATTTAACCACCTCAAAAGCTTTTCCAGGATTTGCTATGAAAGCTACGTATTCCGGCGAAGTTATTGGGCAAGCTTTGGAAAACTTTGACCCTTCGACAGGCTCAGGGTCTACGGCCGGTAAGATTTTAGTCTTTATGAGTTTGGGCTTTAGAAATATTAACAACACTTTTGTTTTAGGCGAAGATGACGGACAGTTAGCTTCTGCTACTTCCACATTAGCCACTTCGCATATTCAACAAGCTTTCTTAATTAATCAAAAAGGGAGTGGTAAGATTTTGCAATTACAACAAAACGGGGTAGATAGATTATTGGTAGCTAACGATGGAAGTTTAGCGCTTTTGGCTCAGACTGCATCAACCACGCAAGAAATTTTAGAAGTGAAGAACGCTTCTTCTACCTTGTTTACCATTAATGCCCAAGGTGATGCGCAGTTTACCGGCAATATTATTGTAAGTAAAAATACAGCCGGCACTGCTGTGGTTAAAGAGGGGGATAATTTGGTGAAAGTGACTTTTGAAAATCCTTACCCCAGTGTGCCCAAAGTTATTGTAAGCGTAAATGGGGTGCCGAATTTCTTTTACGGGGTGGTGGATAAGAGCGAAACAGGATTTACCATTCAGTTAAGTGAACAAACCCAAAAAGAATTTAGTTTTGATTGGGTGGCTGTGGTTCAGCCGGAAGATACTGAGTCTCAATCGGGGATAAGCTTTATTGTTTCTGCTAATCCGCAACCAACCAACCCGCCAGCCGGAACACCGCCTCCGGCTTCGGAAACACCGCCAGCCGAAACTAATCCGCCGGCTGAACAGACCCCACCGGCGGAAACTAATCCACCGGCGGAAACTTCCAATCCGGATAATTTAACTAATCTACCGGCAGAAACACCGCCTCCGGCTTCGGAAACACCGCCAGCCGAAACTAATCCGCCGGCCGAAACCGGCGGTGAAGTAGCGGGCACACAAACCGGCCAATAGGACGAATAAAAAACAGCAATAAGACATATATGACATATTTGACCTATAAGTCCTATACGCCTATAACATATAAGATTAAAACAAAATTTTATGACAGAATTAATTGCCAAACACGGGGGCTATCAAAACCTAAAATCTTTTCAGACCACAGTGATAATTTATGATTTAACTGTGGAGTTTTGTAGATTTTTTATTCCATCGCATAAAATGCGTGATCAGTTAGAGGGTGCAGCCAGAAGTGGCTCACAAAATATTGGTGAAGCCAGTCAAGTCAGTGGCACATCTAAACAAACCGAAATTCGTTTAACCGATGTTGCCAGAGCCAGTCTGGAAGAATTAAAACTAGATATGCAGGCTTTTTTACGGCAAAATAATTTACCGATTTGGGATAAGAATCATCCAAAGGCTTTGGAAATAAGAAAATTAGGTTATATGACGAATAGGTCGTATAAGACTTATATGTCCTATATGACCAATAAAGAATATTTTGCTAACTGTTTACTGTGTTTAATAAATCAAGCCGGTTTTTTACTTGACCAACAACTTCGCACACTCAGCAAAGATTTTACAAAACAAGGGGACTTTAAAGACCGTCAAAGGGCAATTAAAAAATCCGCAATATTGAATGAAGGGCCCAGTTTTGAGGAATTTATTAAGCCTTTTGGTTGGAAGCGTTTAGAGAATGGACAAGTGGTTAAAATAACAGATGAAGAGAAATAAGTCCAATATGACCCATAGGACAAATAGGACGAATAAAAAACAGCAATAAGACAAATATGACCTATAAGTCTTATACGACCTATTAGTCCTATTGTTTTTTAAAACATGGTTTCTAAATCCGTCAGAATATTTATGTCCTTAGTTTTTATGAGTCGAATGAAAAATTTTTTGCCCAATGCTAAAAATTCCTCCTCAATTTGTGGAGATAGTTCGTAAGGAGATAGCCAAATGGAATTTTGCCATTTTTTAAACCCTAATTGTTTAAGTTTAGCTCTTAAAATATTTCTAACCTTTTTATGTTTTTCCGGAATATCAAAAATTACCAGTTTCCATATGCCATCTTTTTTTGGCACTTTAATTTTCAGTAAAGCCAAACCTTCGGCGGTAATTTTACCCAGGAGTTGATGGTTTTCAGTTTTCTTTTCCAGTAAATCGGCTTGAAGCATTCTAAAAAGCGCGTTATAAAATTCTTTATAAGATAAGGTGGGAGCTAGAATTCTATGGAGCGTGGTAAAAGCTACCCACTCGTTTTTTTGGAGAAAATGTAAAGTATTAATAGTTAGTTGGTTAAAGGGGCGGGACATATGTTGGGTGTTAGGTGTTAGGTGTTAGGTTTTGGGTTTTAGTTTGTAGGTGGTACGTTAATTAATTTTAGATCTATCGGCCATTAACAATTAAAAGTATAACGGTTTTGGGGATAAATCTCAAATTAGTAAGTGGTATAATACAGGTAAAGAAAAATATGCACACTAAGATTTTTACACTATTAATTATAATTTTAATTAACCTTATTTGTAGTAATACAATGTGGTTTTATGAAGTCCGGGCCGAACAGACTGATGTGGCTAATACACAACTTAATGGGGGAGAGATAAACTCAGTGATTGTGGTAGAAAATTCTTTCCCTAAGTCTGTTCAGAATCCGCTTCAAGTGGGTTTTAATTTTAGGTGTAATGCCAACGTATTACCGAGTCAAGCTTTAGTGCAAGCCCAACCGGTAATAAATTTACACCAACCGGCTAAATGTTATAAGTTAGCTTCAGTAGTCCACCAGGCCACTTTGGCGATTAATTTGCAAGTTGAACCTCTGCAATTACCTCGGGTTAGTCTTGTAGTGAAACCCAAGATTATTTTTTCTTCTGAACATTTGAACAAACCGATTGTCATGGTGGATTT
This sequence comes from uncultured Candidatus Saccharibacteria bacterium, assembly GCA_964522815.1. Classification (GTDB taxonomy): domain Bacteria; phylum Patescibacteriota; class Doudnabacteria; order UBA920; family UBA920; genus JBBTRN01. The sequence goes on from CAZFXC010000054.1 coordinate 4,532, forward strand.
TAAACAGGTAACAATAGTGATGCAGTGGTGTTTTGTTAGTCTGATTTTGGTGTTGCTTGGCAGTTTGGTAATTAGCAATAAATTATTATTTAAATTGAAACTTAAAAAAGTTTTCAATTTATTCGAGTTAATGATTTTAAGATGGTAAAATTTTAACATTTTAACCTCAAAACATTTTAACATTTTAACCTCAAAACATTTTAACATTTTAACAATACTATTCTTATGGGTTTGTTAAAATCTAGAATGCTAGAATGAAAGGTACATTATGCCAGAAGAAATTAGAATCAATCGAACCACCAATCCAAATCCAGTTCCAGTTACACCAACTCAACAGGTTGTGCCAGCCACTCAGATGAATAGTAAAACCCCTTGGATCGTTTTAGTGGCAGTGGTAGGATTAATTGTTATTTTAGGAATAATTTTTCGAGATAGATTATTCGGTAGTAACGAAGTGAAAAAAGAAGCACCAGTGGCCAAAGCTTCGGGTTACCAAGCTATGTTCTTAACCAATGGGCAAGTCTATTTTGGTAAACTAACAGATCCTAATGGGGTTTTCCCAACCATGACCGATGTTTATTATTTGCAAGTAGTTCAGCCACCTCTTCAAGGCCAACAAGAGCAAGTTCAACAACAACAGCAAGGTCAGCAACCACAAATCTCTTTGGTAAAGTTGGGTAATGAATTACATGGACCCATGGATGAAATGAAAATCAATCGCGAACACATTTTGTTTTATGAAAATTTGAAAGAAGACGGACAAGTAGTACAAGCTATAAAAAATTATAAAGCCAATCCTCAAGGCCAAGGAACTCAACCAACAGGGAAGTAAGGTATTTAACTCTTGAGTAAAATAAAATTCCACGCTATAAGGTGTGGAATTTTATTTTAGTTT
>CAZFXC010000055.1:0-5423 GCA_964522815.1 uncultured Candidatus Saccharibacteria bacterium
AAGAATCACCAGCTTTCCCTCTCATCCTTTCGGTCTGTTATTTTAAGACAATGAAGTATGAATCATGAACCATTAAGAAGTAACGGAAAGAGAGGATGAGTAGAATTTGGTTAAATAGCTAAAATTTTGAAACAAGATTTTGAAAAATTGATTCTTTATGCTATAATTTTGGCTATGAAGAAGTATATGACTAAACAAAAACATCTTCCTATTTTACTTGAAAAAGGGCAAGATGGTTTTTATATTGCTGAGTGTCCAACTTTGCCTGGCTGTTTTACTCAAGGAAAAACTATTGATGAAGCTTTAAAAAATATCCGTGAAGTAATTGATTTAATTTTAGAAGAAAAAGAAGTACAAGAAATATTGGCAGATTATGAGCCAAAAGAATTTAGTTTGCATACCTTAGCTGTGTAAATCTTATGCCTCAATTGCCAATTTTGTCCCCTAAAGAAATTATTAAAGCTTTGTCTAAAGTGGGATATGTGGTAGTAAGACAAAAAGGCAGTCATATGCGTTTGCATTCAGCATCTCGCCCTCAATGGCCGGTTACAGTACCGAATTATAAAAGTATAGATCGTTCTTTGTTGTTAAAAATTTTGCGGGATGCTGGTTTAACCTCAGAACAATTTTTGAGTTTTCTATAAAAAATTAATTATTCAAACAAAAATTTATGTTACCAAAATTTACCACAGCGAAATTTACCGAAGATTTTTTAAAAGCCATGCTGGCTGATGCGGGGATGGATAAACTCCCAGCCAATGTGCAGGAGCAAATGCTGTCTGACCTTTACGCACGGTTAGAAGACTGGATGTTTGGGTATATTGTGAGAGAGTTAAAAGAAGAGAACTTAACCAAATTTAGGGAAATGAACGAAGCCAAAGCCGAACAAGCGGAAATGGAAAAGTTTTTGGAAGAAAAAATTCCCAATGCCAAAGAGTTTTTTGCCAAAATTATGATGGATTTTAGAAAGAGTTATTTGGGATTGAATTAGTAAACAGCTTATCAGCAGTCAGTAAATTAGTAAACAGATAATTAGCAATTAGAGATTTAGAGAAATGGATACAATAGATGCTGAAACAAGTTCAGCATGACAATATATTAATTAAAAATTTTGTTATAAATTTTTATGCCACCAAATCCAAATAGAAGGGAACATAGAGCTGAGGTAATAGATGCTAAGGAAAAAATCAAAAAAGATTTAGCCCCAGCGTTAAATAAATTGGAAAGTTTAAGGCAAACTGCTCAGGGCCAAGAGCAGGTGCGGATTTTGCATACCATCAATGCCATACAAAGAGCTATGCTGGGTTTAGAAAGCACTGGCGTTAATGCTGGTAAAATTAAAATTCAGGTAGAAGGTCAAAATGGCCAAGTGGGTGGAGCAGGTGGTTATGATCAATTTGAAGGTGTGCCAATAGATGAAGTTTTGGATATTTTAAAACAGGCTCACACGGCTTTACCGGCGAATCACGCGGAGAAACTCCAGTATGAGGCGATTATTCAAAAGTTGGAAAAAAATAGTAAAGGTTATTTTGAACAGCACTATAATAAAAGTACACAAGGGATAATGGATGGGAGTGTGCAATTGACACCAGAAGAGTCAACAAGGCAAGATTTGAGAGTAAGGCATGAAGCTAAGTTAATTTCCACAGAGCGAGATTATAGAGCTAGCACCAATCCTGACCAAACTCAGCGACTTTTAGAAGACTATCAAACCGGACAAAGGGCTTTAGACAAGCGTAGAGAATATACCTATTCGCCCATTGAATTACCTACTAAAGTTGCGGTGGTGGAAGCTTCGCATTCAGCCGAGGTTTTGGCCCGAATGCGAGCCGACGAGCAAATGACTAAGTTAATGAATGAAGGTGGGTGGCTCAGTAAACGTTGGAATCGCGCGTTTGAGGAAGGTAAAAGACAAGCATTGTACGAAGAAGAGCTGAGGAAAATTTCCGGTAAGGGTAAAAAGCACGGGTGGTTTGGTAAGAAAATTTTAAGACGAAAAGACGAAACCGACGAAGAGGCTAATTTGTTTATTGGCACTGGTAAAGAAACTGAGCACAATGCGGAAATGACAGCCTTAGCCAAAAGATTTGCGGAAGGCTATGTAAGAAATGCCGAAGGTGAACAACAAAAACAGCTTACTGACCCGGCTTTTGAAACCAGAATTAATGACTTGGTATTTGAATTTGCTTCCGGCAATATGACGGATGCAGAGTTTGATGATAGAAAAACTGTATTAGTGCAAGAGATACAAAAAAAGTATCCGGAATCTTTTAAAAAAGGTGTATTAACCGCAGATAATTTTTTGGAAGCCGGACGAACTTTTAGAAAATATTTTGAACATGCCGGGAGGCTGTCTCGGGCCGATGTGCAAATTCAAGTGGTGTTGGGGGAGGCTAAGTCCAGAATAAAAAATGAAGCCAATTTAACTTGGTCGGAGGGAATTATTAACAAAGTCAAACAGAACGCAGTCGGTAAATATGTAAGTCCGGCAACGATTGGTTATGCAGTGTCTGCCGGTGGGTACATATTAAAAAAACCATTGGCCGGACTTTTAGGCGCGGGTGGTTTGGGCGGTCTGTTTGGCGGGATAAGAAGAAGCAAACAAGTCAAAGAAGACGTGTCTATGCACAGACGGGAGCGCGAAATTGGGCTAGAGGTAAATGTTGACCCAGCTACTTCTGAGCGTAGGGCGAAAGTGGAAAAGTTTGTAAATAAAATGGAAAAAGCTAGTGGGCTTATAACCGCGATTACTACGGCTAAAGAAGCTTATGAGCAATCTGCTACTCCGGAAAATCGAGCCCAGCTCCTACAAGCTTTAGCGAATGCGGAAAGTAGAATGTCTGTGTCTGCTACCAGGCAGAGAGGTTTAATTGAGTATGATGGCGAAACTGGTCTGGAAAGATCGGCCATGAATTTAATGAAAGAAATTGCGGAAGGTAAAGTTTTGGTTGGAGTGGCGGATATTTCTACCACTGCGGAATATAAACGAGCCATGCGGGAATTGGAAAAAGATGTGCACCAGAAAAATACCGCAGAAAATAAATATCGAAGGTGGGAAGTAGCCAAGGCTGTGGCAGTGGGCACGGCAACGGGTTTGGTGTTTGGTACACTGGCCCAAGAAGCCACCGATGAAGCGGGGGAATATTTGCAAGGACATTTTGGCAGTAATCGCTTATGGAATTGGATGGATAGGCCCGATGGCAGTACGGCTTTAGAAAGAGCGCAAGCCTATGTATATAACCATAGAAATGCTTTACCCGGAGGTAGTGACTGGTGGGATTGGACTAGCCCAGATTATAAAGGTTGCGCCGGACCATTTTATTATGGAGGTACTCATGAAATTCCTTCGCCTATTTCCGGGAGTAGTTTACATATAGACAAAACTTTAGAAATGATTAAGGATCCTACTAACCCAAGTAGGTTTTTCGCTGTGGATGCTAGCGGGACTAAGCTTCAAGAGTTTGGTTTAGTGGGGGGCAAGTTAGCTCCAGTTGGGACATTAAACCCAGAATTAGAATGGTCGGAAACAGTGGGTTCTGCCGGTAAAGGTTCAGTTAGTACTCCGGGCACTCGAGGTTCGTGGTGGGACACGGCAAAAGGTGGATTAGCTGGCCATACAAAAGATATAAAAGTAAATTTGCTTTACGATAACGACTCACCCACAAATCCGGATTTGAATGAATTAAGGTTTTATATGTCTCAAGATGCGAGTGGTAATATAAAAGCGAATTTAGGGGATATTAAATTCAAAGGTTCTTATCATCAAGGTAATGAATTGGATTGGAGTAGGATTGACGAAAGTGTAAAATTAGTGTTTACTGATTCACGTTTTGCTAACCCGATTGTGCTTGAACCAGGCAATGATGGCACTCTAGATATACCAACTGAGTTAAAGCCATTTATTCATTTTAACCCAGATGGGACTGTAACTTACAAAGGGGACGGTTGGATGGGAATGGTAGAAGAGCGGGGTGAAGATGCCGGTAAAACCACAGTCAATGTAATTAATTCCATTCGGGGTAATAATTCTGTGGATTTGCCCACTGGCGGAGGCACACCGGGTTCGGGTGATGATTTTACCCAGACGGGAACAAAATATGAATTACTTAGAAAATTTCCGGAAGAGCAATGTGAGGCCGGAGACTTTGAGCCTCCCATGTTTGTGCCTTTGTATAGAAGACATCCTTTAGAAATGAGGCAAGGCAACCCGCAAGCTCAAAGAAATCAAAGAACAGCAGGCGAGACTGTGCCCCAGACCAATAGAGGCACTAATCACGAAACTCCGGCCGGAGAAACTCCACCGGGGCAAGACCTGAATAGAACCGTGGTTAGGCAAAATCCGGCCCATCCGGAAAATCCTAATGCTCCACGTCATCCAGAAACTCCTCATACGAATGAGGATGACGACGATAATGATGAAGCTCATAGAATTCAAACCGAACGAAGACAATTAACAGAGGCAAGGACAGCTCAGGACAAGGAAAAAGTCAGAAGAGTTCAAGAAGCAGTAAGGGAGTTTAATAAAGCTCGGGAAAACCGATACCCGCATATTCAAATTAAAGTTGAGACTTCAGTAATGATTGCAGAGACCGAGGATGTTATTGAGTTAATTAGAGGGATTGAAGAGAGAATTAGAGAAAGAGGACTAAGAAACGATAGATTTCAAGATAGGAATTTTGTATTTAAAATCCAACAAACCGGAGCTATGTATCCGGAGGTGAGTGAAAATGATACGGAAACGTTAAAGTTCACTCCGGACCAAGAGCCGGAAGCCGTAATTGCAATTTTTAACCGATATTTATCTAAAGGCATAACCAAAACAAGAGAAGATTTTGCCACTGGCAGAGGTCAAGCAGAACAACAAAGACAAGCTAGGCAAGCAAGGCAAGAAAATAATCCTCAGCCAGCTAATCAAGAAACTCCGCAAGCCAGAGTAGGTAGAATGCAGGAAGCGTTAATTAATTCCACTAATCATCGAGTGCATTTTGAGGTTGAGGGTGAGCAATTGGCTACTGCTGAGCAAGCAAGTGTAATGGAAGCTTTCACGCAAGCTTGGGGAGAGTTAGCTCAAGATAAGAAAGATGCTTTGTTAGCTAAAGCAAATGCTAGCCGGGCTGGGGGGCAGTTAGCCACAGGGCTAATAATTGGTTTTCCTAAAAACATTGATAGACTTAACTTTGATAATAGAGACAGGCTGGTATTTCCTGCCAACGCTACTAAGGAAACAATTAAAACCTTCTTAGAAACCGCTGGTAATCCTCCAGCGCAACCACAACCGGCGGGTAATCAACCCCGAGGGGGTAATCGCGGTGGCGGTGGCCACTAAAATTGCGCGGGTAAAATTTTTTCCAAACCCCCTGATATTCTCGGGGGTTTGGGTTTAAATTTGGTATTTTTTACTTTTGTGCTATACTGATTTTATA
>CAZFXC010000056.1:0-4026 GCA_964522815.1 uncultured Candidatus Saccharibacteria bacterium
GCGGACATAATTATGTGGTCCAAATCCCGCTCCCCGCCTCGGTTACGCTTCATGGGGTTAAACCTTAATTCATGTAAAACGATATTACATTTTCTGTAGCCCCCACCAATGGTAGACTTCACGGATTCTTCTATCGCTTCTGGAGAAGACTGGATCAGTTCAGTCCAGTGAAAAAACCGTCTATTCATTTCATCTAAATTTTTATTCTTTTCCGACCCGGACATGGTAATCATGTCTTCAAACTCCCAATAATTTTTTGTGGGAAGTTTTATGCCTTGCCGGTGGGCAATGGACCACAAAATAGACGGGTGCACAGCACTGCCTAAATGGCTATGTAATTCAACGTTAACCGATGGTTTTTGAGGAAAATTATGCATAAATTTATTAAACTATCTTAACCGATTTTTTTGAAAACAGCAATACCCTACTGCCTGGTCGGTGGAATGTTAAAATAATGCAAAATGAACTCGGCAATTTCGCCAAAAGCTGGCGCAGCCGTACTTTCGGCAAACTTCACGTCCCTGGGATGGTCAATTCTCACTAACATTAAAAATTTAGGATCTTCCACCGGCCCAAACCCAACAAACGAACCAATGGTTAAATCCGGCTCATATCCTTTGCCATCTTTTCTAGAAACTTGAGCTGTGCCAGTTTTTCCGGCAATGTAATACCCCTTCACACCAGCTCGTTTACCATGCCCGTTTTCCACCACATTCACCATCATGGCAGATACCGTATTCGCGGTCTTCTCACTAATTACTTCACCCACAACTTTCGGATTAATAATTTCGGTTTTGCCATCTTGCCAAATTTTAGCTTTGACCAATGTGGGTTTTAACATTTTTCCGCCATTGGTTATGGCAGTATAAGCCTGAATTAATTGGATAGGCGTAACCGAAATCCCTTGGCCAAAACTGGCAGTGTGAAAGTTTACTTTAATATTGGCTTTCAAGTTATCTAAATTACCTTTTTGCTCAGATATCTCAATATTGGTCGGTTTGCCAAAACCAAATTTTTGTACATATTCATAAAATTTTTGATTGCCAATTTGCTCTTTAACAAAAATTAAACCCGTATTTAATGACTTTTCCAAAACTTCGGTCATAGTTTGTTTGCCATGAGCTTTTAAATCTGAGTTTTTTATTTCGTAGCCATCAATCTCCACTTTACCAGCATCAACATAAGTGGTACTCGGAGTAATTTTATTTTCATTAATAGCAAAAGCCATAGTCAACGGTTTAAACACACTGCCAGGTTCATACACACCAACCGTGGTTTGATTCAAATAAATTTTTGGGTTCTCCTCTTTATTATATTCATTGGGGTTAAAATCTGGATACCCGGCCATGGCTAAAATTTGTCCGGTTTTAGGATCGGCCACAATTACACTCCCGGCATCCGCCCCGTGCTTTTTTACCGCTTCCTTTAACACAGTTTCGGCTTTAAATTGAATGGATTTGTCTATGGTTAAAATAATATTTGTGCCGTCCACGGGAGGAGTTAATTCTCTGGCCGCACCAAAAACCCATGCTCCCTTAGCACCCGTTTCCTGAAAAATTTGCCCATTCTTACCGGCTAAATCTTTTTCAAAATATTTTTCCACCCCATACAACCCTTCTTTGCTCTGGTCTCGATACCCGACAAAACCTAAAGTTTGAGACAGTAACGTATTTTCCGGATAAACTCGAATGTCTTCGTAATCAAAATTTATCCCACTTAGCTTTAAATCTTTAATGGCTTGCTGTTGAGCATCGGTGAGTTGCTTTTTTATGGGCACGTATTTTCTTTTTAAATCTTCAAATTTAGTTAAAATTTCCTTTTCATCCATTTTTAAAATTCCACTTAATTTGATAGCAGTCTCTTTTGGATTCACAATACTTTCTGGAACTGCATAAACTAAAGGTTTTTTTATATTCGTAGCAACAATTATGGGACCTTGGGAAAATTTATCGGTAATTTTAATTTCCCCTCTGGTAGCCAACAGCTTAGTAAAAATGCTGTGTTGATCCTCAGCCAATAAACGCGCTGACTTCCCATTAACAATTTGCAACAAAAACAGTCTAATACCAATAATTACAAAAGCCAATAAGAAAAAAACAGACACAATGGCTGTTCTTTTAAAAAAATTATCCGCTGGTTTGCTAAGCATTCTGCCCATATTTAACGCATGGTATAATTGCTAGACTCTTGTAAAAAAATTGCGGTTTTTACCGGCACAAAACCTTGATTATTTAATTCCAGCTCCAAATTCGCTACGGAACTTTTTTCTGCAATATCTAAATTTAATTTTTTATTCGCTTGATTTAAATTATTAACTTTGGTTTGCATACTCTTGATTTCAAACCCGGTGGAAGCCCTTAAGTTCACCCCCACAATATATGAAATAAGTAACACTGCGTTTATTACTATTAATACTCCCGCTAGAATTTTGGCTTGGGAAATCTTGGAGTCAATTTTTATAGAACTAAAATTTTTAGATTGAACAAAACTACTAGGTAAAGTGAAGGCTTTTAGCATAAGAAGTTTTTAATGTTTTATTTGATTTTTATTTTAATTAAATTTTTTCTAAGACCCTTAATTTAGCGGATTGACTTCTGGAATTCTGTTGGACTTCAATGTCAGTAGCCGTAATTGGGTGATGAGTGAGGATTTTTGCCAAAGGTTGTTTTTGGCATATGCACACCGGGAATTCTGTGGGACAAATACAGCCTTTGGCCAAACCGGCAAAAAATTGCTTAACCATCCTATCTTCTAAAGAATGAAAACTAATTACTGCCAATCTACCCCCAGACTGTAGAGCACCAAAAGCTTTGGGCAAAAAGACTTCCAAATTTTCCAGTTCATTATTTACTGCAATTCTTAAAGCTTGAAATATTCGTCTCGCGCTACTATCTGCCCTATGTTTTACGGGTTTAGGTAAAGCATCTCTAATTATTTCATATAACTCGGTCGTAAACTCAATTGCTTTAATCTTGAATCTATAATCTTTAATCTTTTGAGCTATTTGTCTGCTAAACTTTTCTTCCCCAAAATCTTCAAAAATTTTTCTTAAGTCTGTTTCCGAATAGTTCTTTAACACATCTTTAGCTGTTAAACCCCCTGAATCAGCATTAAACCGCATATCTAGCACTTCGTTTTTCTGAAAACTAATCCCTCTACCGGCTTGGTCTAACTGATAAGACGACAATCCAATATCTGCTACAATACCATCCGGCTTGGAAAAATTATTCTGACTGATTATTTCATCAATATCCCTAAAATTCCCTTGATATAAAATAATTGACTCTTTATTTATTGATTCATTTTTTATTTGAAAATTGGAAATTGTAAATTGAAAATTTTTAATCGCATCTTTATCTAAATCTATCGCAAGCAACCTGCCGTTGGGTAATATTTTTTCCAAAATTGCCCGAGTATAACCACCTCCGCCCAATGTCGCATCCACAAAATTTTGTCCGGGCCTGGGATTTAAATATTCCAACACCTCATTTAATAAAACTGGTGTGTGCTGATAATTTTGGTCAATTTTGGTCAATTTTCAAATTGTGGTCAATTATCTTATACTCCTAAACTTCCCAACTGCTCGGCAATAATATTACTATCTTTTTCGGTTTGCGCTTTATATACCTGCCATAATTCTTCGCTCCAAATTTCCACCCGGTTATAAAGGCCTGCAAAAATAATTTTTTTCTGCATTTTTGCAAAATCTTTTAAATACCCAGGCAAACTTATCCTTCCCTGTTTATCCACTTCCACATCCATAGCTCCGGCCAACATCAGTCTAGAAAAAGCCCGAGTGTTGCCAGTAGAAATTGGGAGACTAGCCAATTTCTCCGCTAGCTTTTTCCACTCATCTAGATTGTATAAAAATAAGGATTGATCTAACCCTCTAGTTACTACAACTTTTTTCTTTAATAATTTTCTAAATTTAACAGGTACAGCGGTTCTACCTTTTTCATCTATACTGGCTTGATATTCACCAATAAACATATTAATAGCGTTTAGCGTTTAGCGTTTAGCGTTTAG
>CAZFXC010000056.1:4126-5361 GCA_964522815.1 uncultured Candidatus Saccharibacteria bacterium
TAGCGTTTAGCGTTTAGCGTTTAGCGTTTAGGCTAAATCCTAATCGCTACCCACTAAATGCTAATTATTTATCCACAAATTTCACCATTTTTTACCACCTTATACCACTCTTCACCAATTAATGTAATTATACACCACAAAAACCCTAAAGTAAACCCAAAAATACAAATAAAAAAATCAGCAAAATAGCTGATTTTATTAAGGATTTTACTTATTCTTTCCAGATATCCACAAAACAGTTTTGATAATAACCAATTACTTACTTCCTAGCCAAACAAAAACCGGCAATACCAAAGGCTACTGAAACATTTAAACTTTCCTTTTTGCCATACATGGGAATTTCCACAGCCTTATCGCACAAATTCAGTATCGCCTTGCTTATCCCCTTTCTTTCTTGGCCTAAAACTAAAGCTAAAGGAAACTTAGGTTTGAATTTCTCAATATTTATCGGGCGGGCAATGCCCGTCCCTACTGGCAAATGATTTTCTAAAGCAATAATCTGAATTTTTTTTGCTCTTAATGCTTTTATGAGTTTTATGGGAGATTTTACATATTCCCAAGGCACAAATTTTTCCGCACCTAAAGCAACTTTTTCTATTTTATTTTTATGCACATAGTAATCTGGCGTGCCAGTAAAACCGGTTAAATAAAGCTTGCTGACCCCAAAAGCATCGGCTGTTCTAAAGATGGAACCCACGTTATGCAAGGAACGGATGTTATGAGCAATAACCAAAAATTCCTTAATTTTACTTTTTGGCATATTTTTTTCGTAAAACCAAAAACCAAATTACATAAACTGTAGCCAAAGCCAAATAATTTACCAGCATAAAAGTGGGATGCGCCCAAGAAATCCCATGACTGAAACGAAAACCCGATACGGGAAACAAAAAAGGAGTTTCGTAAAAATTTTTATGGGTAAAAATATCTATAACAATATGCAGAGCCCAACCCCACATAGGCCAATACATATTCCCTTTTCTGACAATAAAAATTAATAACGCGATACCCAAAAAAATCACCATGGAATGAGAGTAGTTATACGAGGCTTCCGCGTATTTAAATACCCACAAATCGGAGCCAAACAAAGCCGGTGAAAACCGCTTGCCCACAAATAGTAAATAAACAGTGCTGGGTACAAACGATACTAAATCCGGCAAGATGCCAAAGAACACAGCCAAAAGACGTTGCTTAGTTTCCAGTCTAAACTTTTTATAAAACACGACATTAGTCCACAA
>CAZFXC010000057.1:0-5359 GCA_964522815.1 uncultured Candidatus Saccharibacteria bacterium
TTTGCCACCATTAACCCCAATGTGGGCGTGGTGGCCGTGCCCGACGACCGGCTCGCCAAACTGGCAGAATTGGAAAAGAGTGAAAAAATTGTGCCTACCACCATAGAATTTGTAGATATTGCCGGGCTGGTTAAAGGCGCCTCGGCCGGCGAAGGTTTAGGTAATAAATTTCTCAGCCACATCCGCGAAGTGGATGCCATTATGGAAGTGGTGCGGTTTTTTAAAAACGATGACATTATTCACGTCAATGGCACGGTGGACCCCCAGCGGGATATGGAAACCATTGGGATTGAACTGCAATTAGCCGATCTACAAAATGTAGAAAATCGATTAAGCACAGTAAGCAAAGGAGCTAAGTCGGGCGAGCGAGACATGGTAATTAAAAAACAGGTTTTGGAAAAATACAAACTGGCTTTAGAAAAAGGTGAGATGGCTTCCAGTGTTGTTTTGACTGATGAAGAACGGGAAAATAGTAAAGACATTCAACTGTTAACCACCAAACCTTTTTTGTTTGTGGCCAATGAAAAGTTTGATTTGGAGAAATCCGACTTCGCCAAGGCTTCGTCGGACCTTCGGAAAGAGTTTTCTAACTCCTCCCTACCCTCCTCTTTAGAAAAAGAGAAGGGTTTTGCAGTCTCTCCCCTCTTTTCCAAAGAGGGGTCGGGGGAGTTAATTTTAATTGATGCTCAACTTGAGTCAGAACTCTCTGAATTAGACGATGCCGAGCGAGCCGAATATTTAAAAGAGTTAGGTTTGCCGGAAAGCGGATTAGCTAAAATAATAAAAACCGCATACCAAACTTTGGGACTCATTACTTTTATTACTGCCGGTCCCAAAGAAAGCAAAGCTTGGACTTGCGTAAAGGGCAACAAAGCGCCCCAAGCTGCCGGTAAAATCCATACTGACTTTGAAAAAGGCTTTATTCGCGCCGAAGTTATCCAGTGGGATAAATTACTGGAAGCAGGAGGCTATCCGGAAGCTAGAAATAAAGGCTGGCTAAGAACCGAAGGGAAAGAATATGTCGTGCAAGATGGCGATGTAGTACATTTTTTGTTTAATGTCTAATCCTTGACTATTAAGCCAAAATTTGTTAAAATCCAAAAACAATTAATATATTCGTCCCGCCACCGGCGGGGTGATTAAGGACCCTGAACCACGCTCTGTCTCGCAGATGCGGGTACAGGGCTAAAGGAAAACCTTAATGCCAAGATATGAACTTATGTACCTCCTCGGCAGTAATGTGCCAGAGACAGAGGTCGCTGGGCTCTGCGCCCAAGTCACCAAAGCCATTGAAGGCAATGGCGGAACCGAGATAGTAGAAAATCAATTAGGCAAAAAGAAACTTGCCTACCCCATTAAAAAAACCCGCAACGGTTATTATGTTGTGGTAAATTTTGTAATGGACGGGGTCAAACTCCAAGCCTTAGATGCTAAAATTCGAAGTATGGATACTAATATTATCCGATACATTCTCATTAATTTAGAAGAACACTTAAATCGCATAGAAAAAGATAAAGCTTTGGCTCTCAAAAAAGGTAGAAAAATTCCTACCCCCGAAGCCGAAGACAAACCCAAAACTAAAGTTAAAACCGAAGCCAGCGCTCCTAAACCTACCATCAAACTGGAAGAAATCGACGAAAAAACTTTAGACGAAAAAATCGAAAAAGCCCTTTCGGAAGATATGACTAAGTAATTTTTGAATTTTTAATTTTGTAATTTTATAAATTATTTAAAAATTAAAATTTATAATTAAAAATTAGAAAACTATATGGATTTAAACAAAGTAATGATTATTGGCAATGTCACCAATGATCCTGAGCTTAGAACTACACCGAGTGGCATTAATGTTTGCAACTTCAGCGTTGCCACCAACTATGTTTATACTAACCAACAAACCGGACAAAAAGTCGAACAAGTAGAATTTCATAATGTGGTCTTGTGGCGTAAATTAGGAGAAATTGCCAAACAGTATTTAACCAAAGGCAAAAAGGTTTTCATTGAAGGCCGACTCCAAACCCGCTCCTGGGATGGCGAAGATGGCAAAAAACGCTACAAAACCGAAATTATTGGCGATAACATGATTATGTTAAGTCCGGCTGGCGGACAAACCGCTAACTATCCGACTAAAACCCCGGTGATTAATTCCAAATCGGAAAAAACTCCCACCGCTCCCCCGCTGGAAGAATTACCCACTATTCAACAAGAAGACTTAGGCTCTGTGGATGTGGAAGGCATCCCGTTTTAATTAAACTCTACTAAATACGAAATACACTAAATTACTAAATCTGAAATTTTCGTATTTTCGTAACTTTAGTATTTAGTAGAAAAAATTTAGAATAAATTTTATGAGACCATCATACAACAACCGAGATAAAGACCGAGAACCGCAAGTGAAAAAACAATGTTATTTTTGTTCCAATCAGCTAAGCACAGTTGATTACAAAGATACACAAACCTTGCGTCGGTTTATGTCGCCCCATGCGAAAATTTTAAACCATAATCGCACCGGCACTTGCCCCAAACACCAAAGAATGGTGACCAAGGCACTTAAACATGCCCGCCACATGGCACTTTTGCCTTTTGTCGCAGCCTAAATAATTTAAAATTAAAAAATCAAAGTTAAAAACTATAGAGTCGCTTTGCGACACCTAAATTTTACATTTTGATATTTAAACTTTACACTTGTTCTATGGATTTAAACGATTTAAAAATTGGCACAATTATTTTGTGGGAAAACCAACCCGTGCAAGTCATTTGGTCTAACCGCATGCGCACCGCCCAACGAAAACCGGTGATGCAAACTAAACTCAGGAATGTCATTACCGGTAAAGTTTACGAATATTCATTTAAATTTGGTGAGAGTATAGACGAAGCCGATGTAGTTAGAGAAAAAGCCAACTTTCTCTATGCCGATGAAGCCGGCACTCACTTTATGAATCCGGAAACCTTTGAAACCGTGGACATTGCCAAAGATATCACCTTAGAACAAGAAAAATTCTTAAAGGAAGGCATGCCGGTGAGCATCTTACGCTTTAACGACAAACCCGTCTCCATTGAGCTCCCAATTAAAGTGGAATTAAAAGTCACCGAAAGCCCACCTGATACCAAAGGCAATAGTGGAGGCAATGTTACCAAACCCATTACTTTGGAAACCGGCCTCGTGGTTAATGCTCCCATGTTTATTAAAGAAGGCGATGTCGTGAGGGTAGATACCAGAGATGGTGAATACGTAGAACGAGTGGCTCAATAAAACTTCAAATAAAAATCCCGACTTGAGTCGGGATTTTTATTTCAAGTAACTTACTTACCTTAATCGATTATCATCATTCACCATGACCGAAAGAATAGGTAGGGTAATATCTTTTATATTAGCCGGTACAATATTAGCTTCCACTCCGCCATTATTGGTAAACACCCCCATATCCGGAACCGGCACCAGTCCGGTTTCGTGGACAAAATACACTGTATTACCACTCTTAATCCAGGAACCCCAAGGGTGCGAAGCATTGGCAGTGGTAATGGTGTAGCCAGAAGATACCAAACCTGTATTTAAAGCCGTTATCACATTGGCCAACTTAAACCCAAACCCTTTAAAAGCAGACAAATTGGCAAAACCGGTTTTTAAATTTCGGTAAACAATATAAATAGTATTACCTTCTTTTATGAGCATGCCATTTTTATAAATACTGGTCCCTAACACACTCCCGCTAGTTAAAGTAAAGTTAGCGCTCGCGCTTCTCCCAAAATTATCATTAACCCGAATAGTGAAACTGCTATTCACCGAATTACTGACTGTCCCGGAAATAATTCCGGAATTGGATAAGCTAAAACCATTAGGTAAACTACCGCTAATTAAAGTAAAATTATAAGGCGGAGTGCCACCGGAGACTTGCAGTTGTTGGCTATAAAACTGGCCTAAAGTAATATTAGGTAAACTATAAGTGAGTAAACTAAGCGAACCAGACTGGTAATTGTTATCTACCGTTACATACAACGTAGCACAAGTGGAGGCATTATTCTGACACACCACAATATTAGTGCTACCGGTATTTGACGCATAAACATTTAAAGTCGTATTAGATACGCTCGCTCCTGCCACATTGGGGTTAGAATTGGAAGAAACGTATATGGACCCGGTAGTGTTATAAGCTGTAATGCTGGCACTTTGCCCCATAGACAAAGTTAAATTATTTTGGCTTAAAGATAAAGCTCCTCCACCAAACCCACCACCTACACTCACAAATAAAGTTCCGCATAAATTGGAAGCTGTGGCATGGCACACGACTACGTTAGAGCTACCTAAAGTTTTACCATATAAATTTAAAGTATTGCCTACCACACTCACAGTTAACACGTTACTATTGGAATTGGAAGAAATATAATAATTGGAACCTAAATTGCTATACACAATTACCGATTGGTTTTGGAATTGCCCGACATTCACATTGCTTTGAGAAAACCAAATTCCATTGCCACTTCCCCCGCCCGTGCCGTAAACCGTTACATACAAAGTCCCGCAAGAAGCGGTATTATTTTGACATACCACTATGGTACTAGAACCTTGGCTTTGGCCGTATAAATACACGGTACTGCCGGAAATGGAAGCATTCACAATGCTTGGATTGGAGTTGGAAGAAATGTAATAAGTACCGTTCCCACTGCCTCCATAAATATTAATATTTATATTTTGGGCGTAATTTAAATTTACATTATTCTGACTAAAAGTTAAATTACCGCTGGAATAACCCCCAACTGTGGTATACAAACTCCTACACACACTCGTTGTGGAGTGACAAATATTAATAGTGCTACTACCCACATTTTGTCCATACAAATTTACCGTATTCCCCGAAGCCGTAGCATTCACAATGCTCGGATTGGAGTTAGAGGAAATGTAAAAATTGGAAGTGGCGACATTATTGTAATAAACCGTTACCGAACGAGATTGGTTTAAATTTAAATTCGGAAAATCTTCACTAAAAGATAGTTGACTGGAACTTCCCGAGCCGGAAACGGTAACATACAAAGTGCTACACAAACTTAAAGAGCTATGACAAACATTAATATTACTACTGCCGGTTTGGTTAGCGTAAAGATTTAGCACCGTGCCGGAAACCGTCGCGGAAACAATGTTAGGATTGGAATTGGATGCCACATAATAAGCATTACTTGAGCCGGAATAAGTGGAATAGTTTACACTGCTATTAATTGCTACAGCCAAACTTTGCCCCACATACAAACTTGGATTGCTGGGACTAAACCACACATTACCGCTCCCCGTGCCAATATTGCGCACTGTAATATACAAAGTGCCACAATTATAAGTAGATTGATTGTCACACACCGTGAGGTTGGTAGA
>CAZFXC010000058.1:0-5081 GCA_964522815.1 uncultured Candidatus Saccharibacteria bacterium
GCATATTTATTTTCCTTTCATAAGGCAAAAGTGCCTTATTTATTAATGTTTATTGCTTATATTATCACTCTACACCCAAGAGTGATAATTTGTCAAGTGGATATTTTTGCGCCTTTTCCCCTGCCCCCTCTCTAATACTATTATGTTTCGCAAATAAAAAAACACCACTCATGGTGATGCATTTTCTTTGGTAGACCAAGTCGAGACAGGTGAGAAACTTTTTTGGCAGTGGTAAGGAAAGTTTAAAAAAACCAAACCTTTACAGAATTATTAATCTCCTAATCTGCTGATTTTTTACCTTTAAGGAAATTTAAGTCCGAATCCTCAATATAAATCTGTCTTGAGTGAACTGGTGAAGGATCAAACATTTTTGGAAATGCTTTGAAAAAATTAGACACCAGATTTTGTTCCATTTCAGAGTCATTAATGTCCTCTATAAATTTATCAATCGCTTTGAGAAAATCTCTATAAAACTTTACAGCATCTAATCTTAAATCATTATTTACCATTTTTAACTCCATCTCAGCAGTATTTCCTAGGCTGATTGACCACCCATAAGGTTTTCCATCAATAAGAACCTGCTTTGGAAAATGAGAATGCAGTAGCCCAAGTCTGAAGATGTAATATAAAAATCCGCTAACTTTTTTATAATTATTTCCAGGAAAATAATTTCTCATGAAAGAAACTATATCTTTTCCCGATCCACGATCATTAATTCTGCCATACCTTAAACGAGCCAGACCATCTATTTCGGGAAATAAAATTCTTGGCAAAGTCCAAAATCCTGGCGCATCCTTATTAAGCCACATTGACTCATCTAAATAGACTTTAAGTATAGGCTCCACATCTTTTTGTACGGAGTGTTTAATTTCGTTAAGCCAAAAGAGCGCCTGTTCTTTTTTAGTCATAAAATTTTATTTTTTCCTTGCTGAATTATATAAGTTTATAAAGCTATTTTTTATATAAAGTTTCCCGTTGCACAGCTTGGTTTCAGGTTTTAACTTTCTTAGCCAATATTTTAATATATTTTCAGTAATGGCAAATTTTTCCATTATTGATTTTTTTGTAGAGTAGTCATTTTTTAATTCATCTGGAATTTGAGGTTGTTTAATTCTTTCTTTCAAAAATATTTGTTTGTCGAAATAGTTACTTCCCCATATTTTTTTCAAAGGAATTGTATGATTTATTAGATAAAGCCTAAGTCCGTTTGGGGTTAAATTAAATTCCTTAGCAGCCTCTTTGATTGATACAAAATTATTTGGAATTTGTGGTCTATGTTTCTCTGAAAATTTTAAATATTGCCTAGAAGTTCCGCTTACTCCTATAATTTTATTTATCTCAGTTAATGGCACGCCTTGCCTTATAAGTTGAGTATAGCGTGTGCTTCTGAATACAGAGGGAGAGATTCTTTTATCGATTTTTAAATCCGAGACTGTTTTGTGTATCATTCTTTGGATACTTCTCGGTGTTAGAGGCCATGCATGGACTATGTAAGGATTCCAACCTTCAAAAGCTACAATAAGAGCTTGGCAATCGTCTTCCCTTGCATCAAAGTATTTTTTTAGCCAAACTAAAGTATTTTGGCTAACTGTTACTTGCCGATTTTTATGTTGCTTTTTTTGGTCTTTATAATGTAAGTTTAAAGTTGCCTTCTGCCAGTTAATATCATCGATGGTAAGCATTGCTAGTTCGCTTACTGTCATCCCTGTATCCCAGAGAATATCCATAATTAATTGATTGCGAATGCCCCGTGGATTACTGGCATCACTTGAGTTTTTCCAGTAATTTAAGATCTTTTCCGCCTCATTTTCCTCAATAATATCTCCTTTGTATTCTCTAGTATTAGGTTTTAAGCTCTTAATTAAAACTTTATCAATCAAAGTATTTGGTTCCAAGCAATCCAAACCTAATTCTTTTGCATATTCAAAAAAATATCTTACATGTTGCAATGCATAAGCTACTGAGATATCACTAAGCTGAACAACTTCGGTCAAATATTTTCTAAAATCTATATTTACTTGTTCTTGTCTGATTTTTGTAATATTAACCTCACCCATAAAATAAAAAAAATTATTGAGCGAGTCATGATAAACACTGACAGTTCTAATACTTTTTTCAGATTTTATTTTCTTCAAATATTCTTTGATTAATACAGACAAGTTTTTATTATCAATACTCATAATCGCTTCTATTTTTAACTGTTTCCACACTTTGGGACGAAAACAAGGGCGTTACCAGTTTAACCACTAATTAATTGTTGTGTTGGGGCTTGTATTAAGCTTCATTTTAGTTAAATCAGCAACCACATAATAATCTAAGTTCTGGTCACTAGTATACCCTCTTTCCAACATAATTTCTTCATAACTTTTATTTATTTTTGTTCCTGTGCGAGGGTTAAAAAAGTTAAATTTTCTTTTCCACATACTTTTGCTTTGGTCGCTAAAGCTGACTTGCTAGTAATATGCCCAGAAAGCCATAATACATCCAATTCCTTAGCTTCTCTAACCAAAGCTTCCAATAAACGCGTTTCTATACCGCTTCCAGTTCCAGCTCCTTTACTTTTTAATTTTTCGTTAACTTGAAACATATCAATCTTCATAGTTCTTCTGCCATCACCTAAAACATTTAGTGTCCCTGTAATAAAACACCCATAAGGTAAAGATATTTCAACTCCATAAGATTGATTTGGAATATAAGTTGCCCATTCTATTTTTGGCTCAGCCTTTGCAATCTCTTGCAACAAACGAACCCTTTCTGTGTCTGGGGTTTGCCAACTGGCTTGTTCTGCACCTATTAAATTTTGCTCAATTCTATTAGACATAGGTATTTTCTTATATTCTATCCTAAAATTTAGATAAATAAAACAAGACAAAAAAGCTCCACCTCAAGGGTGATGCATTTTCTTTGGTAAACCCGATCTAAACAGCTAAAAAACTATTCTTGTCCGACGAAGCTTCTGCGAAGTTGGATGGCTTTGGTAAAAGAAATTTACGATCATTTAATCTCTTAATGGGATCATTCAAAATATGTGTATTTATCGTATCTATAATTAAATACTTCTTTCAGTAAAGGTTTAGTGCTATTTCTATTCGCAATCAGAATTAAGCCATAAAGGATTTTTTCAGGATCTCTCGCATATTTTGGTATATTTTTTTTGTGCTGTTCCCATGCTTTCTGATATTTATCTAAATTTTTGGGATCGAGTACATCATGCTTATTAAAAAATTTATCAGCAAAAATTCTTTCTTGCTCTCGATATGGGCTAAATCTTTTTACGACTCCTACTGCGCTTACATAACTATGTTGGATTATCCAAGTTTTGGTTTTAGAATTATATTTTCTTAAAGCACCGTTACCAACGCCAAATGGTTCTAATTTTGGTTCCCCCAACTTGTTATAAACTCTACGGTAAGCCAAATCCCCATACATCGCGTGAAATAATTTAAAATGATCAATCTCATCTTCCCAACCTAACTGAGTTTTGCCAATTATAATTATACAGTTATCTGCGTCCTTTATTCTAGGCTTGAGTTGGTTGCTGGCTTCATCAATTTTGGCTCTAATTTGATTTAAAAAATCCCTTAAATCCCCAACAGAGCTTACTAACGTCCCTGGCGGAACTTTCTTGAGCTGTTCTGACAATCTATCATCCGGAGTTACTAATAATTCTTTTACCTCAACTAAAATAGTTTTATTTTTTACACTAAAACTATAATCGGGATTCCTCTCCCCATCCTTATATGGTTCGTATTTAAAGTTTATAATACCCCTCTGCTTCAAATAATCTTCAAATAGTAAATCAGTTCGAGTTTTTTTGTTCTGCGTCATCATAACTAAAATTACTTACTTATGTATATATAATAATCGTTGCAAATAAAAGAAACAAGTTTTCATTCTGCTCTGGCGTCTACAAAATGAGCAATTTGAAAACTATGAAAAAGCACGGAAAACCTTAAACAAAAACACCAATCTTGCGATTGGTGTTTTTGTGGTAGCGCTACGGAGAATCGAACTCCGATTTAGTGGATGAAAACCACTTGTCCTAACCATTAGACGATAGCGCCATAAATAAATTTTAGATTGATGATCTTAGATTTAAGATTTAAAAATGAAAACTTTAGTTAAAGATTAGTAAAAACCACTTGTCCTAACTCCGGCAGAGCCGGACCACGCTCTGCGTGGCATTAAACAACCTACCTACCTTTGGTAGGATAGCGCCATATTAAGCAAGAGTTATGAGTTTAGCAACAGTTTTTTAAAGTGGAAACTTTTGATATTTTACTACAAATCCCTAAAATAATCAACGCCCCTACTGCCCCTATCTATTCGGTAAGCATTCGCGCGCTCTGCCCGCCAAAGCTTCAGCGAAGGAGGGAATGGTTACCAAGATAAAAACTTTTCCAATTTGCATCAGTAAAATGTTATACTACCTATATGCCTTACTTTTATCTTTTAAAGTGCAAAGACAAAACCCTATACTCTGGCGTGACCAAAGACTTAACAGCCAGGGAAAAACTCCATAACCAAGGCAAGGGTTCTAAATATGTACTTAGCCGAGGGGGTGGTAAAATAATTTATAGTGAAAAATATAAAACTTTAAGCCAAGCTTTAAAACGCGAAGCCGAAGTTAAACAATGGCCCAGACACAAAAAGCTCGCTTTAATTAGCCGTCCTTAAACCGCTACAAAGCGGTTTTATTTTTTCTCAAAAGATGTTAAAATGCTCTATATTCACCATTAAATTTAATCTATGACCCTTAAATCTTTAGGTAAAAATGTTAAAATCCCTACAAAACCCAGTAGCAAAATTTTAGAAAGTTTTAACAACCAACATCCGGAAAATTTATATTTAGTCCCTTTAATTTGCCACGAATTTACTAGCATTTGCCCCATAACCGGCCAACCGGACTTTGCCCAGTTCGAAATTGTTTACGTGCCCAGAATTAAAATGGTAGAGAGTAAATCTTTAAAACTCTATTTATTTGCTTTTAGAAACCACGGCGAATTTCACGAAGATGTAAGCAATAGAATTTTTAACGACTTATGGAATTTAATGAACCCAAAATTTATGCGCCTCATTGG
>CAZFXC010000059.1:0-1137 GCA_964522815.1 uncultured Candidatus Saccharibacteria bacterium
ATCTCTGGGTCTATGTCCATTACTCTATTATACGCTAAAAACAGAAATTAGTTTCAAAAAAACCTTCCGACAAATATCGGAAGGGTTTTTTATTTTTCCTAACTGACTTTTTTTGCTTCATCGGTTAAATCATGCTGATCGTATGGAGCTTCTTGTTGGGCATACATTTCTTGCCCTTTAAACTTTCTTACTCGATATCTGACATGCATATTATGTGGCTTCTCTGATATGTCTCCAATTTTTTGCGCCAAACCTTCTGTAACCACTTCCCACTCTGGTCCTTCAAAACGTTTTTCATCTGTAAAAATCATTTTATCTGGACTTACTTCCGTGCGACTTTTTTCTTGCCAACTACTTTCCATATTTGGCTGTATATTTTCTAGCATAAATTTATAAACTTAATTATTTACTTTTATTATATACCAAAAAAACCAAAAATCAAACCGTTTCTAAGTCTATCACTTCATCTATCCGAATTTGCGAAACAAAATCCGGAATGTGAGATACCATTAAACTGGCTCCATCGTAAGCATCCAAAGCCCTCGCAATAACGGGTAAATGCCGAAAATTAATATGATTGGTGGGTTCGTCTAAAATTAACAAGCCGGGTTTCATAAGCACCAACCGGCAAAAAGCCAAAAGGCCTTTTTGCCCCTCGGACAAAGATTCAATAGTTTGGCCCAAGAGCTTACCGTCTAACAAAAACCCGGATGCCGTAGAACGAAGCGTGTGCTCGTCCAACTTTTCCATTACCGCTTTTAAACAGTCAAAAGCGGTTTGAGTAAAATCTAAATTACTAAAATCTTGTTTGTAATAACCCACTTTTATGTCTTTGGCAATAGTAAATCCTTCCCCGTTACGAGTGGCCAATTTTTCCAACAGTGTAGATTTACCAATGCCATTAGGCCCGGCAATTAACACGTGAGTATTTTTTCTTACCACTAATTCCAAAGGCTTACTTACTGCTTCGCCGGCTTTAATGGCAGACACCGCGCTAAATTCCAAAATCTTCCCGTCAAAAAATGGACTAAATTCTTGGCAAGGAATGGTAAAGTCTCGAATGGTTTTATCTTCCTGCCGAACCTCCACAATATTCTCTTCGGCCTCCTCGGCAGTTTCCCGCATTCTTTTAGCCAC
>CAZFXC010000059.1:1237-4962 GCA_964522815.1 uncultured Candidatus Saccharibacteria bacterium
TCTAACGGCAAATTAACATTTACCACCTCAAACACTTCGCGAATGAGTTTGTCTAAATTATATGGCACTTTATTTTCCCATTCTTGGTTTTCTTCTACAGGTGGTTGACCTTGCCCGTCTTCGCCGGAAAAAGCTGTGGCAAAATACTCACGCACAGTCAATTCCGCCAAAGCTTTTGGCATAACTTGCCGAGCTATGGCAATACTTGCGGTTTTGGGCGTAATATAAATTTCCCCACTGGTGGGTTTTAATTCTCCGGTAATCAGTTTAAACAAAGTGGATTTTCCCGCACCATTTTGCCCCATTAAAGTAATCCGACTGCCTTGCCGAACGGAAAAACTCGCTTCGTCTAACAGCGGTTTATTATGATGATGCTCAAAACTCACATTCGCAAACCTTAAAATTACGTTATCATTAGCCATAAATAAAAAAACAATTTAGAAAATTTAACTACTTACCTTGGCTCATTATTTAAACATATTTTTATGATTTTGTCCATTCAGAAATGATAAACCCTCTTGTCCTAATTGAGGAGCAAGAGGGTTTATACTGAGATAACTTTTCCCATATGCGATTTTCTTTTTTTGTCCGGCAAGTTCGTATTCTACTAGCCAGACGAAGTTGTAGGTTAAGCACCTATAAGGCTTTTTCGCTTGTCGCCCATATGGGGCGGGAAAAGCTACCTTACTGACGCTACTGGCCTGTTAATCATCTGCTTTCTTTTTCCTTTCTACTTATATTTTACGCCTAAACTTTACCACCTTCAAGAGTAGAAAAGTGGATAACTCTTAAACTCCTGTTAAGTATAATTAAAAAAATATTTTTGGTTTTGTTTATGCTAAAAACTTAAGCTCCACCATCAATCTCTTAATGGTTATCTAACAATTGCCCGAGGCGAGTTCGTGTTTCGGGGTCTAATTTATCTACCAATTCTTGCCACTGTTCTAAAGTAAGCTCATCGAGCTAAAGAGCCAATCTATCTAAATCTGCTTCGTGATGAACCTCAACTGATTCTATAGACATATTTTTCCCTTTTTTAACTTTAACGATTTTTAAGACTAAACGCTAACCCCTAATCGCTAAACGCTATATTTAATAATCTCTTAATTTATTATTTTATTTAAGACCAATAAATTACATCAACTAAAAAGGATTTTCCCTATCACCTGGCCAATCAGGCCCAAAATCTAATTCTAAATTTTCTGGAGCTGGAGAAATAGGGGGAGTATTAGGATCTTCAAGTATTCCTATAATATCATCTGCCATCGCACCTGTAACAGTATTCCCATCACTGTCCTCATAATCAAAAAACACTTCTTGTAAGCTGCCACTATTAAAGTCCAAATCAATATTAATAATTTTAACAGCCTTTGTTTTTTCTCCATCTATAAATAATTCAACCCACTGTCCAGGTTTATATTTGGACAGTAGTTCTCGATTATGTTCATCAGATTTGTCAAGCCACGTTCTTATACTTGCTTCTGATTCTTCTTCTCCCATTTACCAATTCCTTTTAACCCACACTTCTAAGCTATGAGTTTATTAATAATCTCTTAATTTATTTACATCTATATGCTCGCGGATTTTCTCCAAAGCTTTACTTTCAATTTGCCTGATGCGTTCCCTTGTGACGCCAAACTCTTCCCCCACTTCTTCTAACGTATGCGTCACGCCATCTTCCAAACCAAACCGCATTTTTAAAATTTTCTGCTCTCTGGGGTCTAAATCTAACAATATATTGCCCACATATTCTTTTAAAATTTGCCGACCCGCCATTTCGTTGGGCTTAGTGGTATCTTCGTCCACAATAAAATCGCCAAGCGAGGAATCTTCGCCTTCGTCTTCCCCCACCGGCGAATCTATGGAAACAGTTTCCTGGGAAATCTTTTTTAAATGATAGACTTTCTCCACTTCAATCCCCATTTCCGCGGCAATTTCTTCCGGCAGAGGTTCTCGGCCTAAATCTTGCACCAATTGTCTTTCGGCTTGAGCATATTTATTTAAAGTTTCCACCATATGCACGGGAATCCGAATGGTACGAGATTGGTCTGCCAAAGCACGAGTAATGGCCTGCCTTATCCACCACGTGGCATAAGTGGAAAATTTATAACCTTTGGTCCAGTCAAATTTTTCCACGGCCCGAAACAAACCTAAATTGCCTTCTTGAATTAAATCCAAAAGGCCCAAATTCCTGCCCATATATTTTTTGGCAATACTCACCACCAAACGCAAGTTGGCCTCGGTCAGCCGTTTTCTGGCCGCAACATCCCCTTTAGCCACTCGTTTGGCTAAATCGATTTCCTCAGTGCCGGACAATAACCCCACCTTGCCAATTTCCCGCAAATACATTTGAATGCTGTCATCGTAAATATCGCCCAAATCAAAAGCTTCCAAAGCCTCTTCGGCTTTTTTTAACTTTCTGCCCTTTAATGGTTTTTCGCCTTCTTTTAATTCCGGCTTTTTATTCTGTTCCCACACACTCGCCACTTCTTGGTCAACTATTTCAATGCCTCGTTTTTCCAAGGCTTCCATAGCTTCTTCCAAACCCACTAAGTCATTTTCCAAATCGGGAAAAGTGTGAAGCATTTCCGCTTCGGTAACAAAACCCCGACTTAAACCTCTTTGCATTAAATCGGCAAATAATTTTTGCTTTGCTTCGGCGCTAAGTAAGGGTTCTACCGGTTTTGTACCAACACCGGCTGGCGCGGAATAAAATTTTCTTTTTTTAACTTTATTTTTTCCACTTTTAAAAGTTTTGGCTTTTTTTGCTTTTCTGGCCAAAATTCTTTTTTTAATAACTTTTTTTACAAACCGCTTAGCCGGTTTGTGATTCTTGGCTTTGCTGACTTTTGACTTTTTGGACTTAGACTTTTTCACCATAAATAAAAAATTAAATATATTTACTTTTCCCAAAACACTATCTCTTTAGACACCTTGGCAAACTCAGAACGCATAGATAAAATTTCGTCTTTTTTGCCTGACTGTTCTAAAATTCCCAATTCAGATTGTAATTGTTTTTGTTTCTTTTTTAACTGCTTTATTTTTAACAAGGAATATGACTTTAAAAGTTGCCGTAAAGTTGGCTTTTGACCTTGTTGTTCTACCAAAGATTCTACCACAAAAATGGCTTCTTTGGCAAGCGAACTCGCCAACAAAGCTTCTTGGTTAGTATGATTTAAAACATCCGACACTGCATCTTTAATCGCTAACACCGTAAAATCGGCTAATTCTAAACTCTTGTGAATTTGCTTTAAAAACTCAGGCACTGCCAATATGCCACCCAAAACCAATTTTTCTTCTGCGAGCAACCCCTGTTCATTAACTGGCTGAATGTTAGCTTTGGTTAAAACCATGGCATTCACATTTGCCGAATTGGGTTTGGTCAGTAATAACTGCCTTAAAGCTTTTTCGTGAATACTTAACAGGTTAGCTAACTTAACTAAATAATGATCCTGCTCAACCGGATCGGATATTTTTGCCAATAACGGAACCAAATTATGCGCAATGGTTTTTTTCTGTTCCACCCCACCGCTAAAGTTAGTTAAAGCGGTTTGGATGAAGTAGTCAAAAAACGGCACAGCCGAAGCAATAGCCATGGGCCACGCCTGTTTGTCTTGTTTAATTAATTCATCGGGATCTTTGACTGTCCCAATTTGAATAACACTTAGACTAAAACCCAAAGGCAGAGCCACTTCCACCGCCCGTCTTAAAGCCAACTGACCGGC
>CAZFXC010000060.1:0-4908 GCA_964522815.1 uncultured Candidatus Saccharibacteria bacterium
CATCACAGCACCCGAAGACGCTTTTGACTTAATGGAATTCATTAAAACTCAACGTAATCAGATGATAAAATAAGATGTTAAGACAGTTTACAAACCAATCTCAAAAAGGTTTTATTCCTATTTCCGGCATAGAAGGTTTACTGCTCATAACAGGAGTATTGACGTCCATAGTATTATCCAGTTTGAATTCAGCCAGAGCAAAATCCAGAGACGCAAGACGACTGGCAAATATTAGAATGATTTCATCTTCACTGGAGTTATATTATAATGAGCATTCTACATACCCAGAAAATTTAAGATTGCTAGAGCCTAAATACATTGGTACCGTCCCAATCCCACCCACGCCCCCTGACGGCAACTGCACAGTGGAACAAAATAATTTTAATTATATTAGAATTAACAAAAGTCAATATTCATTAACTTTTTGTTTGGGACAAACTACTTCAAGCTATAATTTAGGAGTTAGAAAGCTCACTGAAAAAGGAATAAAGTAACATGAAAATTGGTATTTTCGATTCGGGTTTAGGCGGTTTAGTCATTGCCAAATCAATAATTAAACTGCTACCCCAATACGATTATATTTACTTAGGGGATACCAAACATTTACCTTACGGGGGAAAATCTCAAAAAGAAATTTACCGCCTGACAGAAAAAGCGGTTGATTTTTTATTAAACAACCAGTGTCAACTGGTGATTGTAGCGTGCAATACCGCTTCGGCTTTGGCTTTAAGAAAAATTCAACAACAATATTTGCCAAAAAAATATCCGGATAAGAGAGTCTTGGGCGTTATTATACCAACTCTAGAAGAAGCGAGCTATAAATATAAACATAAAAAGATTGGAGTTATTGGCACAAATGCCACAATCCATTCCCACATTTATAAAAAAGAACTCCAAAAAATCGACCCTCAGGCTAAAATCTTGGAACTTTCTACCCCTAAACTAGTGCCTTTAATTGAAAAAAATGCTTTACAAACAGCACAAAAATATTTAAAATTATATCTAAAACCCTTAATTAACCGAAAACTCGACGCACTAATTCTCGGGTGTACGCATTATCCTTTGCTCAAAAAAGCTTGCCAAACATTATTAGGCAAAGGAGTGGCAATAATCAGCCAAGACGAAATCATTCCGAAGAAACTTGCTGATTATCTTAAAAACCACTCGAACATTGTAAATAGCCTATCAAAGCATCAAGAAAGAAGTTTTTTTGTCACCGCGAAAAGTAAAACCTTTGCTACTGTTGCAAAAAAGCTTTTTGGAAAAGATATTCAATTTAACGTGGCTAAGTATTAGTCTGCAAATATTACCGGTGCTCGCCCTGTTAAATCTCTGGCCGAGATAGCTCTCCGCCAGCTGACGGATGGTAGAGCTGAGACCCCACCTGAATTTGCCGACGTAGCTCAATTGGTAGAGCAATGGTATCGTAAACCATAGGTTATCGGTTCAAGTCCGATCGTCGGCTCCAGATTTACAGGGTAAAGTAAACCATATTAACATAAGATTATCGGTTTCCCCCTACGTCAAAACTTCGGGGGACAGGCAATCCCGACCGTTGGCTCCAAAATTACTAAAAAAGTGTTTCTGTCAAGCCTCTTAACCCTTGACATAAAAAGTCATTTTTTCTATTATTTAAGCGGAAATATAAAAAGTAAAATATAATTTTAATGAGTAAACTAACCAATAAAGATGATTTTATTGTTCCGGGAAGAATTAGTCTAGACGAGCTTCACAAGCAAGAAAAAGACTTAGTAGAGGCTCAAAAAGCCACATCAGGCAATGCTACATCCTCCCAAAAAGTTTTTAAAGCCGTTTCCTTGTATGGTGTGGCGATTGATTTTGCACTAATTATTGCCATTCCTTTAATTATTCTAGTCTGGCTTGGAAAATTTTTAGATACAAAATATCAGACTAACTTTTTTGTCCTTATTGGTCTGGCCGTTGCCTTGACTGTAAGCACCATAGGTTTAAAAAATCAAATTAAACGTTTACAAGAATTAATGAAGAAAAAATAATGTTTTTACTTTTACCGCCTTTAGCCGCTGAAAATTTATTTAACTTTTATGGTTTTCCCATTAGCAATTCGTTGATCAACTCAACCATTGCTGTAGTTTTTTTTGCTGTAGTGGCATGGTTTGTTAACCGTGGTATAAAAAAATATTATTCTAAAATGGTTGCGCCCCAAGCCTTCATTAATTTTTGCGAATGGGTCATTGAAACTTTATTTGGCTATTTTGACCAGGTTACCGGAGATAGAAAAAAAACCATTAGGTTTTTACCTATTGTAGGCAGTTTTTTCTTTTTTATTTTAATTTCCAACTGGATGGGACTTTTGCCGGGCACTGGCTCGCTGGGAATTTATGGTTTACACCATGGCAAAGTCGAACTCATACCCTTACTTAGACCGGCTAACGCCGATTTAAATACCACCTTAGGCTTAGCCATTTTTGCCGTCATTGCCTCCCACATACTGGGAATTATGGCTATAGGATTTTTTAAATATGCCAATAAGTTCATCAAGCTCGGTGATATTTATAAAGCCTTTATAAGCTTTAATCCGGTAAAAATTTTAGTTGCTGTAATAGAGTTTTTTGTTGGCTTCATTGAAGTCTTTTCTGAAGTGGCTAAAATGGTTTCGCTTTCCTTGAGGTTATACGGTAATATTTTTGCCGGAGAGGTCTTACTTACTGTAATTGCTTCCTTAATTCAAGGCTATGGCGCTTTTGGTATCCCCTTACCTTTTATTGCACTAGAACTGATTGTAGGCATTGTTCAGGCCACCGTATTTTCCATGTTAACTTTAGTTTACCTGACCATTGCCACAGCCGAAATTCATTCTCATGAAGCGGAAAATCATGCTCCTAATGCTTAAATTATTTTTAACATCTAAAGTCTAATTCGTTGGATTTTAGAATTTAAATTTAATTTCACTAAGGCGACACTAAACTCTCATATATTATATTGTCGACCCAAGTGACGAAAGGAAAATCATGGACGCAGAAACAACTCAACTACTAGCCAAAGCTGGCACCATTGCCCTAGGTGGTATGATGCCTGCTTATGCAATTGGCAAAACAGCTAGCAAAGCTATGGAAAGCATTGGTAGAAATCCCGAAGCAGCGGAAAAACTCTTTGTGCCATTACTTTTAGGTATGGCTTTTGCCGAAGCTATTGCTATTTATGCTTTAGTGGTCACTTTTACACTCTAAATTTATTTTTAGATAGGTAGCCCTAAAATTTTGGGGCTCCAAATTTGAAAACAAATTATTATTAACCAATATTTATGGAATTATTAGATCTTATTGTAAACGTTGCATACGCTGCTAAGGAAACAGCTACTGAAGCAGAAAATGCAAATCCGGGATTACTTGGCACTTTTGGCATTAATTGGAAACTATTCTTAGCCCAATTAATCAATTTTAGCATTGTAGTGTTTATATTAAGTAAATATGTCTTTGGTCCGATTTCCAAGAAACTCTCCGAAAGAAGCGAAAAAATTCAAACGGCTTTAGATGATGCTAAAAAAATTGAAGAAGAAAAAGCTGAATTTGAGAAATGGAAAACGGAAGCAGAAACCCAAGCTAGACAAACAGCTTCCAACATCATCACACAAGCAACCACTGAGGCCGAAATGCAAAAAAAACAAATTTTAGAACAAACCCGCCTCGAACAAAGTAAAATTATTACCAACGCCAAAGCTCAAATAGAAGACGAAGAGCAAAAAATGGTCACCAATGTAAAAGGAGAAATGGCAGATATGATTACTAAAGCCACAGAAAAAATTCTAAAGCAAAAATTGGACAGCAAGAAAGACGAGGAAATGATTAAAGGTAGTTTGAAAAATTTATAACCAATTGGATATGAAACTAACTTCTGCTCAATACGCCCAAGCTTTATACTTAGCCGTTCATGAAACTAAAGATCATGAAACGGTTTTAAATAACTTTGTGAAAGTATTATCGCAAAACGGTGATTTGGGTAAATTTTCAGAAATTGAAAAGGAATACACTAAATTAACTTTAAAAGCACAGGGCATTGCGGAAGTCAATATTACCTTCGCTCAAGAACATAATACTAAAATTTTGGATGATTTAAATAAAGTAGTAAAGTCTCAAACCAAATTTACCACCAAAATCGATAATCAAATATTAGGGGGTGTAATAGTTAAAGTCGACGACACCTTAATTGACGCAAGTATTAAAACCCAGTTAATTAATTTAAATTCCCAACTTAAATCTTAAACTATTCAATTCACTATATGGCTCAAAATATTATAGAACAACTTAAAACAAAAATTTCAGCATACCAACCCGGAGTTAAAGTAGAAAAAGTTGGCACGGTTTTGGAAATTGGTGATGGGGTTGCCAGAGTTTCCGGTTTAACAGAAATCGGGAGTATGGAAATGTTAGATTTTGGCAATGGAGTTAACGGAGTAGCTCTAAACCTAGAAGAAAGTATGGTGGGTAGTATTATTTTGGGCGATTTTGCAAAAATCAAAGTCGGTGACATTGTTAAAGCCACAGGAAAAATTTTATCAGTCCCAGTAGGCGAGGCTTTAATTGGCAGAACTGTAGGTGCTCTGGGTGAACCTAAAGACGGCAAAGGCTCAATTAAAGAAACGGCCTTTTATCCGGTAGAAAAAATTGCGCCTGGGGTTATCACTCGCCAGAGCGTCAAACAACCGGTTCAAACCGGCATTAAAGCCATAGATGCGCTTATTCCGATTGGGCGTGGTCAACGTGAATTGATTATTGGGGATCGTCAAACCGGCAAAACCGCAGTAGCCATTGACACTATCATCAACCAAAAAGGGCAAAACATGATCTGTATTTATGTGGCCGTGGGACAAAAAGAAAGTAAAGTGGCGAAGATTGTTGACGAGCTGACCAAAGCCGGCGCCATGGATTA
>CAZFXC010000061.1:0-4841 GCA_964522815.1 uncultured Candidatus Saccharibacteria bacterium
TAGTTAGTACTTATAAAGCAGGTATTAATACTTTAAGGAAGAATAGCAGTAAGAGCCTTGAAGATTTGGAAAAATGGAAAAAGTTTAATAATAAATATGGAGATGGATCGGAATTATTAAAAGCAATCAACACGGATGGTGTAGCTAGAGCTAGACAAGATATAAAAATTTTAGCCGGTCGGTTAGCCGAAGCTTTTGAAAAAAAATCCGTTCCTCAGTAGAGGAACGGATTTTAAAATTTTAGTTTAATTGAGTCGCCAATCAGACATTTCCATAACCGAAATTTTGGGTAGCTCAGTATCGGCTTGGTTCATGGGCACTACCAGTTGGGTCTTACCACCGTTATTCGTAAAGATTTCCATAGTGGTGATGGGCATAAGACCTAATTCGGTGACCAAATAAATTTGTTTGCCTTGTTTTACCCAGCTTCCCCAAGGGTGCCAGTCATTGGCTTTTTCTATCAAATAACCGGAATTAGGAATATGCGCCAAACTCCCAATATAACTAATTTGACTCAGTTTATAGCCTAAGCCGGTAAAGGCTGGGTAATTAGTAAAGGGAGTTTTGGTGTGTTTATAGATTATGTAAACCGTACTGCCATCTAAAGCTAATTGACCATTTTTAAGCATCGGTGCGTCGGCAGTATAGCTGTCCGGGTCGGTTACTGTAATTAACAAAGTAATACACTTGGTAGTATAATCATTACAGACCCGAG
Source organism: uncultured Candidatus Saccharibacteria bacterium (assembly GCA_964522815.1). Lineage (GTDB taxonomy): Bacteria > Patescibacteriota > Doudnabacteria > UBA920 > UBA920 > JBBTRN01. Next base: position 716 of record CAZFXC010000061.1, read on the forward strand.
AAGCGGACAGGCCTTTACTTAAAGCGGTGAAGACCACCAAATCTTTTTCTACAAAATCCATTTCTACCACATTTGGGTTGGTGTTGTCAGCCGGATACCAACCTGGAAGATCTGAGAGTTTTAATACGGCTTCAGTTTGGGGTTTTAAAGTTTTAGTAAAAGTGCCCAGCGCAGTTTCGCTGTTAACTTTGCTGTTGGAAATTTCGTAATAACCCAAGCTTAATTGGGGCCAAACCACAGCCGTACTCAGAAAGATGGCGGTCCAGAGTAGAAGTTTTTTGTTCATTTAAAAAAATTTAATAATTAAATTGACTATTTATTATATAGAAAGTAAGACTTTTGTCAAGATATGTCCGGTTTAGCTATTACTAAATCTCAAGTTTTTATTGGATGTTGCGGAGTTTTTGCTGTGGGGATATTTTTAGCTTCCAAAGTTTCTATCTCCAATTTTTGGGTGTATGGCATTTGGTTGGGTTTGGGTCTGATTTGGTTAACTAACTTGGCTAAGAAAAATCAACGTAATGTAATAAGTGTTGTGATTTTAGGTGTTGGAATTATGACTCTTGGGATTTGGCGTTTGAATGTTGCGGATCAAGTAAATGTTTTTGAACCGATATTAAATACCCCGCAAAGTCTAGAGGGGGTCATTATGGAAGATATAGATATTAGGGACGATAAACAATTAATTCGGTTTCAGCCCAATTACGTTCAACAACAAATTTTAATTACCACCAATAAAACGCAAGAATTTTTTTACGGGGATTATTTATTAGTCGTGGGTCAAATCAAATCAGCAAAAAATTTTGATGCTTTTGATTATCAGGCTTACTTGGAACGGTATAATATTTATGGGGTAATGGCATATCCAAAAATTTTAATTTTAAAAACCAATCGTGCGAGTAAAGTAAAATTTTGGTTGTTAAAAGTTAAGCAAAGTTTTATTCACCGATTGGAAAAATTTTTACCCGAACCACAAAACAGTCTTGCGCTCGGTGTGTTAATTGGTGCTAAGCGAGGGTTACCTACTCAGATTTTAGATAACTTTAATCGTTCCGGCACTTCGCACATTGTGGCCGTATCTGGTTACAACATTGCCATTATTGTAAGCGCCTTAAGTATTTTAGCTTGGGTGTTTGGGCGGAGTTGGAGTTTTTGGGTTTCCTTATTGTTTATTTTGGGTTTTGTAATTATTGCCGGAGCTTCGCCTTCGGTAATTCGAGCCGGGGTGATGGGTATGTTGTTATTGCTAGGTTTTAAATTGGGCAGGTTATATTCGGTTATGCCAGCTTTAGTGTTAGCTGGTAGTTTAATGTTATGGCAAAATCCAAAGATTTTACTTGCCGATATCGGTTTTCAATTATCTTTTTGCGCCACGTTGGGTATTATTTTATTTATGCCCTTGTGGGAAGAGTTGGCAAAAAATTGGTCTAAGTTAGCTGGCTTAAAAAGTATTTTTTTTGTTTCCGTTTCTGCCATTTTAGCCACCTTGCCCATTACTTTACCGACTTTTTCTCAAATTAGTTTAGTGGCGTTGCCAGCCAATCTATTGGTATTGCCGGCTGTGCCCTTGGCCATGTTATTTGGGTTTTTAACGGTTTTACCCATTACCGCTCCGGGTTTTGCTTTTTTGGCTACGGGGTTTTTAACCTATATTTTGTTAGTAGTAGAGAAGTTGGGTAGCTGGCCTTTGGCAGTAGTGAATCTTAAAGTTGGCGTAATGGGACAACTAATGCTTTGGTTGGCATTAGGATTAATTTATGGGAGTTTAAGACAGCTGGTTTTGAAAAAAAATGAAAAGAATGTTAAGATAAGCTGTAGTAATAAAATTAATTGTTAACAGTGCCTATGAATAATAAGACATTAGCCTATTTAATTTTGGCTGTAGTGGTTATGGGTTCCGGTATATTCGCGCTGGTGAGATTCCGAGGGGATAATTCACAGCAGTTGGGGAATATGACTAAGGAGTCATCGAATACTCCCAGTGCCGAAGTCAAACCAGTGGAAACTCCGCCAGTTGCCAACAGTGAACCAAAAAAAGAAATTATTAATGGTTGCGAAAGAATCTTTGATCAAACTAAAATGCAAGAACAAGTTAATTTAGCTAATAATAAGGTGGAAGTAAACGTAAAAGGCTACGGTAAATTTACTTTAGTGTTAGACACTAAACAAGCTCCGAAAACCGCAGAAAATTTTTTGAAATTAGTTAAGTCAGGCTTTTATGATTGTTTGACTTTTCATCGGCTAGCTAAGGGTTTTGTGGTGCAAGGTGGCGATCCGGTGGGTAATGGTACAGGTGGACCTGGTTATACTGTGCCGGCGGAAATTGGTTTAAAGCATAAGAAGGGGAGTATTGCCATGGCTCGTTTAGGCGATCAGGTCAACCCTAATAAAGAATCATCGGGCAGTCAGTTTTATATTGCTCTGCAAGATTTGCCTCAGTTAGATGGTGAATATACGGTGTTTGGGAATGTAGTTTCGGGTTTAGAGGTAATAGAGAAAATCGCTTCGGCTAAAGTAGTTGATAATGCCCCAGATGGTCCACCGGTAACGCCAATTGTTATGGAGAGTGTGAAGGTAGTGAAGTAGTAGATCAGTAAACAGCTAATCAGTGGATAAGTAAATAATCAGTCAGTAAAATTATAAATAAATTAAATAGGACTAATAGGACATATTGGTCATATAGGACAATTATGCAACATTTGAAACAACAGAAAACTTTGGCTTTGGTAAAACCCGATGGGGTTAAAAGAGGGTTAATTGGAGAAGTGATTAAACGGATTGAACGAAGAGGTTTAAAAGTTATTGCCTTAAAAATGGTTTGGGCAGGCAAAGAGCACATCCACTCTCATTTACCTAAGAGCGAAGAATGGGTGGAAAGATTGGGTAATAAAACTTTAAAAACTTTTGCCGAATACGGGATTGACCCAGCTACGGCTCAAGGCACGAGTGATCCTAAAGAAATTGGGAAAATGGTTAAGGCTTCCTTAATTGAGTATTTAACTAGTGGTCCGGTGGTAGCTATGGTGATTCAAGGGATTCATGCGATAGATATGGTGAGAAAATTAGCTGGACATACTTTGCCGGTGTTTGCGGAAATGGGCACGGTGAGAGGGGATTTTAGTGTAGATAGTCCCAGTGTGGCGAATATTGAAAAACGAGCGATTCATAATATTATGCATGCGAGTGAAACCCCGGAAGAAGCCGAGAATGAAATTGGCTTATGGTTCACTCCAGCCGAGATTCATGAGTATAAAAGAGTGGAAGAAGACATTATGTTTTAATATTTAGCGATTAGTGAGTAGCACTTAGCTTTTAGAAAACCTCATCCAGACATGGTGAGGTTTTTTCTATTAGAGGAAACCCCGCCCTTTAGGGCGGGGAGGAGGTCATTGTCTGGCTAACTGCTAAACGCTAAATGCTAATAGCTATTCTATTTTCTTCTTAAAAATTTTTTAATAGATAAGTCTGCTAATTTTAGTTCTCGGATGCGGGCGATTAATCCGGGGTCATGTTCGGTTAAGTAATGACGGATTTTATTTCTGGCATTGTGAGTTTTGGCAGATTTGAGCCAATCACGGGAGATTTTAGCCGGTTGTTTGGTTTTTAAAATTTCAATAACATCACCTTTACTTAGTTCGTCGTAAATACTGGCCATTTTATTATTAATTTTGGCTCCCATCATATGCAGGCCCAAATCTGTGTGTACCGCAAAAGCAAAATCAATCACTGTGGCGCCTTTGGGTAAATCTTTAATGTCGCCTTTGGGCGTATAAACAAAAATTCGATCGGAGAAGAAGTCAATTTTTAAATTTTCCAAAAATTCTTCCGGATTTTCGGTTTCTTCTTGCCAAGCTCTTAGTTCTTTGAGCCAGTCATTTTGTAAACTCAAAATTTGATTTTTAGTCTCTTTGTGCTCGGAATAAAACCAGTGAGCCGCCACCCCTCTTTCGGCAGATTCGTCCATTAGATCGGTTCTAATTTGAATTTCAAAAATCATATCATTTTTGCAAAACACCGTGGTGTGCAGACTTTGATAACCATTAGGTTTGGGAGAGGAAATATAATCTTTAATTCTACCGGGGACGGGTTTGTAATGTTCGTGAATGGCTCCTAAGGCTGAATAGCA
>CAZFXC010000062.1:0-4596 GCA_964522815.1 uncultured Candidatus Saccharibacteria bacterium
AAATAACAACTTATGCTGAGGAAATTGTTTTTGCAATTTCTCCGTAGTGCCAGGAATCACTGAAGATTTAATTACAATAATTTTTGGCTGAATTAAGATACTAATGGCATCTAAAACGGCGGACAAATCAAAACCTTTTTTTTGCAAATACGGAGTGGGTACGCAAATAAAAATAACATCTGCCTTTTTTACTTCATCAATAGAGCCGATGTTTTTATATTTATCGTAAAGAAAAGGGTTAAGTTTTTGTTTTACAAAAAATTTTAGCAAAGCCCCACCCACATACCCAACGCCTATTATACCAATTTTCATTGTTTTATTTATACTTACTAAGAAAGATTTAAAGTTTAAAACCAGCCTTTTGAGCATCCTCGTAGAACATTTTAACTGTCTCCAAAGAAAGTTCATCTAGAGGTTTATTTTTTAAATTACTTAGCTTTTTTAAAATATCTTCGCTTATGGTAATAATATGACAACCACAACTTTCCGCCTGGTAAGCATTAAAAGCTTCGCGAGTACTTGCCCACAAAATCTCGGCATTTGGCAAATGCCTATACAACTCAACTGCTCGAGTAATTATTGTGATCGGATCAACGCCAGTATCTGCTATTCTGCCTGCAAAAATAGAAACAATAACCACGTCTTCCGCAATTAAAATTTTTAAAAGACTATCCAACTGTTCATTGGTTAAAATGGCCGTAATATTGATCTTAAGCTTGTAATCCAAAAGACGACGAATTAACGGCAATGAACTTTCTCCCTTAGTATTGGTGATAGGGATCTTAACATAAACATTTACACCCCAAGAACCAATAAGCTTTGCTTGTCTTTCCATTTCGTCAAATTCATCAGCAAAAACTTCAAAAGAAATAGGTAATCCTTTAACTGTAGCCAAAACTGTCTGAGCAAATAAAGCGTAATCTTTTACGCCTGCTTTAGCCATAATAGTTGGATTAGTAGTCATTCCAGAAATAACTGGATACTGTTTTAAAGCCTCTAAATTTGCGGAATCCAAAAAATATTTCATTTAAATTGGTTTAAATAATTTTAGTTAATAACTCTTTAGAATATTTATTCTAATTCTCATATTTTGAGATTTAATGGATAAACTGACCGAAAATCTTCTTGGAAGCAAATTATATTATTATTGTCTGACAAATAAATTTCCGGGTCTTCCCCGTCGTAAACACAAATACGTTTTTGAGAAGATACGCCTTGAAGTTCCGGCCATCGAGCAATTACTCTAAAATATTTATACCCGTGTTGCCTAACTAAAGCAACAAGCTCCTTCGCGTTTACAATTTCAGTCTCAAACATAATACTTTTAGGACGAACACTTGTGGAATTAAACAAACCTTTTAATATGGGCAAATCAAAACCTTCGGCATCTATTTTAAGAAGTGCAATCTTATTTAAATTTTTTGAATTAATAAAATCCCCTAAACGAACTTGCTTTACCTTTTGGATTTTATTTCCAGTAAACTCACTCCTCTGTAAGGAGTGCCGATATGATATATCAGAGACAAAAAGCTGCGCAATACCAGGTATTTCATTACATGCTAAACGGTAAATTTTAAAACTACCTAACAAACATCTAAACCAATTACGAAACCAAAGGTAGATTAAATTTTTCTTTTCTGGTTCAATTGCATAAACCTTAAAACCAAAAAAATAAAAAAAGTACGAGAATTCTCCTCGTTCGGCCCCCACATCGATTACCACTCCGTCTTGTGGATTTATCAAGCCTCTAGCCAAATCAGCATCTAACTCTTGACCCCCAATCACCCTGGGCATAAATTTTGGCAGGTGTCCTGAGTCAATGTTATAAAAATAAAAAATTATATTTAAATATAACCATTTTGCAATTCGGTATTTTTTTGAAGTCTTATCGAGGGCCTTTATTGCTTTTATATTCATAAGTGAGAATTATGTTTAAATAAATCATTTTTAAGCCTTATTAATAGACTCCCATTTGGTTTGATTAACCTTAAGCCTTGGATCCGAAACCAACAGATGCCAGACTACTGCCTGAAAACTCTCTGTATGTGGCGTTACTCGCTCAGGATGCGCTTCAGGTATCATAACATATACATCTGCCACCTCCGCCGTATAACCACCCCTATGACTTACTATTCCTGTAATTTTTGCACCCACTTCTTTGGCATATTGCATCGCCTTTATTAAGTTTACGCTTACATTTTTTTTGGCATCACCGCCCCCGACAGAAAGAATCAACAAGCAATCCTTTTTGTTGAGTTTTACGGTTTTAAGCCAACCAACAAAAACCGATTCCCAACCATCATCGTTAACTCGAGCTGTAAGCTCAGCTATATTATCAATGGGAGTATAACTTTCTATGTTGGTAATTTTTCTAAAATCATTCACCGCGTGAGTAGCATTGGCCGCGCTACCACCAACACCCAAAATATAAAGCCTACCACCTTCTTCCCGAACATTTACCAACAAGTTAATTAGTTTATTGATAGCTTCGTGATCCAATTTCCTGGCAATTTCCTGCACTTCATTCAAATATGTTTGTATTAAACTCTGTTCCATATATAATTTATATTTTAATAATCTTAGATTTTTTTGCAGATTTATATAAGCCTTGTAGGATTTTATTAATAATTATATTATCCTCGGCATTTGCAAGCGGCTGTCTGTGTTCCAATATCGAATTTTTAAATTCCACCCATTCTTCCCTCCAGGAAATATCCGGCCCTTCTAGCTTAAATACTTCTTCAATCGGGGTCTTACCTTGTCCCACTTCTGTACCCAAAGTTAAAGTCTCTACCCCGTAAGAATTTCCCAATCCATTAATAATTAAAAAACCTTTACTGCCAAAAATTTCAAATAAAAACTTGTTCCTCCATTGAGTCAGACTAACCTGGAAATATGCAACCTGCCCACTTTTAGTAAAAAGCTGGCAAAAAGAGTTATCTTCTAAATCACTTTCCTTCCAAAAAAAATTTCTATTTTGGGCAAAAACTTTATTAAAATCCCCCATAAACCAATTTGCTAAATCTATAATATGCACACCCTGATCGTAAAGCTCCCCACCAAAGGAATATTTCTTCTGCATGCGCCATTCAGTGTCATACCCAGGTCTTGCCCCATGCCCGTACACGGCGCGAATATAAAAAAGTTTGCCGATTTTCCCTTGGGACAAAAACTCAAAAGCTTTTCTTACCGCCGGATGGTGTCTGTGGTTATAACCAACTTTCAAATTTTTTTCTCTGCTCTTTGATAGCTTAGCTAACTTTTTTGCTTCCGCAACGTTTAAGGCTAAAGGTTTTTCCGCCAACACATGCTTACCAGCTTTAAGCGCCGCTTCAGTTATTTTAACGTTAACATCAGTAGTAGTTGCTACAATTACGGCATTTATCTCGGTGTCATTAACAACATCCTCCCAATTAATAAAAGCTCTGGCTTGGCACAAATTAGCTAAACTTTGCGCCTTTTCTAAATTTACGTCAGCAACAGCAACAACTTTATCTTGGCCCAATTCTAAAATTGCATGGAGTCTTTTTCCACCAATAACTCCGGCGCCAATTACTCCGACTTTTAATGCCTGTTGTATCATAGATTATACTTGTTTAAAATACTTATTATCAATCCTTCGCAAAGTAAATTCGTTACTCAAATTAAGCTCTTTAATATATTCTTTACCAAACTTTTGCCAAGCATCCCATTTAGCAGAAATAAGCTTACCAGTTAATTTGTTGTCGGATGAAGCCAAAGATAATATTAGTTCTGCAGCAATCTTTGGAGAATCCCCCCCACTCTGTTTTTGTTGTAAAGATTTTTGATAAAAATCTTTACCTACAGATCTTTTACCTGCCTTTAGGACTTGGTCTAAAAATATTGTATTAACAGCCCCCGGAGCTATGGCATTAATTTGTATATTGTTGTTTTTGTATTCTTGTGCCAAATTTTCCGTATACCTTACAATAGCTGCTTTGGAGGTTGCATAAGCGCTAAAATTAGGAAACGGCTGAACCGCTCCCCCGCCAGATAGGTTTATAATTTTACCAGCTTTGCATTTAAGCATAAAGGGCAAAACCGAATGCACACAGTTCACTGTCCCTAATAAATTAATTTCCACCGCTTCTTTCCAAAAACCCAAATTATTTTCATGATGTTTTCCAATAGGTCCATAAATTCCAGCGCAGTTTACCAAAACGTCTATGCGCTTATACTTTTTAAAAATATTTTTTAAAACCTTTTCAACCATTCTAACTTTAGATACATCTAAAACCACAGCTTCACATTGCCCGTCTAAGGAAATTTTCTTAGCTGCTTCTTTTATTTTAGTTACTTGCCTACCAAAAATAATCACCCGGGCTCCCGCTTGAACAAAAGCCAAAGCAGTAACATACCCAATTCCGCTACCGCCACCAGTTACAAGCACTACTTTATTTTTAAAATTAAATTTCATTTTATACTCCAGTACCAAAATATTTAAAACCTAAATTTTTTATTAATTCAGGTTGTAAAATATTTTTAGTGTCAAAAATAATCTTTTTAGCTACTAATGATTGTATTTTTTTGTAAAATAGCCTGAATGGTTAGGCTCGTGTAAAATTCACCATTCAT
>CAZFXC010000063.1:0-4589 GCA_964522815.1 uncultured Candidatus Saccharibacteria bacterium
TCAAAAACAACTGTGTCCCCAGCATGAAAAATAAACGGACATTGGAAATATTTTTTGGCTTTAAGCATTGTTCTCGCCAAACTAAAAACCGTACCATTTTCTGGTTCGCTAGCCTCTTCTGAAAAAACAATTTTACGATCTGGATAAGCTAGTTCGACAAAATCTTTAATCTGCTGGGCCATATGCCTAACAGCGATTATTATTTCAATTTCTTTGGGGTAACTTTCAATAATGTAAGAAAGAACCGGTTTTTTTGCCAATCGCACCAAAGACTTGTTTAGATAATCAGTTAAATCACCTAAACGTTGGCCAACTCCAGAGGTTGTTATAAGAACTTTATAATTCATATTAATTCGGAAAATATTCTCTAATTTTTTGACGAGCATTTTTTAAACTCTCTGGATTACCTATATCTAGCCAAGTCTTACTTTCCAGTGGCTCAAAAACAACACCTTTTTTTAACATAACATTAATTGCTCGAGTATCATTTAAAGCAGTGTTAGTGGGATCGGCTGTATAAAGCTCTACTAACGATTCCCAAAATAAAGCATAATCTTTTATTCCAACCAAACCTATATGGGCCAGTTGAAAATTTTTAGCACCTTTTTCATTTATTAAAGAAATTTTACCGTCTACAATGTCAAAAGTGGTGTAATGAGTTGAATTACTAGCCCTAAAACCGTAATTCCAATTACGATTTTCTGGTGAAGGTATAGGTTCATTAATAATTGTATCCCCGCAATTAAATACGAACGGACATTGTAAATATTGTTTTGCCATTAACATAGAAAAACCTAAAGAAAATTTTGCTCCTGAAGGTGGGTCATTAGGCTCTTCCGAAAAAATAATTTTTCGATCAGGATAGGCTTGTAAAACAAAATCTTTTATTTGCCAGCCTAGGTAGCGAATTGCGATAACCAACTCCACATCTTTGGGATATTTTTCAATTATATAAGCAATAACAGGCTTAGTTCCCACCAATATTAAAGACTTATTCCAATATTTGGTATATTCGGAAAGCCGTTCTCCAAAACCCGACGTGGTAATAAATACTTTATAATTCTGCATTTTATTATGATAACATTTTTTACACTTTGACAAAAGTCCTTATTTAATGACAAAAAAATAAAAAAATCCAGAACAAAAACGAGCAAACTTCACTAATTTTTTATTTGCAACGCTTTGTCATGAGCTTTTTAGCCTCTTTACAAAATATTTAAAGGACAAATATAGACTAGTTATGGGTTATAGACTAAAAAACCAAAATAACTCTTAATTACTGTGAAGCGTTAGAAAAATCTTTTCAAAGCTCTTTCTGCAATTATTTCACCTATGGACAAAGAGGCGGTAGCTGCCGGCGAAGGCGCGTTTATAATATCTATTTGATACTCATCTTCCAAAATTAAAAAGTCACTCACCAAATTACCCTTCCTGTCCACAGCCTGAGCGCGTACCCCAGCTCCGCCGGATTCTAGATCTGCCTCTGAAATTTCAGGAATAAATTTTTTTAACTCGTTTGTAAAAGCTTTTTTAGACAATGACTTATAAAATTCTCCGACCCCTGTTTTCCAATGTTTCAAAACAACTTTACCAAAACCTGTCCAAAAAATAGATGTTAAAAATTCTCGAAAATCAATATGGAAAAATTTATATCCTTCGCGCTTAAAAGCAAAAACTGCGTTGGGACCTGCTTCGACTTCTCCATTGATTCTGCGGGTAAAATGTACCCCTAAAAAAGGAAAATTAGGGTCTGGTACAGGATAAATAAGATTATTTACATAATGCCGGCTACCAGTTTTAAATTTATAATATTCTCCGCGGAAAGGAATAATTCGGACATCTAATGAACGACGATTAAGTAAAGCAATTTTATCACTATAAAGCCCAGCACAATTTAAAATCAATTTAGCTTCAAAATTTTGTAATTCGGTTTGAACTTCTGATATTCCAAATTTTCGATTAATAGCAATAACTTTTTGATTAAAAAGTATTTGTCCGTTATTTTTCTCAAACTGTCTAGCATAGGCAAAAACAACTTCTTTAAAATCTACAATACCTGTCTGTGGAACAAAAATCCCGGCAACTCCTTCCGCATGTGGCTCATAAGTTTTAATTTCTGATGAGGATAATTTTTTTAAACCCTCCAAGCCGTTTTCCACCCCTCTTTGAAACAAAAAATCTAAACCTTTTGTTTCGTTTTCATTAGAAGCTATTATAAGCTTTCCACAGAGTTCATATGTAATATTGTTTTCATTGCAAAAGTTTAGAAGTTTTTTACGACCTTGTATGCAATGTTTAGCTTTCATGCTTCCTGGTTTATAATATATACCGCTATGAATAACTCCGCTATTATTCCCACTTTGGTGCTTAGCCATTGCAGATTCTTTCTCTAAAACAACTATTTTTAAAAAAGCATTGGCTTTAGCAAGCTCCAATGCTACCCCTAAACCCACAATCCCCCCACCGATTATAACTATGTCATACTTCATTAAATTGGGGACTTTAAAGGGTTATCCAAAAGTGAGAAATCGTAAAAGTTTGGTGTTTCCATACCGGGACGAATACGGTAATAAACCTTATTGAAAGCAAAAATAGAATCAATCATGGGTTTTTCACTCACTTCCCACTTTGTTTTAAAAAATTCTTCATTGACCACAGCGGTTTTGTGTTTAATAGTTTCGGAAATTTTACTCCAACCCGGATCTTCGTTTTTTGCCACAATATTTTTAATACTCGGACAATAAATAGTATCCTCGGCATGACCAGGCATTTCCTTCCTTCCCCAAGCTTTATACAAACGAAGGCAATAATCTAAATCTTCGCTACCCATAGCTGGAAAACGTTCCTCCATAAAGCCAACTTTTCTAATTATATTTTTGGAAAACAAAGAAATGCTCCAAGTTTTGTTAATTACCCGAAAATCAAACGGCCACATCTGCAATTCAAAAAATGAGCGAAATAAAGGACCAATAATCAGGTCATCATTTAATATTAAAATTTTTGGTTTACTTGAATGCAAGATAAGCTGATTCCAAGCACGACACAGTGATTGGCTTTCATTATACGCAACAACATTAGAAGCCGAAGTGCCTTTTAAAAACTGCTTAGCGTTGTTTAAATACTCAGCTTGGATTGTTTGATCATAAAATCCGTTTAATACATAATTTTTCTCTACTCCGGGAAAATATTTTTCCAAAGACAAAACCAACGGTTTAAAATAAGTTTCAAAACGTTTAACATAAGTCACCACACCTATGGAATAATCACTGCCAATTGCTTTGAGTAAAGGATAAATCATATATAATACTTTTCTTTTAAATATCTACTTAAGGCGTCTTGCCATGTTGGCATGGGCTTCATGCCTAAATTTTCTAAAGCTAAATTTTTTAGAATACTCTGTTTTGGCCTTTTCACTTGACTACCAGAATCCTCCGAGGTTATTGGCTCTATTTTAACATTAAGTTTCATTAATTCCAAACTTTTTTTGGCTAATTCATACCAGCTACAGCTCCCCTGATTGGTTATATGATATAACCCAAACGGCGCAGGCTTTTCTATCAATTCTTTAATTTTTAAAGCTAAGTCTAAAGAATAAGTGGGACTCATACTTTGATCATTTACAATTTTCAATTTTTTTCCTTCTTTAGCCAAAGCAATCATTTTATCTACAAAATTCATTTTTTGGCTTGACTGACTTATCCCAAACACCGAACTGGTTCTAATAAGATAATATTTAACCCCTGAGGCTTTTACTAATTCTTCGCCAGCAAGTTTTGAGGCTCCATAAGTATTTAAAGGATTGGGCAAATCTTGTTCAGTAAAAAATTCTTTACTACCGTCAAAAACATAGTCAGTACTAACATGAATGAATATAACATTATTATCTTTACAAATTTTAGCTAAATTTCCAACTGCAGTTCTATTTATAGAAAAAGCTAAATCTTTTGCGACTTCAGCCTGCTCAACTTTATTATAGGCTGTGGCATTTATCACAATAAATGGTTTTTCTTTCCTAATCACATTATTTAAAGCATGGATGTTTATAATATCTACCCGTTGATGATTTAAAGCTATTACTTTATAGAAATCCTTAAGCTCTCTGGTTAAATCAAAACCAAGCTGTCCATCTTTTCCAAAAATTATTACTTTCTTCATATTCTTAATTGTAGGAACAGCTCGCGTTGTTAACACTTTTCTTGTAAAGTATTAACAATATGACTATTCATAAATGGACTAAGTTAACTCCAATCAAAAGACAGGAGATGGCTAATAAATATTTTAAAGAAGGAGTTAGAATTGATAATTCAACCCCTTTAGAAACACTAACTTTTTCTATCCACAATGACTGCGAACAACACGGTTAGTTATTGAATCAATAATAGAGAGATCTTGATTGCTTTTTATAATGTTCTAAAAATTCTTTTTTCTTTTTTATTTTTTTCCACCAAAAAGTATTTTGCTTATACCATTCCACAATTTCTTTTAAGTTTGCGTCAATGGTTTTTGTAGCTCGCCAACCTAATTCTTTTTCTAATTTTGAAGCCGTGGGGGCATAGCGAAAATCCGCACCCGGGCGATCCGAAACAAAA
>CAZFXC010000064.1:0-4431 GCA_964522815.1 uncultured Candidatus Saccharibacteria bacterium
ATGGTGGGTCGGGTGGGGATCGAACCCACGACAAGCGGATTAAGAGTCCGCTGCTCTACCAACTGAGCTACCGACCCCAACTTCGTAAATACTTCGCAGGACAAGACTACACTAATCAAAAAGTGATATTTTAACGTCTCGTCCTCCGTAACCTTGGCGAAGGAGGGAGCTACCGACCCATTATTCATCAATACTTAGTAAAACTTAGCATTATAAATCTATCTTCACCCCGTTACTCATGGTGCTCTCGGTAGGATTTGAACCTACTGCCTCTTGGTTCGAAGCCAAGCGCTCTATCCAAATGAGCTACGAGAGCCTACATGAGTAACGGGGCAAAAATGAGCTACGAGTGCATAAAAACGCAAAGTTAAACACCTTACGCATACCAATGAATATTAAAACACTTAGCCTATTATACTAAAAAACAGCTAATTTATGCAAGAAATAAATTACTTATTTTTAAATGGATTTTGGAACAAGGGAGCTGGAGGTAAATAATTCATGCCTGATTTTATCCGTTGAACGGAATACTCATAGTCATCAATTCTTAAACTAATAGCTTTATTGGCACCGGAAACAGACTGATTTTCTTGGGTTGGTAGCCACAACACTCTAATGGAGGTATAAAATGCCAAAACTAAAAAGAATATTATAATGCCTAAAATTAAATACAACAAAATATATAGGTTATTTTTTAAACCCAAAACTTTATTAGTGAATTGAATTTTTAAAGCATTTAATGTCATTTAATTACATAAAAATTAGCTGATAAATTTAAATTTACGGTTTCTTCATTGGTAGCGCTAACATCCAAACTGTTAATGGCAGTAATATATTCCAAATTTTCTAGATGCTCAATGTATGCCACTAACTTATCTAAACTACCTTCTAAATGAATCGAGTATGGGACTAAAAAAATATTAGAAACAGTAGGGGCCTTGGTAGCGGATTGTAAATTTCCCGAAATACCAGACAAAGCAAACTCAACACCCAACTCACTGGCAATCCTTTCCAACTTTTTAATTTCTTTGACTAAAGTGATATTTTTACTAAAAAAATTCTCTGGCTGAATCTCTAATTTTGCCAAATCTTCCAAAGCTTTTTGAGCTTGCAAATAAGAATTTTTTTCCGCCAATAAACCTTGTTCTTTAACACTTAAGGTCTTAATGGTTTCAATAATTGCTAAATTACCTTTATGCTGAATGGGCAAACAATAAAAAAACATACCTAAAGTAGCCATTAACCACACGGCAATACTTATTGCAAATTTTTGTTTTTTGGTTAATTGCTTATTCATTGCAACAATTCTGGACTTATATTAAAAGTAAAATGAAAATTAATTTCGGTAGGTTTGGCTACATTTTCTAACGGATAATCGATATTGGGAAATAGTTGCTTTTGTTCAACTATATTATCATACAACTTAATCACCAATTCCCTGGTTAAGGCATACCCATAAATTTCAATCTGCTTATTGGGCACACTAATTTTCATTTGCTTAATACTCACACCCTCAGGAACTAAGGGGGCAAAAGCCCTAATCACCTTAGAATTTTTGGGAATACTTTGACTAAGAGTTTTGTAATCTAAAATAAGGGCATTTTTTTCTGTCAGTAAATTTTTCACTTTCGCATTATCTTCTAAGCTGGAAAATTTTTGTAACTCACTTATATTTGCTTCTATCTTTTTTACTTTAGACTGTAAAATTATTTTTACTCCAAACTGCCCCAGCAAAACCAAGATAAAAGCAAACAACATTATCCAAAATAATTTTAACACTATGACAAAAAGCTTGCCGTAAAAAAATTCTACCTGACGATTTTTTGGTAATAAATTGATGATTTTCACCCAGTATATCAACCTCCTATTCCAAACAGCTGTCTGGAATATTTATATTTGATTAATCTTAATCCTAAAAATTTCCGACCTTGATGCGTTTTTAAGTATCTTTCCCGCCGTTGAGCATCTTCGGAATTAGTACATCCTTCAAAATATATTAATTTAAATGGAATCATAAATTTTGTACTTAAAGACTGTCTTTTTTTATGTTCTTCAAATCAGCTTTTAATATTATTGGTATAGCCTATATACCTTTCTCCATTCTTTATACTTTCTAATACATAAACGTAGAAGAACATATAGGAGGTTGTATTACTGGGTTCATTAATTATTTTCGTATAAATTTCTTAAGGCTAAACCAATGGCTGTTGTAAAATTTAATGCCTCAAATTTAGCCACGGGTGGAGAATTTAAATTAGCTAAATTGACAAAAGGATCACCTAATTCAACTCTAATTTGATCGGCAACAAATTCATTACTCAATATCTCGGCTAAATTTTTAGCCTTAGCTCCGCCCCCGGCTAAAATTAAATTTTCAACTTTATGATTAGAATGTTCCGAATGAAATTTAAGAATATTTTTAATTTCAGCAGATAAACTTTTTACTAAACTGTCAATTGATGATCTCAGATTGGGATATTCACTGGTATTAGCCAAACCCGCAGTTCTTTTAATTAATTCAGCTTTTTGTCCGGAAACGCCTAAAAATTTAGCAATGGCATCAGTAAAACTATTACCAGCCAAAGGAATAGAGGAAGTAAATTGCAAATTTCCATTATCTACCATAATCAAACTGGTTCTAAAACTATCAATATCTACAATCAGGCTGGTGGACTGAGATTTTTTTGGAATTAAAGCCCGATGACAACTTTGTGATTCCACCTCCATTGCACAAACATCTAATTTTGCTTGGTCTAATATATTTAAATATCCATCCACGAAATTTCTGGGAGAAGCTACAATTAAAATTTCCATTTTATCGTCTTGAGTAGAAAGCACTTGCCAATCTAAATAAACTTGATTAATGGGTAACGGAATAAAACTTTCAGCTTCTACTGGCACTGCAATCTCAATTTCACTTTCCTGCATTAAAGGCAACTGAATCACCCGAACAAAAGACTTGGATTCTGGCAAAGAGACACACACGGGCAAATTACTAAATCTACCATATTCCGGCTTTTGCACAGCTGAGTTTAATAAGTATACCAAAGTTTTCGGATCGGTGATGGTATCATTTACCATTAAGCCTTTAGGCAAAGGCACGTCGCTCATACCAACAATTTTGGTTTGGTTATGCATGGCTTGTAATTCCAAAAATTTTAAGGAACTCCCCGCAATATCCAAACCCAAACCTTTTTTACTCTTATGAAAAAACTTCATTTATTTTATAGATTGGCTAATATTATAAATTGGCGAAATCAAAGCTACCGCTAAAATACCTACCACTCCCCCAATCACTAACAATAAAAGTGGCTCAATAATGGAAGAGAGGTTCTTCATAATTGTATCAACTTCTTCTTCATAATGCACGGCTAACTGTCCTAAAATTTCTTCTACTGTACCCGACTCCTCACCCACTTGAAGCATTTGCACTACTAAAATAGGGAACAAAGTTTCATTGGTACTTAAAACTTGAGTTAAATTTTTCCCTAACCGTACCTGATTTGAACTTTCGAGTACCAGCTCTCTATAAGGTAAACTATCAATAGAATTGGCAGATACCTCCAAGGCTTCTACCACGGAGATACCACTTTTAAGTAAGGAACTTAAAATTCTTGCAAAAATTGCCAAATTTATTTTCCTAACAATTGGACCAATGACATACATCTTTACAAACATCCAATCAAAAAACTTTTTTCCTTGATACGTGCGATTGGCAAAGATAATGCCAACAATAACAGCAATAATTAAGCCAATCATGACGACCCCGTTCGCACTCATAAAATCTGCCACCGTAATTACCACGCGAGTCATAACTGGCAATTTAGCTGAACCAAAATCTTTAAATATGCTAGTAAGTTTAGGTAAAACAAAAATTGACATTAATATCCCAATAATCACCATAGCACTAACAATGACAGCTGGGTAAATCATGGCTCCTCGAACTTTAGATTTTAAATCTGCCTCCCGGTGAAGCTGGATAGTTAAATATTCTAAAGATTTATCTAAATTGCCAGACAACTCCCCCACCTTGACCATACTAATAAATATATTAGAAAAAATATTTTTGTGTTTTTCCAAACTTTCACCCAAAGATTTTCCAGCCTCTACCAAACTGGCAATATCGGACAAAACTTCTTTAAACCTAGGATTTTGCGTTTGTTTAACTTGAATTTGCAGAGCTCTTGTGATAGAAATGCCACTTTTTAACATTATAGCTAAATTATCCACAAACACAATTTTTTCATCTAAGGAGATAGTGGTTATATTTTTTAAAAAACCCAACACAGAACCATTACTCTTGGTTAAAGTAATTTCAATCGGTAAAAGCCCCTGCTCTTTTAGCATGTGTCCGGCAGATTCCGGATTTATTGCTTGAATGTTACCAGAGACTCTTTGGCCAGCTTTGGTAATTGCGTTGTAAGTAAAATC
>CAZFXC010000065.1:0-4322 GCA_964522815.1 uncultured Candidatus Saccharibacteria bacterium
CAGAGTAAGTGCGATAAACCCGGAGATGAATTTTGTCCGGCACCTAAATTTTGCTACATAAATGGTTTGTGCGTGCCAGCGCCAGAGGCAGAAGCCAGAGAAGGTAGCTTAAGAGGCGCAGGGTCTATTTTTGAAGTAATTGCCATTGTCCTTAAGTGGCTGTTGACTTTAGCCGGGGTGATTGCAACTGTGTTTTTGATTTTTGGAGGTTACCAATACATTACCGCCGGAGGCAACGAAGAACAAAGTGAAAAAGGCAAACAAACCTTAATAAATGCAGTCATTGGCATAGTCATTGTTTTACTGTCTATGACGATAATAACTATAGTAACCAACACGTTAAGTTCCACCGGACCTTTGGGGTAAAATTGCTTATATATTTTTGAAGCAAAGATGGTCTTCGTTATGAGTACGAAGATCATCTTTGCTATTTAGATTGATAAAACTCATAAAAGTCTGTAAGATTAGGGAGGTTTCTTGCCGGAGTGGCGGAACTGGCATACGCGCTAGCCTTAGGAGCTAGTGGGAGCAATCCCTTGGAGGTTCAAATCCTCTCTCCGGCACCATTGGGGGTTGAAGTATAAAATTGTTTTTTACTTGAAGTTAGAGAATCGACAAGGGTATGTTTTTAAACTCACAACTTACTCACTTACGACTTACAACTCAGTTTGATTGCTATTGATTAAAAACAAGAAGTTTTATATAATCATCAAACACATAATTTTTATACCCTATGAGTAAAATTATTAAAAATTTATTATATATTTTGTTGGCAGTTTTATTAATTTCATTTGTTTTTGAAGCTTTTTCGGCTAAGAATGAAGTGAAGGATGTAAAAATGTCAGAGATTAGTCAGTTAATCAACCAAGGAAAAGTTGAGTATGTGGAAGTGAGTGAAAGTCAGGTAACCGCCAAAATTAAAGATACGGAAATAAAATATGTAAGCGTGCTCGGTAAATATACTGAAATTACAGATTTTTTTAAAAATACCGGCGTAGAACCTGAAAAATTAAAAAATTTACAAATTGGATATGTGAATAAAAGTGGCTGGGCGGTATTTATAGATTCTATTGTGCCGTTTTTAGTGCCGTTTGTATTAATTTCTTTGTTTATTTTTTTCTTAATGCGTAATGTGCAAGGAGCTAATAATCGGGCTTTGACTTTTGGCCAGACTAGCGCGAGATTAACCGAAGAAAACAAAATTAAAGTTAGGTTTGCCGATGTGGCAGGGGTGAAAGAGGCAAAAGAAGAATTAAAAGAAGTGGTGGATTTTTTAAGATTTCCCCAAAAGTTTTTAGCCTTGGGAGCTAAAATTCCCAAAGGGGTTTTGCTTTTAGGTAGTCCTGGTGTAGGTAAAACGCTGTTAGCCAGAGCCGTAGCCGGTGAGGCCAATGTGCCATTTTTTCATATTTCCGGCAGTGAGTTTGTAGAAATGTTTGTCGGGGTGGGGGCCGCCAGAGTGAGAGATTTATTTAAAAAGGCAAAGAAAAATGCCCCTTGCATTGTATTTGTAGATGAAATTGATGCTGTGGGTAGACAAAGAGGAGCCGGACTAGGTGGCGGACACGACGAAAGAGAGCAAACATTAAACCAAATTTTAGTGGAAATGGATGGTTTTGAAAACGATACGAATGTAATTGTCATGGCAGCCACTAACCGGCCAGATGTGTTAGACCCGGCTTTGCTTCGTCCGGGCAGGTTTGACAGACAAGTGGTGTTGGATTTGCCAGACATTAAAGACCGAGAAGCCATTTTGCAAATTCACGCTAAAAATAAACCTTTAGCCACAGATGCTAATTTAAGAAAAATTGCCGAACGCACTCCGGGATTTTCCGGAGCAGACTTGGCGAATATTTTAAACGAGGCAGCAATTTTGGCAGCCAGAGAAGATAAAAAAACCATTAACCAACTAGACTTAAAAGAAGCCGTGGAAAAAGTCATGCTGGGCCCGGAGAGAAAAAGCCACATCTTATCTTCCAAAGAAAAGGAAATTACTGCTTTTCACGAAGGTGGTCACGCGTTAGTGGGGAGTGCTTTGACTTTTTCCGATCCGGTACACAAAGTTTCCATTATTTCTAGAGGTCGGGCCGCTGGTTATACTATGAAACTGCCATTTGAAGACAAGCATTTACATACTCGTTCCAGTTTTTTGGATGAAATTGCCGCTTTAATGGGTGGGTATGCAGCGGAAAAATTAGTTTTTAACGAGCTTACCACCGGCGCCAGTAATGATTTAAAAGTAGCTACGGGTATGGCTAGAAAATTAATTATGGCTTATGGGATGAGCGAAGAATTGGGGCCTGTAGCTTTAGGTAATAATCAGGAAATGGTATTTTTGGGTAAGGATTTACACGAACAAAGGAATTATAGTGAAGAAATTGCCAGAAAAATCGATTTAGAAATCAATCGCATAATGACCGAAGGTTTGAATCGAGCAACGGCAGTCTTAACCCAATATCGGGAATATTTAAATAAAATCGCCCAGCAGTTAATTGATAAAGAAACTATAGAACAAGAAGAGTTTCATGAGCTCGTGAAAGACATTATTCCCCAAGAAAAATTACAACAACATATTTTGTTTGGTGACCCAAAAGGGGTGTAAATTACAGGAGCAAAAATCGCGATTTGAAGACAATCGCGATTTTTGATACAATCAGAAGGCAATTTCAGTAATTGGTTAATAGGAGCAGTTAGCTCAGCTTGCCCCGCACCATTTTAAATCATCTGGTGGCAAAACAATAAAATTATCATTATGATTTTGGGCACTTAGCTCAGCTGGTAGAGCATTGTCTTGACGTGACAAGGGTCAGAGGTTCGAATCCTCTAGTGCCCACCATTGGTGTGGGGGTGAAGTAGAGCGACTCGTTGAAATTTAACTATAGAAGGTTTTGCCCCGTAATAATTTAGCGAAGCGAAATTTGTTCGGGGTCAATCCCTTCACTGCCCACCAGCCTTCGCTAAAGCTACGGCTGGCTTCTGGCCAGACCAAGATACCCGTTAAGATTACGAAATGTAAGCATTGAATAAATAGAATTATGAATTATGAATTAAGCTTACTTTCTCCTCCTTTGCTAGGGCTTCGGAGGACAGGTAATTCTTGATTTTTGATTCCAGATATATCCGTGCCAAAAATCGATAAAGAACAATTAGAAAAAATTCTCCAACTCAAAATCAATAATTTGGATTTTTTTACTTCCGCTTTTACTCATCGGTCGTATTTAAACGAGCATAGAAGTTTTCATTTACCTCACAACGAGCGACTGGAATTTTTAGGGGACGCGGTTTTGGAGTTGTGTGCCACCGAATATTTGTATAAAAATTACAGTCACCCCGAAGGCGAGCTGACCAATTTTAGAAGTGCATTGGTAAACTATAAAATGCTCTCTTCTATTGCCAGTCGTTTAGGTTTTGAAAAATTTTTACAAATGTCTAGAGGGGAAGCGAAAGATGTAGGTAGAGCCAGACAAGTAATCTTAGCCAATTGCATAGAAGCGGTCATTGGTGCCATATATTTAGATGGTGGGTATCAGACGTGTACAAATTTTATTGCCCGAGAGATTTTAGTGGAGTTAGATAATATTATTGAAGATGGCAAGTATATGGACCCCAAATCCCGTTTACAAGAATTAGTGCAAGAGAAAAGCGGAATTACTCCTCATTATGGCGTAATTAGCGAAACCGGTCCGGATCACAATAAAACTTTTGTGTTAGCCGCTTTTGTGGGAACCAAAGAAGTGGGTAGAGGCACGGGTCCTAGTAAACAAGAGGCGGAAATTTCCGCCGCGGAAGATGCTTTAAAGAAAAACTTGTTCTAATCCTCGGTTCAAATCTTCAAATGAGACAAATTTACAAATGTCCACAGATACAAAAACTAAACTTATATTTGGAGAGTTAAGCTATGAAATTAATGGAATTTTGTTTGCTGTACACAATGAATTAGGACGATTTGCACGTGAAAAACAATATGCTGATTTAATTGAGACAAAATTGAAAGAAAATAAAATTGAGTATAAACGAGAATTGATAGTGGCTGATAGCGGGAATGTGGTTGATTTTCTCATTGAAGATTCTCTTATTTTAGAGCTAAAAGCCAAACCGTTTTTACTTAAGGCTGATTATGAACAAGTTTAGAGATATTTACATGTTTGTGATTTACGATTAGGAATATTGGTTAATTTTAGAACTAAATATTTAAGTCCCAAAAGAATTTTAGGAAAACAATATTTGTAGATATTTGTAAATTTGTTTTTCATTTGTAAATTTGATATATGTTTTTAAAACGTTTAGAAATTCAAGGTTTTAAATCTTTTGCCAACCGCACG
>CAZFXC010000066.1:0-4046 GCA_964522815.1 uncultured Candidatus Saccharibacteria bacterium
ATAATTTTTATATACCAGTACCAAGAATTAAATAAGGAAACGGAAATTATTATTGCGTGTATAATCCCTCGGGTAATTCCTTGTCTATTGGATATTAGTTTGGATGTTTTTAATCCTGTTTCGACGGCTTGTTTGTAATCTTCATTCATAAGCTTATAATTACGCTGGCTATCAAAAAAGGCCGTCCGCTTGCCCAATTATTTATCTATAATCTGTACCTAACTGCTTCGCTCTATTATAAGCAACAAACCCGGTTATTATAAGTTGATTTAAAACAAAAAAAGTATAAAGCCAAAATGGCATAGTTATGTCCTGAGCAGAAGATGATAAATCATTTGATAGGCTGCTGTAAAATTTTATTAAATAGTACAGATGGTAAAGTGAAAAAAAGAAAACCGTAATATATACAAAATATTTATTTTGAACTAGCTTAAAACAGTTCGTAGTTAACAAAAAATACACTGTAAAGAAAGATCCCACAACTATAAAGCTCACAGGCATTAACCCAAAAATTTTCCAAATACTGCCGGAAATGTAATGAAAATAAAGAGAGAAAATTAGATAAAACAAAAACCAAAACAAATTTGCAGTCAGAAATAATACTGGAACGAACAATACAGATTTAACTAAATTTTTCATAAGTAGATAAATTTATAACAAACACAAAGCCCCACGTCAGCCGAGTCCTTACGGACTCCATACCCCTTTCGGAATATGGCTCATGAAAGCGCTGAACTTAGGGTTCAGTATCTTTCACGAGACTTTTAGCCATTCCCATATTGCTAAGGGTTTAGGCGATTAAATTGTATTTGCTGGAATTATACCCCTAAATAAGCTATATTTCAATTATTGAAATCCTCTTCATAACGTTTTTGATAACAAAAAAACCCTGCTACGAACAGGTGTTTTGGTTGGCTCGGGAGCTGGCCATAAAGTTTTATGGCACTTCCACTATGAATTGCTAAAGCAATTCAAATTATTGTAGGTCGGGATTTCCGCCAGAGGCGGATAAACTTCTCATCCCAGCATCAAGAAATAAAAAATCCATCCCAAAATGGAATGAATTTCTTATGGCTCGGGAGCTGGGATTCCTTTTTGCTCCGACAAAAAGCCGGGGTGCTACACTCAGAAAGCTGCGCTTGCTCGCTTTCTTCCGCTCGTCTGACTCGCTATCTCGCACCCTTCGAATCCCTTACTCCGCCTCATAAAAAAAGACTCCAATAAATTGAAGTCTTTTTTTATGGCTCGGGAGCTGGGATTCGAACCCAGGACCCATCGGTTACACTTTACCCCAATATTTCTATTAGGCGTGGACTATATCATCTCCGATTTTTCGGAGCGAGGCGCTTCGTGCCGATTTAATATCGGAACTACTCTCTTGCGAGATAGTCTCTGAACCTTTCCCGCTATTCGCAGGACTTGGCTGCTGATTGCCTTTTGGTTTTCACCACGAAGGGTTCCAGCAATTCACCTCGTTTTCACTTCTCAATTACTTGAGAAGGCTGCAATAGACCGGCATGAATTTCCTTATGGCAGTTAGAACAAATTAGAATACATTTCTCTAATTCTTTTTTTGTCCTTTCCCATGAACGGGTTAGGCCATTTTGCCCTAATCCAAAATCTTTCCCTTTAGGATTAAGATGATGAAACTCCAGGGCTCCGGCACAACGATCATAGCCACAAAATTGACATTTACCGCCTTTATGGGCAATTGCCATAGCTTTAATCTTTTTGCGCCTTTTATCCACTGCTTGCTTAAGGTACTCTGCCCGGTCGGAATATTTTCTTTTATCCGCCATAAATTTTTGGCTTAATGATAAAAGATGTGTTCACAGCCGATTGCTCTACCGCTGAGCTACTCCCGAATACCTTTGGATATTTTAACATAAATAAAACAAAAATCAATAGCATAGTCATTCCCCTTAATATTTTACAATATCCACAAGCATTAATCTAACAATCTTGAGATTATTAGATTAATGCGGTAAAATTAATTTATGAACTAAAAATTTATCCCAACATATGAAACAACTCAAAACCCCCAAACAAATGGAAAGGCATTTAAAGGGAATTGCCAACCATTATAGAATAGAAATTCTATTAATTTTAGCAAAGGAAAAAAAGTTAACTTTGGAAACTATAGTTAAACGGTTAAACGCCAACCAAAAAACCGTGAGCGAGCACACACGACGTTTAGAACACGCAGGACTAATTACTAAAAAATATCAGAGCAGATATGTTGTTCACAGTCTTTCACCTTATGGACTTACTTTTGTAAAATTTTTAGAACAATTTCAATCAATTTAAAACTATACTCCAATAATCTTAAGATTGTTGGAGTATAGTTTTTTATAATTTAGTTCTACTTATACTTTTCCATTAAAGCTTTTTTTTCAGCTTCAAACTTTGCCATAGCCAACTTTTTGGCTTGGGCAAACTTGTCTTGCGCGATTTTAACCGCTTGCTTAAAAGTTTCCTTAGCTGTGGTTTTTTCCGCATCGGTGGTGGCTTTTTCTAAAGCGGTTTTTCTAACTTCTTTGGCCGTCTTTACACTTTGCATAAACTCTTCCCTAGCTTTTTTTATGGCTTGTTGCTTAACTTCCTTTAAAGCTTTCAGCGCGGTTTTATATTCTTTTCTTAAAGTCTTTTTTTCCTCCCTTTCTTGGTGTCTTGATTCCGAAACATTACCATTTTCCGAAGCTAACGCCGGAGTCGCGGTTAGCATTACACTTAAAATTCCCAATGCTCCAACTAATTCTTTTATTTGCATATTTTGCCTTTCTTTTGGCTATAGACATCAAATCTTTAATCCGCCATACCTCACCCCTCCCTAACCCTCCCCCTCAAGGGGAGGGAATGAAAACAAGTGCGGTTTCTTAGTATGAGATCTATCTTTGCCAAATTAAAATTCTTTTTGATAAACCCGAAAAATATAAGAAGATAACACAATATTCACTAAAGCAAACAACATTAAACCCCAAGGCAACACAGCTGTGCTGACGCTCAATAACACTTTAAAATAAGCCACGCTAAATTCTAATTCTTTTAAAAAACTAAGCATTACCGGCACAGCTTGGTTCTCCGAGGCGTTGGTAATAATTTTATCCACAATAAACCACAAATTTATAACTAAGAAAATTCCGGTTAAAATTGCTACATTTCGAAATTTGATAAGTAAAATTTTTCGCATAATTTTATTATGCAAATTTTCCGGCAATGCTTCATCGGCTAAATTTTTTAAAGCAAATTTATTCATATTTATTAAGTTAGGACTTACGGGTTTGAGCTGAATACGACACCATCCCCAGTTTGGGCAAAGCCCAAACTGGAAGGCGAATGGGCAAAATATGAGGATTTTGAGAGCCGTAGTATAACTACGGCGAACAAAACCGGAAGATTTTAACAAAGTAGTCGGCCAAATGTCATTTAGGCTTGGGCTTTGCCCAAGATAAAATGACAATCTCGAAAGTCCTACATAATTAATTTTTTTAACTCTTCTCTGGCTCTAAATAAATTAGTTTTCACCGTGCCCAAGGGCATATTGAGCAAGTCTACAATCTCCTGTAAAGAAAACTCTTTATAATAATAGAGGAGGATTAAGTTTTTTTGTACTGGCTTTAACTGATTTAAGTGCTTTTGCACCATTTGAGCATTAACCTCCCGCTCTGCAGTATAATACGGATCTTCACCCAATTTGGTTTCATCTTTTAGATTTATAGCTTCTGTGATATCTGTTTCTATAACATACTTTCTTTTTCTTAAGCTATCGTAAGCTGTATTAATGGCAATGGCAAACAGCCAAGTACTAAATTTCTTTTCTGGCTGATAGGTTTTTAAGTTTTTATAAACCTTAATAAAAGTGTCTTGCACTGCATCTTCGGCATCTGGCCGGCTCCCTAATAACCGAAACAAATAATTAAAAATGGGTTTTTCAAAGGTAAAAACCACTTGCTCAAAAGCAATTAGATCTTTATTAATGGCTTTGCTAATAATCTCTGGGTCTATGTCCATTACTCTATTATACGCTAAAAACAGAAATTAGTTTC
>CAZFXC010000067.1:0-3838 GCA_964522815.1 uncultured Candidatus Saccharibacteria bacterium
ATGCAAACTTTATTTTGTTGGCATTGGCGGGATTGCCATGTCAGCTACGGCCTGTTTAGCCAAAGAAGCCGGTTTTGAAGTAGAAGGCAGTGATAGTAAAGAAATTTACAGTCCGGCAAAAGATGTAATTGATGACGCCAAGTTGAATTACCATGTGGGTTATAACCTTAACCAAGTAAAAAATTCCAAAGCAGATTTATTTATTTTGTCCGCGGGAGAAGGACTGGAAAATCCTGAAGTCAAATATATTTTAGATAACAATTTGCCTTATGTTGGGTTTGCTGAACTGCTGTTTGAACTTTCCAAAGCAAGTTTACGAATCGTTGTAACCGGCACGCATGGTAAAAGCACAACAGCCGGACTTTTAGGTAGCGTGTTAAAAGGTCTAGATGATAGCTCGTATTTAACCGGAGGCGTTTTGCAAAATACCGGCAATAATTTTTATTTAGGGAATGGACATTACTTTGTCTTTGAAGGAGATGAGTATAAAAATTTATTTAATGATCCGACCCCAAAATTTCATTTTTATAAACCGGATATTTTGGTTTTAACTAATTTGGAATATGACCATCCGGATTTATTCACTTCGTTTGAGGATTTAAAAACCGAATTTGAACAATTAATTGCCAATTTACCCCCCGACGGTTTGCTGGTTTATAATGCGGATGATGCCAATTTGGTAAAGTTGGCACAAACTACGGAAGTGGCCAGTGTCAGTTTTGGCATAGAAAATCAAGCAGACTTCAAAATTGAAAAAATTAGTTATGACTCGGACTATACTACTTTTGAGGTATTTAATCAATTTTCCAAAAATATTTCTTCCAAACTTCTTAACCAAACTGAGCAGTATAAAATTCAGTTACCCGGAAAATTAAATGCGTATAATGCTTTGGCTGTTATTGCCACTTTAAGGGCTTTAGGTTTTCAGCCAGCCGATATACAATTGGACCTATTGGCTTATAGAGGGATTAAACGTCGGTTTGAAGTGGTGGGAATGAAAAATCAAATTACGGTTATAGATGACTATGCCCATCACCCTACAGCTGTAAGAGAAACTCTACTCGCAACCAAATTAAAATATCCAAAGCAAAAGGTTTGGGCCATATTTGAACCCCATACTTTTAGCCGAACCAAGGCCACTTTAAACGATTTAGCCAAAAGTTTTGATACAGCTGACGAAGTCTTAATTGCCGAAATTTACCCAGCTCGGGAAAAAGTTGTAGATGCGAATATAAGCTCAAAGGAAGTGATTGACGCAATAATTAATCAGCAATCAGCAAACAGTAATCAGCAAACAGTGAGGGGAGTAAAAAATAAACAAGAGGCTTTGGAAATTTTGAAGAAGGAATTAGTTTCCGGAGACGTTGTTGTGGTAATGGCAGTGGGAAATTTTAACCAGCTGGCTTATGAACTAATTAGCGTAATTTAAAATAAATATATATGGAATATAAATTTAGTAAAAATTATAGCGAATTATACCGACGTGCCTCTCAAAGTAGAGAAGCTGGACTTCAAAAAGTTAAAGATGCCTATAACGCTGATTTGCTTAAACTACAAGAAAAATACAAACAGTTAAGAGAGTCAGCCATGAAACGAGCAACCAAAGCCCGGCAATTTGAACAGCAAAATAACCTTATTAGCCAAGCTGAACTTGCAGAAAAACAAAGGTTGGAAGATAGTCTCGTTTACGCAATCCGCTTAATAGAAGAACAATTTGAAAGAACAAAAAGAGATTTAATGGAAGGATTTAGTTTGGAACAGAGAGCATCAAATATTAAAGATAGAGATTTCGAGAGATGGTTGGCAAATTTTGAAGCCAGACATAGTAAATTGCCTGATAAAGAAATTGAACGCGAGTTGGACCAAAGAGAAGCAGAATGGAGAAGGCAAAATCCTAACGCCAAATAATTTTTATGGAAATTCAAAAAAACGTTTTACTCGCGCCCTTTACGAGTTTTAAAATTGGCGGACCGGCCAAGTTTTTTTGCATTGTTAAAGACCAATTTGACGCTTTAGAAGCGTATGAATTTGCCAAAAATCATCAATTGCCGGTATTTGTGTTAGGCGGGGGCAGTAATTTATTGGTGAGTGACGAAGGCTTTAATGGTTTAGTGGTTAAAATAGAAAATAAGGGGATTGAGGTGATTGACTGGGCAAATCAGCAATTAGCAGACAGTAATCAGCAGAGAATTTTGCTTAAAGTAGCCAGTGGGGAAGTGTGGGATGAAGTCGTAGCTTTTTCGGTTAAAAATAATTGGTGGGGATTGGAAAATTTATCGCATATTCCGGGTAGTAGTGGGGCAATTGCTGTGCAAAACGTGGGAGCTTATGGGCAAGAAGCTTTTAAGGTGATTAAATCGGTAACCGTGTTTAACACTCAGACTCACCAAATTTTAGAATTAACCAACGAACAGTGCCAATTTGCCTATCGTAAAAGTATTTTTAATACCACGGAAAAGGGTAAATATATAATTTTTTATATTACTTTAGAATTATCAAAAATTTCACAACCAATCCTTACTTATCGTGATTTAGAGTCCAGATTTAAAAATAAAAATCCAACCATAAGTGAAATACGTCAAGCTGTGATAGAAATTAGAAATAAAAAGTATCCATTTCCAACAGAAGCCAAATTGGGAAATGCCGGGTCATTTTTTAAAAATATAAATTTGAACCCTAAAGAGTTTAAAGCATTAAAAATTAGTGTAGAAACCCAATTTGGAGCTGAATATGCTCAAAAATTAGAGTTAAAGTCATTTATTAGTGAGGCGGTCATTAAAGTGCCCAGCGCTTATTTAATGGAACTTTGTGGCCTTAAAGATTTGCAAGTTGGTGGTGCCAAAATTAACCATAACCAGCCTTTGGTCATTATTAACGAAACCGGCACAGCGACCGCCAAAGATGTAGTGCAATTGGCGCAAAAAGTTATAGAAAGCATTTATATTAAACTCGGGGTCAAGTTAACCGTAGAGCCGGAATTGGTTGGCTTTACGCCGAATTTATTTAGTGATATAACTAAAATATGAGTATGAAAAGAAGAGATGTATTAAAACTAGGTTTAGCCGGCTTATTTGCGGGTAAGGGAGAAAAATCGGCTAGAGCTCAGGACACCGAAAATCCGGAGGCGAAATTAAAGGAAAAAATGGAAAACTTTTTTAATAAAGCAGAAAGTATTATTAGTGAATTGATTGTTGAAAGTAATAGCTTAAACGAAGAAGTAGATAGACTTTTTAAAAAATTTAAAAGGCACGATTTTACCTCGCCACTACCTAGAACAGATTTAGACAACGAATTTATAGATATAAATAGCAAATATAATAAATTATATAACCAGCGGTATCAAATTACAGAGGACGTATTAAAAATTGCTAATTTGGCCAGAAGTAAGCAATTAGAGCCAAAAAGTTTAGATAAATCAATTAAATTACTTTTAGAGTTAATAAAGTTATTAAGGGAGGTAAAAGAAAAAATTTATCAAATTAAAAATTTTGCCACTTATCCGGTTAGTAAAAATGTTTAATTATTTTTTTATGAACATCAACATCAAAGCCACCAAAACCACCTTAACGCCTTCTATGAAAGCATTCATAGAAGATAAATTAAGCAGTTTGGAGAAATTTATTAAAGAAGAAGACAAGCTCCGAGTGGAAGTTGAAGTGGATAAAAAACACCATAGTGGTTTAGTATTTAGGGCGGAAATTGACATTCAGCCCAAAGGGGTTTATGCCGAAGCCAGAGGGGAAGATTTTTACAGTGCTATGGATATGGTGGTCCCAAAAATTAAAGATCAATTGGTAAAAGCCAAAGACAAAAAAGTCAGTAAACTCAGAAGAGCGAG
>CAZFXC010000068.1:0-1434 GCA_964522815.1 uncultured Candidatus Saccharibacteria bacterium
GTCGATGTTTTTAGGAAAAGTGGCTTTTGGCCCACATCAAAGTTTCTTGATGAGTACTAAAAATACGAAGTAGACATAAACTGATGTCTACCTTTATATCACTGTGAGTTTTGTGGTGATATAAAGCGATCAGTTTTTATTGTGCACAATTAAATAGCGTTTAGCATTTAGTATGTAGCATTTAGCCAAATTGGCTTTTCGCTAACCGCTAAAAGCTAACCGCTAAAAGCTAAAACAATGCCAACCATCAACCAGTTAGTTAGAAAGGGCAGACGACCTTTGGCCCAAAAGTCCAAATCCCCGGCTTTGCAATACCGAATGAATTTGCTAAAAAATCGGGAAGTGCCTTCGCCTATGGGTAATCCATTTATGCGCGGAGTATGCTTAAAGGTGTATACCACCACGCCGAAAAAACCAAACTCAGCTTTAAGAAAAGTCGCCAAGGTTAAATTAACCAATGGTATGGAAGTAATTGCTTACATCCCAGGGGTGGGCCACAATTTACAAGAACACAGTGTGGTTATGATTCGCGGGGGCAGGGTAAAAGATTTGCCCGGTGTGCGTTACCATATTTTAAGAGGGAAGTTAGATACTCTCGGAGTCGACGGGAGAAAGCGCGGAAGAAGTAAGTATGGAGCGAAGAGAAAATAATAAAAATGACAAAAACGACGAAAATTAAAAAAAGTAGAAATAGTTAAAATTTTTGTCATTTATTTAATTTTTGTCATTTTTGATCATTACAAACTTATGCCAAGAAAATCACGAAGTTACGACAAGCACACGCCTCAGCCAGACCCAAAGTTTGGAAGCGTAAAGTATGCCAAATTTATTAACTATATTATGGAGCGCGGAAAAAAGAATGTAGCGCGCAAGATTTTTTACGATGCCTTGGAAATTGTGGGGGCAAAGTTAAAAGAAGTGGTTAAGGACGATAAAGGCCCTAAAGATGCCAGACAAATGTTTGATATTGCTTTAAAAAATATTGGTCCGTTAATGGAATTAAAATCCAGAAGAATCGGGGGAGCCAACTACCAAGTGCCTATGGAAGTGGTAGAACCCCGAAGAACCACCGTGGCTATGAGATGGCTCTTAACCGCGGCTCGCAGTAAAAAAGGGATTAGAATGGCAGAACGGCTCGCGAGCGAAATTATTGACGCCTACAATAAAACCGGCGTAGCTATGAAAAAGCGAGAAGATACCCACAGAATGGCAGAAGCTAACAAAGCTTTTGCTCACTTTGCGAGATTTGGGAGAAGATAAGTACACGGATATTCCGATTGATCCGCCTGCCGGCGGACGGATATACAGATGGCTACGGATAGCGGTGTAAAAATAAAAATTTTATAATTAATAATTTTTGTAATTTTATAAATAATCCTCTATTTTTTAATTTTTAAATTCAAAAATTATTTAAAAATTAAAATTGAAAATTAA
>CAZFXC010000068.1:1534-3770 GCA_964522815.1 uncultured Candidatus Saccharibacteria bacterium
ATTATTGCCCACATTGATGCGGGCAAAACCACTACCACAGAAGGTATTTTGTATAATACCGGTATGATTCATAAAATCGGGGCAGTGCACGAAGGTGAAACGACTACCGATTGGATGGAACAAGAACGTGAACGTGGTATTACCATTACCGCTGCGGCTGTAACTTGTTATTGGACGCCTCGGTTTATTAAATTAGCCGGCGATGTCAAGCATAAAATTAACATTATTGACACCCCGGGTCACGTGGATTTTACCGTGGAAGTAGAACGTTCTTTGCGCGTGTTAGACGGCGCGGTTACGGTGTTTGACGGGAAAATGGGCGTGGAGCCTCAGAGTGAAACGGTGTGGCGCCAAGCCGATAAATACGGTGTGCCACGCATTTGCTTTATTAATAAAATCAACCAAACCGGTGGAGATTTTTATAAATCTTTAGATAGTATCCATAAGAGATTATCTCCCAATGCTTTTCCTATTCAATTACCCATTGGGTTTGAAAAGGATATTTGTGGCGTGGTGGATTTAATCAATATGAAGTCTTATACCTATAAAGACTATACCGATAAAGAATTTACCATTGGTGAAGTGCCGGCCGATATGCTGGAAAAAGCCAAAGAGTATCGCCAAAGACTTTTAGAAAAAGTGGTGGAAAGCGACGATGTTTTAATGGAAAAATATTTAGCCGGTCAGGAATTAACCGAACAAGAATTTTTAACTGCCATTAGAAAATCGGTGCAAGGCGGGAAGTTTTTCCCAGTCATCGGTGGAGACGGCAGAGGGATTATTGTGCAAACTATTTTAGACGCCGTGGTGAATTTCCTCCCCAGCCCCACTGACCGAGGTGTGGTAAAAGGCACCGATATAAAAACCGGCGCAGAAGTTTTAAGAAAGCCGTCAGACGAAGAACCTTTTACAGCTTTGGCTTTTAAAATTGCCACTGACCCGTTTGTGGGCAGACTTTGCTTTTTCCGTGTGTATTCCGGTAAATTAGAGGCCGGGAGTTATGTGCTGAATGCTCGCACCCAAAATAAAGAAAGAGTCGGGCGAATTGTGCGTATGAAAGCCGATGATAGAGAAGAAGTCAAAGAAGTGTTTGCCGGGGATATTTGTGCTTTGGTGGGACCGAAAGACACGTTTACCGGAGACACTTTGTGCGACACCGAAAAACCAGTACAATTGGAAACCATCAAATTTGCTGAACCGGTAATTTCTATGGCCATTGAGCCGAAGACTAAAGCTGACCAAGAAAAAATGGGTATTGCTCTGTCTAAGTTGGCTGAAGAAGATCCGACTTTTAGGATTCGAGGCGATGAGGAAACTCAACAAACCATTATTTCCGGTATGGGTGAACTGCACTTGGAAATTATTGTGGATAGAATGAAAAGAGAATTTAAAGTGGAAGCCAATGTGGGCAAGCCCGAAGTGGCTTATAAAGAAACCATTAAAGGCACCGCCGAAGCGGAAAGCAAATACATTCGGCAAAGTGGTGGTAAAGGTCAATATGGTCATGTGTATTTGCGCATTGAACCTTTGGAAAGAGGTAAAGGTTATGAATTCGTAGATGAAATTGTGGGTGGGGTAATTCCGAAAGAATTTATTAAACCCGTGGATAAAGGCGTGCAGGAGAGTGCGGCTAACGGGGTAATTGCCGGTTATCCTTTGGTAGATTTTAGAATTGCACTTTATGATGGTAGCTACCACGATGTGGACTCCAGCGAAATGGCGTTTAAAATTGCCGCTAGTAAAGGTCTTCAGGAAGTGGTAAAACGCGCTACCCCAATTATTTTGGAACCGATTATGAAAGTGGAAGTGATTACTCCGGAAAGCAATATGGGTGATGTAATTGGCGACTTAAACTCCAAACGCGCTCAAATTAACGAAATGACCGACCGTTTGCACTTAAAAGTTATAGACGCCCACGTGCCACTTTCGGAAATGTTTGGTTATGCCACAGCTTTAAGAAGTATGACGCAAGGTCAGGCTTCTTATACCATGGAATTTGACCATTACGAAGAAGTGCCAAAAAATGTAGCACAAAAAATTATTGAAAGCCGTGCCGGTATAAATGTAAGAAAAGGGATGTAGGATCATAGATACACTGATTAAAGACAGATAGCACAGATAAATATCCTAAAGCCTTAAAGCTTAAAATCTAAACCTCTAAATACTAAATAAAAAGTATGTATTGAACATGAGTAGAGAAACACTGTTTAATCCTGAGTGTTTTGATTCCTTTGAT
>CAZFXC010000069.1:0-3723 GCA_964522815.1 uncultured Candidatus Saccharibacteria bacterium
TTCTATTTGCATATTTGCCCAATTTTATGCTAAATTCCTAATAACTTCCCCGCCCGTGGGGGAAAATCCAGCCCTTAGGAGGGCTAAAATGTTTCGCGTCCAGCTGTGTTTTTTGCTGGCGTTCGTTGCCTTCGGGCAACAGGCGCCAGCCAACCCGGAACAACAGGCGGTGTTGATCAGCAACATTTCCCCCATGCGGGATGGGGAGACCCGCAAGAGGGTGGAGGCCCTCAATCAAAAACTCCTGAAAGAGTGGTTCCCGAAGGAGGGGCGTCTCGCCCTCCAAGGAAAAACCATTCTTGTTCATTTTCGGGGGGATGAGTTTGGTTTCTTTCGCGTCGATATCTGGAAGATCGACGCAAAAAAAGACCAATTCGGCGTTCAAGTCTCGCTTTCGTACGAGAGGGATAAATTGTTTGACTCCGCAAAGGCCGACGAGGCCTACGCGGGGATCATCCAGCAAGTCCTCCGGGTCGCCACCATGGCGCCCGGCAAAACGCCCGCCCCCCTCCCCCCCTCGCTGGTGGCGCCGACGCGCCAGCGAGCCTCCACCGCCGACCGACCCTCACGGGTCGGCTCGGCGGTTATTTTATTTTTTTTAATCTCCTTATTTCATCAAAAACTAAAATTAGTCAAAAATACTGGATATCCAGTATTTTTAACTAAAGTGATATTTGCTAATTTCCAATTCCTTTCGGCTACCCCTTCTTGTCTTCACCCACTACTGACGACTTAAAACTTTATTATTTGATTTTTTTGTATATTTGTATTAATTCGTATTCGTAAATTAGCTTATTTACTGACTCCTGATTAGCTGTTTGCTGATTCGCTTACTCTCTTATTTTCTATTTCTCTCTAACTTACTACTTACCAACTTACTACTTACTACTACCCTCTTTTAATGTGTTCCATCGCATACCCCAAATCCCCGTGAACTTTTTTACCGGGATTAAAAATATTGTGGGGGTCAAAAATCTTTTTTACTTCTTCAAACAAACCTATTACCTCTTTCCCATACATTTTTTCCAAATACGGCGTGCGAATCAGTCCGTCGTTATGCTCTGCTGTTATGGTTCCGCCAAATTCCAAAACCAAACTATAAACCTCGTCGGAAAGTTTGGGGATTATCGCACGCTGGTTTTCGTCCGCTAAATTCATTAAAGGAATAATGTGAAAATTGCCATTTCCCGCGTGTCCGGCAATGGTGTAAATAATTTTGTCCTGATATTTTTCCAAAATTTTATTTAACCGCGGTAAAAAGGCTGGCATATCTTTGGGCAGGACCGCAATGTCATCTATAAACGGCGCCGTATGCCGGTCTTTAATGCGCTCCCGTAAAAGGGAAAACGACTCCCGTCTTATGGTCCAATACTTTTCCACCTCTTTTTTACTTTGACAAATGCGGGTTTGAATATGAAATTTCCCTTCCACTTCGCGCTTAAGTAAACTGGCTTTTTCATTCACTGCTTCTTGGCTCGTGCCGGTAAACTCACAAATTAATACCAATTTAGGCATCCCGCCGGTTAAGGTCATAACTGCTTCGGGCATAAATTGCCAGCCCAAACTTAACATGTTTAGAATTCCGCCAAAAGCCGACCCAGCGGTTTTTGACATCTTCTTTACCATGGCGGGTAAAAACTTTATGGCCAATTTTAAAGTTTTATCATCGTAACTTTCAAAACTTTCCGGCTTATGTTCTACCACATCTGCCACAATTTCTCCCAAATTATTCAAGTCTTTTAAAAACATCACCAGCAAAGCAGACTTAGGTTTGGGCTCTACCAGCCGAAACCGAATTTTCGTCACAAGGCCCAATGTCCCCTGACTCCCTACAATTAATTTGGCTAAATTAAACTTTATGCCATCCCAAATTTCCCACAGCAAATACCCAGCTGAATTTTTGCTGGTTTTCGGTTTGGCGTTTTGAATTAAATCGCGATTATCTTTAATGAGTTGATAGATTTTTCGGTAAATATCACCTTCAAAATTCGGCAATTTAAGTTTGGCTTCCAGTTCTGGCATTTCCATTTCTCCAAAAGTATAACTCTCACCATCACTCAATACCACGCTTAATTCTTCTACAAAATCTTTAGTTTGCCCATACGCCAAAGTTTTTTCTCCCGCGCTATTGTTGCCCACCATTCCGCCCACGGTGTTCAGCATCTTAGATGCCGTATAACAAGGCAGGAGAAGTCCGCGTTTTAAAGTTTCTACTTCAAAATCACGATAATACACCCCCGGCTCTACTTCCACAAAATTCGGCCCCCAGTTTAAAATTTTATTAAAATGCGTGGTAAAATCCGCAATAATGCCGGTATTCAGTGGCCCGCCCGACATATCTGTCCCAGCCGAACGCGCGGTAATGGATAATTCCCCCCCTTTATTTACAGAAGCTTTATCTCCATTTGTCATTCCGAATTTATTTCGGAATCTATTTGCATGGGATCCTGAAACAAGTTCAGGATGACACTCTGAGTCATCTGCATTCAAAGTTAAACTATTTTGCCTTTGGCTCACCACCCACTTCACCACATTCTTTACATCCTCCCCATGTTTTGGATGCACCACACACAAAGGTTTAACTTCAAAAATACTGGCATCATGGCTGTATTTAATGAGTGTCTCCTCGCTACTATCCACTTCCCCCTTGAACCCCATTAGAGAATGTAATGCTGATAAATTATCATTAAGCATTTAACTAACCTTTCACCCGAATAAGAAAACGAAATTTCATTTCTCTAACGGGGTAAATTTTTGTTTTTATTTCTTGAATATTTAGCATAACTGTATTATACCACAGCTAAAAATACTTTTTACCATTACCAATTAAGCGACATATGTCGCTTAATTGGTAAACTGTCAGAATGACGAAGATCACTTTTGATAAACTTTATAACCAATCATCACTTTTAGGCACTTCTTTCCAGCCCCCAACGCTAGAATACCTAACTTTGTTTCCATGCTCATCTACCTGCTCATCTCCTTCGCGATAAATTGGTCTTTGTTCTTGTGCCTTATCGGCTTCAGGTGTGGGCACCGGCTGTCTTTCAGCCGGCTCCCTGTTTTCTTGGTTTGGCATATTTTTTTAAAATTAATGCTTATTTTTTTGAGCTTGTTGTTGCCTTAAATATTCAAACGCCACACGAGCAAAAGGGAGTGCGTACCTTTTATAATGCATGAAATAAAGAAAATTTTCACCTCGTTGTAGAAAACAAATTTTATCTGATTCCATTAAACCATTATCGACTGTAATTGAATTACCATGTAAATCTACCAGTATACTCTCCGGGTCAAACTCGTAAACTTGATTATGTGCTTGAGCTTTGCAATAATCCCTTCTGGCAAACTCACCCGCAATAAACGGAACTTTCATAAAATATAAATCGTCAGCCCAGATTGATCCGCCAGCACCTACCTCGGCGTTACTATATGTTTCTTCTAAATCGCCGACTAATAATTCTGTCGCTGAGTCAAACAATTTTAAACTGGACGGTGCTTTTTTAAGCACATTTTCTGCATAATGCTTTACCCGACCGACAAACTCATCTGTTTTTTCTCTACTAATTTGCTCCAATCGACTTACATCAAGAGACTGTTCTTTAATTTTAGCCATAGTATTTAACAAAGTCGCGGGCACAAAAAAGTCTGCCCAAGCATTTTCTCTGGCATAAGACCGTGGTTTAGACAATTCCGCCCATTTACCCCTATAAAACCACTCTTCAA
>CAZFXC010000070.1:0-3688 GCA_964522815.1 uncultured Candidatus Saccharibacteria bacterium
GGTAAATACCCAGTTCAGAAAGTCCTCGGGACAGCACCACTGTAGAATCTAAGTGGGCAAAGGTGGTGGCTGGTGCCGGATCGGTAAGGTCGTCGGCTGGCACATAAACAGCTTGAACTGAGGTAATGGAACCTTTGTTAGTAGAAGTGATGCGCTCTTGCAGTTCACCCATTTCCGTAGCTAAGGTTGGCTGGTAACCTACAGCCGAAGGAATACGGCCCAAAAGAGCAGAGACTTCGCTACCGGCTTGAGTAAACCGAAAAATATTATCTACGAACATCAATACATCTTGGTTTTGTTCATCTCTAAAATATTCTGCCATCGACAGACCGGTTAAAGCTACCCTAGCGCGGGCTCCGGGTGGTTCATTCATTTGTCCGAACACCATAGCAAGTTTATCTAACACTTTAGCGTCTTTCATTTCGTGGTATAAGTCATTGCCTTCGCGGGTTCTTTCCCCCACTCCGGCAAACACACTCACCCCGCCGTGGGCCTTGGCAATATTGTTAATCAGTTCTTGAATAACCACAGTTTTTCCTACCCCAGCTCCGCCAAACAAACCGACTTTTCCGCCTTTGAGGATGGGACAAATTAAATCTATGACTTTAATGCCGGTTTCCAGAATTTCTGTCTTGGTATTTTGTTCTATAAATTTAGGAGCAGGTCTGTGAATTTCATATTTTTTTTCTGCCTGAGGAGTTTCGGTGCCATCCACTGCTTCTCCTAACACATTAAAAATTCTACCCAAAGTTACCTTACCAACGGGTACTGAAATTCCGCTTCCGGTATCTATCGCATCCATACCTCTTTTTAACCCATCGGTGGAAGACATGGCAATAGTTCGGACAATGCCACCTGGTAGTTGTTGTTGAACTTCCAAAACCAATTTTTGGTTTTGGCCTGAGCTGGCCTGAGGGAAGGTAATCTCCAAAGCATTATAAATTGCCGGCATTTCGCCTTCCTTAAATTTTACGTCTACCACCGGACCGATAACTTGGTTAATTATGCCTTTATTCATATTTGCATGTTCCTTTCTTGGATTATTTGAATATAATTCAGAATCTATTATCTTAGATCCTGAACAGGATTCAGGATAACAAACATTTGTTCGTCAGATAAGATAGTTCTTGGGTTATTATGTATATAATGTATTAATTTACAATTATTCTAAAGCAATTTTTCCTGCAGTAATTTCCGCCAGTTCGGTAGTGATTTTATTTTGTCTAAGTTGATTATAAGTAAGCGTATAGTCATCAATCAATTCCCCGGCGGATTCAGTGGCGTTTTTCATCATTACCATTCTCGCACTGTGTTCACTGGCATCACTTTCTAACACAGCTTGATAAATTTGACTTTCAATGATTCTGGGAATTAAATGATCGATTACGGTTTGTGGGTCGGGTTCGAATAAGTAGTCTGTAGCGTGCCCATTTATGGGCTTTTCAGATAGTCGATGAACCAGCATACTACTTTTTTCTAACAACTCATCCGACTTCGCCAAGGCTTCGTCGGACCTTCGAAATGGCAATAATTGCTTGATAACCGGTTTTTGAGACAAAGTAGAAATAAAATCATTATAGACTAAATAGATTTTTTTATATTGCCCGGTTAAATATAAATTAGTTGCGGTATTGGCTAAAGGGTAAATGGTTTCTACTGAACCAATAATATCTTTCTTAGGAAAATCCGACACTAAGTTTTTATTAAATCTGACCGCGTAATCTTTGGCTTTTTTTCCGTAAACCACTAACTCAGCAATTAGCTCGGCTTCATTATTTGTAACTGCTTTTAATTGATTAAACAAATTAGTATTTAAACTTCCCACCAAGCCTTTATTGGAAGAAATGACAATGTAAGCGATTTTTGTGGCCTTGGGGGATGCGGTCATTAATTGGGAAATTTTGTGATTTTTTGGATTATCAAGGCTGTCATCGGACAGGGACTCGTCTGCGTATTCCGGAGTTTGATTTTCTGTAATATTTAAATGCGTAATTAGTTCCCATGCCAAAGTCGAATACTTTCGACTTTTCAGGGTTGCCTCTTGAGCCTTACGCATTTTGGCAGCCGAAACCATTTGCATGGCTTTGGTAATTTTGCGCGTGCTTTTGATGCTCTTGATTCGATTTTTAATTTCTTTAATGCCGGGCATAAGTTAATTTATAATTTTTATTAGTTCAGTTTCCCAAGGATGAGCTTCATAATTGATTTTTAACTCTGAGCCATTTACACTTGTGGTGACTTCTATAGTAAGTAAGTCTTTGGGATAATTATAATCTACAATAACACCACTTACTTCAGGTCCATTAGGGGGGGTATATTTAACTTTATCTCGTAGCTTTAATCCTAATTGATTTAAATAAGCGTTTATGGGGTCATCTTCTCCAGATGGATGCAATTCGTGTTCATTCATAGTTGATTTATGATTATGACTCAGGTTATAAAAAGTTAGTAATGGCAGTTTTTAATTTCTTTAATGCCGGGCATGGTGTTATTCAATAATTACTTCCTCTGGAAAAAAAGGAAACTCATAGTCACTAATCCTAACTTTCTCATTTTTTGATGGCTGAACGAAATCATCGGAATCGTATTCTGTGGGAGTGGCAAATATTTTACCATCAGCAATTCTAACTACTTTACATCTAAAATTAGGAGTATCAGCATAGATTTTTGGAAGATGTTTTTCTAACTTATCCCTACCCTTTTGACTAACTCGTATATTACTCCTACTAAAATTTCCTTCCCATTCATATCCCTCATTGAACCTGTTTCTGGGATTAATTCCATAAATTTTATAAGCTTTTAACAAAATTATTAATCGCATCTTTTAGTTTAGCTTCGGTGTCTTCGTTTAATTCCTTAGAGGTTTTAATTGTCTCTAAAATTTCCTTACCTTGCACTTTCATATATTGGTGGAATTTGCTTTCAGTTTCTTGAATTTTATCTACGGATATAGAGTTAAAAAAGCCATTATTTACAGCATAAATTACCGTCACTTGTTGTTCTAAGGAGAGTGGGTTATACTGCGGTTGTTTTAAAACTTGGGTCATTCTTCGGCCTAAGTCTAAAGTCTTTTGGGTTTCGGCATCTAAATCTGTGCCAATGGAGGCAAAACTTTCCAGTTCCCTAAATTGCGCAAGTTGGAGTTTTAATTTACCCGCCACTTTTTTCATGGCCTTGGTCTGGGCACTACTCCCCACGCGGGAAACGGAAAATCCTACGTTTAAAGCTGGACGAATGCCTTTATAAAAGAGGTCAGTTTCCAAAAAGATTTGACCATCGGTAATGGAAATCACATTAGTCGGAATGTAAGCAGAAATGTCTCCAGCTTGAGTTTCTATAATCGGTAAAGCAGTTAAAGACCCCCCACCAAAATCCGGGTTTAATTTAGCTGCTCGTTCTAACAATCGAGAGTGTAAATAAAACACATCGCCAGGATAGGCTTCCCTACCCGGTGGTCTTCTAAGCAAAAGTGAAATTTCTCGGTAGGCAATTGCCTGCTTGCTTAAATCATCATAAACCACTAATACATCTTTCCCTTGATCCATAAAGTATTCCCCCATTGCTGTAGCAGAATAAGGGGCAATAAAACTTAAAGATGCTGGTTCGGAAGCTGAAGCAGAAACCACGATCGTGTAATCCATGGCGCCGGCTTTGGTCAGCTCGTCAACAATCTTCGCCACTTTACTTT
>CAZFXC010000071.1:0-3657 GCA_964522815.1 uncultured Candidatus Saccharibacteria bacterium
CAATAAACATTAATAAATAAGGCACTTTTGCCTTATGAAAGGAAAATAAATATGCCCTTTGATTTAGTACCCAAGGCTTTCTTTAATTTTCCCGCTAAACTCAATAATTTTTGGGAAGATGAAGATGTTTGGCTTTCTACCACTAATAATCCTTCTGGTTTAACTGTAAGTGAAGATCAAAACCATGTGTATGTGGAAGCTTCGGTCCCGGGAGTGGACCCTAAACATGTGGAAGTGGTGTTTGAAAAAGGTGTGTTATGGATAAAAGCTCAGCATACAGAAGCCGATGAGGATAAACAAAAAAAGTATTACAGAAAATCGGCCACAGAGTTCTCTTACCATGTGTCAGTGCCGGGGAAGATAGATGAGACCCAAGAGCCCACAGCGGTTTGCAAAAATGGGGTAATGAAAGTCACCTTTAAAAAATCTCCACAAGTTCAGCCCAAACGCATAGCCGTGCAAGTGGAGTAAAGTTTACCCCGCTCTTTGCCAAACAAAGGGCGGGGTAAAAAATTGCCAAAGGGTTATTTTAATGGTTTAATTAAGTGAGTAGACTTAAGCTATTAAAAATGCAAAATAAAAATTTAGACCCTATCTTTAATATCAAACGAGTTAAAAGACGAAAATTACCTAAACCGAGTTTAGTGGATGCGGTGGTGAAAGTAAAAAAACCGTTGGTGGTTACTCAGTTCGTGCCAGAACCTGTAGGGTGGTCTATGATTCACAAGTGGCAAGGCCTGTTTAATTATAAATTGACTTTTGGGCTGATAATGTTTGTTTTGGCTTTTTCTTTGGGTATGTATTTTACCTGGACTACGGACAGCAGTAAGGCAGAGGAAACGGAAACAATTGTTACGGCATCATCTCAAGTGCCAAAACTGCCAGTAGTGGCAGGGGTTAGTACTTTAGGACCCATCAACCAAGTGCCGAATGATATTTTATTCAATTTAACTCTTGACCAGTTGGAGGACTATTTAACCGAAGCGCTGAAAACTCCGGAAATGAAGGAAGCGGAAAAATTGGCGGA
Source organism: uncultured Candidatus Saccharibacteria bacterium (assembly GCA_964522815.1). Classification (GTDB taxonomy): domain Bacteria; phylum Patescibacteriota; class Doudnabacteria; order UBA920; family UBA920; genus JBBTRN01. Next base: position 1,028 of record CAZFXC010000071.1, read on the forward strand.
ACGAAAAGCAAAATTAAAGACTTATTTGCAAACAAAAAACTCGCCTTTGGTAAGTATTGCAGATACAATTGCCGAATTAAAACATTGGAAATTGGTTTTAGCCATTTCCAATTCAGAAAGTAGTTTAGGCAGACGTTGTTACGAAAATAATTGCAGTGGGATTGGGGTGGAACCTGGTCATCCGTTATGGCGGAGTTATAAAACCAAAGCGGATTGGGCTAAAGATTTAGATAAGCTTTTGGAAAGAAGGTATAAAAATTGGACTTTGGAAAAAATGAACGGGGTTTATAATCAGCCGGGCAGTGAAAATTGGCTTTTGGCCAGTAAACAAATTTTGGAAGAACTGCAGGAAAGGGAAATAGAGTAGTTTATTCTGATATACAAATGGACAGATATTACTGATAACTACAGATTTAAAAATTTGAGGTTTTTATGAATCAACAGGAATTTTTATACGAAAAAGAGACTTACAAATTAAGAGGGCTTTTGTTTGCCACGCATAATGAACTCGGAAGATTTGCCAAAGAGAAACAGTACAGCGATATAGCTGAAAATAGATTTAAGCTTCAAAAAATTCCATATATAAGAGAAGCTAGGATTGGCGACTTACAAGATATTCCTGATTTTATTGTTTGGGATTTGGTAGTTTTAGAATTTAAAGCTAAGCCATTTTTACAAAGAGAAGATTTTGAACAAGTGCAAAGATATTTACAGCAAACAAATTTAAAGTTGGGAATTTTAGTTAACTTTAGAGCAAAGTATTTAAAACCCCAAAGAATTTTGAATATTAATTATCTGCAGTTATCTGCAAAATCTAAAGAATCTGCAGATCGGAATAAAATAGTATGACAAGTAGGAATGTTTTTTTTGGAATTATTATCATAGGGATATTTACAGCCGGAGCAGTCACCAGCCAAAGTGTGAAGTTTAATCCCATTAAGCCCGGGGTGAAGTTATCAGCCCAGCTTTCCGATGAACAACAGGCAATTTTGGCAGTGAGAAAAGCTAAGGCTAGTGTGGTAAATATTTTTGGTGAAAAAGTGGTGTATACCGTGAATGGTGCGCCTGGAGCCATTGAACCGGTGGCTGGCACAGGCGTAATTATTTCCGCCGATGGCTATATAGTGAGTAATAGTCATGTGGTGAGTCAAAAAGATACTGAGTATAGAGTGGTGCTCATAAATGGTTCGGAATACGAAGCCAAAATTGTTGGTTTAGATAAAAATAATGACGTGGCATTATTAAAAATTGAGGCAAAAAATTTAACGTCAGCCAGTTTAGGTAATTCCGATGACTTAGAAACCGGACAAACAGTGTTTGCGATTGGCAATTCTTTGGGGGTTTATCAAAACTCGGTTTCTCGGGGAGTGGTTTCGGGGATAGGGCGAGCAGTAAATTTTAGCGAACAAAACCTCCCCAAGCCTCGGTTGTTAAATTTAATTCAAACCGATGCAGCTATTAGTCCGGGAAATAGTGGAGGGCCGTTAATTAATTTAGCCGGAGAAGTAATTGGGATAAATACTTTGATTGAAACTTCCGGACAATCGTTAGGTTTTGCAGTGTCGATTAATACGGTAAAAAGTTCTGTGGAGCAATTAAAAAAATTTGGTAAAGTGGCCAAGCCATATTTGGGGATTGCCTACCAAACCATTACCAAGTCAGTAGTAAAATTAAGACAGCTAAAATTAAATAAAGGGGCATATGTAATGGAAGTAGTGGGGGAGGGGCCAGCCGGTAGAGCGGGGATTTTGCCCGGGGATATTATTCAAAAAATTAACCAGACCAATTTAAGTGAGCAAACGGAATTAGATAATGTAATTATGCAATTTAATCCGGGTGATACTGTCTTAATGACTGTCTGGCGAGACGGCCAAACTTTTGAAACTCCAGTGTTGTTAGGTGAATATAAATGACCCTAATAGCTTTTGGGGTCATCCTAAACTTGCTTCGGGATGCATCTAAGATTTTGACATTACAAGAAAAGCAGCGGTCTGAAAGATTTCAGCCGTTGCTTTTGCTTTGTTTGCATGGAGGAAACTTAGAAAGATTTGTGAGTTTTACCAGAGCTGGAGTGAGCTTTGGTATTTACCGCAAATTCCTCTGTTCCCTGTCTATTGGCACTTAAGATGGCCAGTAAAAATAAGGCCGAACTAATAGTTACAATAGACGCATGTTCTACCACCAAAATCAATTCATAAAATTGGGTGGCAAGTAATACGGCATGCAATGCTTTGGGAATCAGTTGGCTTTTTTGTGTTGGCAATAGGGTAGTGAGGTTAGCAACCGTTTTTTTCTGGTTGATAAAATTATACCCTAACATCAAACTGGCAAAAATTCCCAAAGTAAACAGAGGGTTCATAAGTTTCCTTTCGCCCTCCTTAATTTTGAAAAGTGCTTCCTCCCAACCGGAGCGCGTTCGACTGCGCGCCCTGCGGGGGGACCCGCTATTTTAATTAAAGGGGGAGGATTTGTCAATTTTTGGTTTTCGGTGATACAATATTCAAGTTAACTAATATCCTTATGACTACACACGATTTAATTATTATTGGCTCCGGACCGGCTGGTTTAACCGCCGGGTTGTATGCCGGGAGAGCCACTTTAAACCCTTTAATTATTGCCGGTTTAAAGCC
>CAZFXC010000072.1:0-1601 GCA_964522815.1 uncultured Candidatus Saccharibacteria bacterium
ACCTCTCCCTTAATCCCTCCCCTCAGAAGGGGAGGGAAAGGGTAGAGTTTTTTCAGCTTGTAAACCCAGATATGATAATGGAACCTAATTACATTGAGGAGATGTTAAAGGTTTTTGAAGATAAAACAGTGGGGGGAGCGACGGGCAAGCTTTTTAAAATAGCGAGTAGTGAAGAGAGAATAGAGAATAGAACAGAAAAGATTTTGGATACGACGGGTGTAATAATACAAAAATCCGGTAGGGCTTATGACAGAGGACAGCACGAAGTAGATAAGGGTCAGTATGATTCATCAATTATTGTGGATGCAGTCTCTGGTGCTGGGGCAATGTACCGTGGTTCTGCCCTAAACGCTACCCGCTACCAACTAAAAGCTGGTAAAGAATTTTTTGACGAAGACTTTCATTCTTATTGGGAAGATGTAGACCTAAGCTGGCGGATGAAAAACTTAGGCTGGAAAAATGTTTTTGTTCCCACGGCAGTGGGCCACCACGGCCGGACCGCCGGGTCATCGCGAGGTGGCTATTGGCGTTTAGTTGATTTTATTCGCCATCACCGTGCTTTGCCCTTGCGTATTCGACAGTTGAATTACCAAAACCATCTTTTAATGTATGTAAAAAATTCACCTTATTTTTATCCACAGTTTTTTGTTCGCGAATTGTTTATGTTGTGTTACTTGTTAATGTTTGAAATTTCAGTTTTAAAAATTTTACCGGAATTAATTAAACTTTTGCCTAAGGTATGGAGAAAAAGAAAATATTATTATGAAACATATAGATTTTAAGGAATTGTATTCAAATGAAAATACTTTTCATTCTTATCAAGATCTTAAAAATGCACAAAGTTATTCAGATATAGTATTGTCCGAAGTTAGCCTACCCAGAGATCCACTAATTTTAGATTGCGCTTCAGGTGCAGGGTTTGAAGCAGAAGATTTAAAGGTCAAGTTTGGAGGTAAGATCATTGAATTAGATATATCAACAAACGGTAGATCTGGAAAAGATAATCAAAAGTTTGTCCAAGCAGATATTAATGCCTTGCCCTTTCCCAACAATCGGTTTGATTTTGTGCATATAAAAGATGCCTTAATTCATTGTGAGCCTGACAATTTTTTTTCTGAAACATCTAGAGTTTTAAAACCTGGAGGTCAGTTATTGGTTGTAGTTAATTGTGTCCCGGAAAATAGACCAAATAGAAAATATTTTACAGTAATTTCCGATGGAAAAATATTAAGTGAAGCGGACTTTTCTGATTTAAATGATTTTTTAAAAAGAGCCTCAATTGCAAAAATGGTTTATAAACAAATGGGTTATAATTTTGTTGAGATTTCTCCGCCTTATTTTGCAAATAGAGCAAGTGTATATAAAGAAAAAGCGAAACAATTTGGATTGGATACAATAACTTTGCCAACGATTACTTGGCAACCTAGACCTGGTGAAAGTAATTGGGGAGATTTTAAGAGGAATATTTTTCTTTTTAAAAAAAGTGTTTTGCAATAAAATCACTATGCATTTATCAATCATAATTTTATCGTATAATTCCCAAACCGATTTGGAGCAATTATTGCCCAGTGTTTTTAGCAGTGAGGGGGTGGGGTTTAACC
>CAZFXC010000072.1:1701-3608 GCA_964522815.1 uncultured Candidatus Saccharibacteria bacterium
ATAAGGCAAGCTAAGGGCGAGTATATTTTACTTTTAAACCCCGATACTAAATTAGAACCAAATACTTTAAGAGTAATGCTGGAGTTTATGGAAAAAAATCATGATGTAGGAATTGCGGGTTGTAAACTGCTGAAAGCCGACGGGAGTTTGGATTTAGCGTGCAGACGAAGATTTCCCAATTTAAAAAATGCTTTTTTTAGATTATTTTTAGGCAATAATCGTAATTACAATTATACGGAAATTAGCGAAGATCAGAGTATGGAAGTAGATAGTGTGGTGGGAGCTTTTTTGCTAATTAGAAAATCAGTTATTGAAAAAATTGGTTTGTTAGACGAAAATTTTTTTATGTATGGGGAAGATTTAGACTGGTGCTGGCGTTGTAAGGCCTCGGGAAAAAAAGTTTGGTATTATCCCAAAGCCATAGCTTACCACTACAAAGGCTCGTCTTCGGCCAAGGTTTCGTTTAAAGCCTTAGGTTGGTTTTATGACGCAATGTGGATTTTTTATAAAAAACACTATTTAACTCAAAGTAATTGGGTATTGGGAGGATTGGTGTGGACAGCAATAAAGATTCGATATTTGATGGCTATAAGTATAAATTGGTTTAGAAAAGAAAAATTTGTGAGTAAATAATAAATTATGGTATAGTAATTTAAGCATCATTAATAAAATATTATGGAGAACGAACCAACAGATTTTACTCAAAGCTTAGAAACTAAACACAAGATTACCAAACGCCGACAAGTGGTTTTGTGTGTAATTTTGCTGATTTTAGCCTATCGAGTGGGTTACACTTCGGGCCAAAAGGGTTTTGAATTTAATCCTAAAGCTTTTAAGATTGTCAATAAAAACGACACCACGCAAGAGGTGGACTATAATTTACTTTGGAATACTTTAAAGGTGGTAGATAGTAAATTTATAGAAAAACATCCTAACCAAGAAACTATTTTATACGGCGCCATTAAAGGTGCAGTTGCCAGTTATGGTGATCCTTATACGGCATTTTTTGAACCAAAAGAACTTACATCTTTTAAAACCGACTTAGCTGGAAGTTTTGATGGTATTGGAGCCGAGATAGGGAAAAAAGATGGCAATATTGTAATTGTGGCGCCGTTAGATGATATGCCGGCGCAAAAGGCGGGAATTTTGGCCAAGGATATTCTGTTAGAAGTGAATGGTGAGTCGGTGGTTAACTGGTCGGTGGAAGAAGTGGTGAGTAAAATTAGAGGACCCAAGGGCACTAAAGTTAAAATAAAAATTTTTAGAGAAGGTAAAACCACGCCTTTGGATTTTGAAATCGTAAGACAAAAAATTGAAATTAAAAGCGTTAAGTTGGAATTCAAGGAGCTGAATAATAAAAAAATCGCTGTGGTGAAGATTAATAGATTCGGTGATGACACATTAGGGCTTATGCAAAAAGCGGTGAATGATATTTTAGCCGGCGGGGTAAATGGAATGGTGTTGGATTTAAGAAATAACCCGGGTGGATATTTAACTACCGCGGTAGATGTGTCTTCTTTTTGGGTAGAAAACGGTTTAACTGTAGTAAGCGAAGAAAAAGCCAATACTGAACCTCAAAAACATTTGGCGAGTGGGAGTAATCGTTTAGCTAAAATCCCCACCGTGGTGTTAATTAATGGTGGGTCGGCTTCGGCTTCGGAAATTTTAGCCGGAGCATTACAAGATTATAGATTAGCGAAATTGGTGGGAGAAAAATCTTTTGGCAAAGGCAGTGTGCAAGAACTGATTGATTTACAAAACGGCACAGCGGTTAAGGTAACAGTGGCTAAGTGGATTACACCTAATGGTAAGAATTTAAACAAAGAGGGCTTGCATCCGGATGTAGAAATTAAATTGACCGATGAAGATATTAAAGCTGAAAAAGATCCGCAAATGGAACAGGCCAT
>CAZFXC010000073.1:0-3601 GCA_964522815.1 uncultured Candidatus Saccharibacteria bacterium
TTAGGAGCTTTCCGCTTCTTCATTTTTTTTGAAGAGTATGATACTATCATATTATTGATTAAAAGTTTGATTATTTGGATCCTTAAATAAATTCAGGATGACAAAGTATGCGAGAACGACTTACCATTACTTTGAAACAAGACTTGTTAGAGGCTTTAGATGCCAATATTGATGGCGATAAACTTAGAAACCGAAGTCATGCCATTGAATATTATTTGTCTAAAAGTTTAGGGCAAAAAGCTCTGAAAGTGTTAATTTTAGCCGGAGGCAAACCGGTAGATTTTGGCAAAGCCCATGGCGGTAAATTACCCAAGGCTATGGTAAAAATTGCGGGTAAGCCGTTATTAGAGCAAACTTTGCTAAAATTAAAAAGTGCCAAATTTAAAGATATAATTATTTCTCTGGGTGAAGGTGGTAAAACGATTAGAGACTATTTTAAAACCGGCGAAGCTTTAGGTTTACATATTCAATATATTGAACAAGACAAGAGTGTCACTGGGCCGGCCAGTGCCCTCCTTCAGGCAAAAAAATGGGTAGACAATAGTAATTTTTTATTAATTTACGGAGACGTGCTTTCGGATATAGATTTTTCGGATTTAATCCAATTCCATTCTTTAAATAAACCTTCCATTTGCACTATGACTTTAACTTCTACTGAAAGTATTGGGCTGTGGGGTTTGGCCAAATTGCAGGGCAGTCGGGTGGTGGAGTTTGAGGAAAAACCCCAAAATCCTAAAACCTTTTCTCGGCTCATTAACGCTGGAGTATATTTAATGGAACCGGCAATTTTTAAATACATAAACCCTCACCCTAACCCTCTCCCAGAGGGAGAGGGAAAGAAAGCTGTTGTAGCTAAACTTGAAAGTGGAATTTTGCCTCGGCTCGCGGAAGAAGGAAAATTATATGGGTATGTGTATGAAGGTTTATGGTTAGATATTAGTAATAGCGCAGTGTATAGACAAGCGGTAAGGGAAATGGCAAAATAGTAGCAAGTATTAAGTAGTAAGTATTTAGCTGAACACAGATATTTTTCGCCTAATGCTTGATACTTGCTACTTGCTACTTAATATTAACCCGCACAACATGGCAAAAGTATCGTCAACAAAAAAAACCCGCGTAGCTGTAAATGGCCTTGGTCGGATTGGCAGGATTTTTTTACGGCAAGCGTGGAATAACCCAAAGTTTGAAATTGTAGCTTTACACAGCCGTTCAGGTTTAGAAATGTATGCGCATTTATTAAAATACGATTCCACCTATGGCATATGGGAAAAAGCGGTTAGCGTGAAAGGTAAGAATTTAGTAATTGAAGGGACAGTTTTTCCGTTTGTGAGTGATGAAGGTGGTTTGCCTTGGGGGGATTTAAAGGTAGATATGGTAGTGGATGCCACAGGCAGGTACACTAAAAAAAGTGAAGCCAATAAACACTTAACGCAAGGGGCTAAGTATATGGTGTGCACCGCACCTATGGATGATGCGGACGAAACTTTTGTGTTTGGCGCCAACCATAAACAGTTTAACCCTAAACAGCATAAAATTATTTCAGCCGGCAGTTGCACTACCGTGTGTAGCACTTTAACTTTAAAAGTGTTGGAAGAGAATTTTGGCGTGAAGCAAGGGGTTATTAATACGGTGCATGCGTTTACCGGTGACCAAATGCTCCTTGATGGGAGTCATAAAGATTTAAGACGAGCGCGCGGAGCCAGTCAGAGCATTATCCCCACTACCAGTGGTGTGTCTAAAACCATTGTGGGGCTTTACCCGCATTTGAAGGGGAAAATCTCTGCACTCTCTTTACGCGTGCCAGTGCCAGACCCTTCGGTCGTGGTGTTAAGCGCGGAATTAAAAACGGCCATCACCGAAGCACAATTAAGACAAGCTTTTATAAACGCATCTAAGCACGAGTTAAAACATCTATTGGCGGTAAGTGAATTACCTTTGGTGTCCGTGGATTTTAAAGGCAATCCGCATGGGGCAGTGGTAGATTTATATAGTAGCAGTTTGGTCAATGACAGGTTCGTAAATTTATTAGCTTGGTACGATAACGAATGGGGGTATGTAGCGCAGACTATAAAACTATTAGAATATTTGGCTGTAAAAATTTAGCAGGGTTAATACAAAGATCATCTTGGCTTGAAGCCAAGATGATCTTTGTATTAAGGAGTCTTTTTTATATCAATACGGCTTTTTTAAATTCACTTAACATTTGTTTGTGAATGTGTTGGTTACTGCATAAAAAATTGGTAGTGCTAGCTGTAAGGGGCTTGCCATTAATTTCTGTAATTTTACCGCCGGCTTCTAAAACAATTACCGCTGAGGCGGCAAAATCCCAAATATTGATTTCGTTTTGCAAATAAAAATCATATACGCCTTCGGCTACCAAACACATTTCTAAAGTGGCTGAGCCCAAAGTTCTCACTTTGTGCAAAATGGGCAGGAGTTTAGGAAAATTAATTTGTGCTTTTTTTACATTTCTACCCCAGCCAAAGCCTCCGTAAGTAAAATTTAGCGATGTTTTATGGGAAGCGGAAATTTTTCGTTTATTTAAAAATGCGCCTTGGCCTTTTACCGCGGTCCAAAGTTGTTTGGTAATGGGGTTGAATACCACCCCAACTAAGGGCGTGTTGCCTTGCCATAAGCCTAAAGAAATGCAAGCAAACGGCAGGCCTTGAATGTAGTTGGTGGTGCCATCTATGGGGTCAATTATCCAAACTAAGTCGGTGGGCTGGACTTTGTCTTTGCTAAATTCTTCACCAATAATTTTATGGGTAGGGAAATGTTGGTGTAAGATTTTTCTAATTTGAAGTTCTATGTTTTTATCGGCGCGACTGACTAAATTGCCAAAATCATGATTTTTAATTTGGACATTTTTGGCTTTGCCAAAATCTTGTAAAAAAAGTTTGGCAGAAGCCTTTACCGCGGTTTGTGCGATGTGTGAAAATTTATTGAGATTAAGCATATTACTGATTATACCTGAAAAAGTGATATAATAAAAGTCATTAATTCGATCCGAATACAACAAATTAAATCCGAATGCTCCGAAGCCTTGAATGACAGATTTCGGATAATTCGTATACTATTCGGAGATTAGGATCGTTATGAGGATAATTGCTGATCTCCAAATTCATAGTAAATATTCTCGCGCTTGTAGCCAAGATTTAAACCCAAAGAATATTGCTTTGTGGGCCGAGAAAAAAGGTATACAGGTTATTGGCACCGGGGATTTTACTCACCCGAAGTGGCTTTTGGAATTGAAAGAGAATTTGGAAGAAACGAAACCGGGGTTGTATGAACTTAAGGAACTCCCCCCAACCCCCTCTTTGGAAAAGAGGGGGAGTTTAAGGGCTATGTTTATGCTTACCGCGGAAGTGTCGAGTATTTACAAGCAAGGCGAGAAGGTCCGCAGGGTGCACAATATGATTTTGGCACCAAACTTTGAGGCAGTTGATAAAATTATTGCTGGCTTAGAAAAACGTGGTGCGAATTTAAAAAGTGACGGACGACCGATTATGGGCATTAAGTGTCCGGATTTGGTAAAGCTGGTGAAAGACGCCTCACCAGAAGCGGAAATCATCCCGGCTCATGCTTGGACTCCGCATTTTGG
>CAZFXC010000074.1:0-1447 GCA_964522815.1 uncultured Candidatus Saccharibacteria bacterium
GGTTTTGCTTCTGCTGTGGGTAGTGGGAAAAAACGCGACCAGCCCGATCTTTCCGCAAGGTGGGAGTGGGGTGCTTGGCTGGTTCGCGCGGAGACTGAACCGGTTTATGCCTTTTGACCGCTGAATAAGAAACAAGAGGCAAACTTTAAACCCCGCTGCTCGCGAGTGGCGGGGTGAAGAGCAGAAAACTTACCGGTATTTTGCTTTGGGCCCTGGACCTTTGTGGTTTGGGGCCCTCTTTATTTTGAAATGTAATTAAAAATCTTGGTTATAGTGTGGTATAATAAAAAAAATAATTATATAAAAATATATGCCACTTCCAGAGCATTTAAAATTTTTACATAGAGCCCCAGAAGAACCAACAGGAGAATATCACGACAGGTTAAATACTTACCATAATCAACTCAATGGTGAAGAAGATGTGCCGGAATTAGCAGAGCCAGTTAGGCAATCAAGAGAGAAAAAAGTTAGTTTAGATAGGGAATTGGCAACGGCTCAAGCACAGTTGATAGAGTTGGAGAGAGATAATCGTGAATATTTACAACTCAATCCACAAACAGCTCACCCCGCAGAAGTTCCAATTATTAAAGCTGCAAAGGAAGCACAAAGGAAGCTTAAGGAAACAATTGCTCAATTACAAAGCCAACTTGAAACAATTGAGTCAACAACTAATTTAGATAAAGCCCATACGGAAATTAGACGTTTGGCGGGTGATTTGGTAACACCGAAAGATTTAAACGATCCAAAATTTAAGGAAAGAGCAGACAAAATTTGGGAACAGGTGTTAAGAGCAAAACAAGAAAGACGAGTAGTGGAGGACTGCCAAGAAGCAGGTGAAAGTGAAGCGAATAAGTTAATTGGTTTTTTAAACAATAATCCAAAACCGACAGTTGCTGTTCTTAAGCCTTACACTCTAGTAAGTTTTGACTATGAAGAGAGCAAACCACAGTCCGCTATTCCTAATTGTTTCTATAGCCCTAATCCGCGTTTTTTAACTGCTTTCTTAAAAGGTTATAAAGACAAGTTACAGGAAAATGAAGGTAAAATTCCAATAAAAATTGGCACTAAACCATTTCAAGTCCGTTTAGAATTAAAAAGGAATGGTCAAGAACCACGAACTAATATAATTTGGCCTGCTCAAGAAGCAGAAAATAATGTAACGGTTGAGACAGATTCACAGGAGTTAACAGCTTTAAGTTTAACCCCCAATGAACGAGTGGTGTATGAACAAGCGGTAGGAGGGCAAATTGCCCCTGCGCTGTTTAATAAAAGCCTGGCTGAGTGTGAAGTAGATAAAATTTTTGCTCACAGCTTAAGGAGTGAGGCAGAAGTAGAAAATAAAGCATTTGAAACAGCATTAAACTTAACAAAACAGCAAAAAATAGCAGAAGTAGATACTAAAACCACACAGCTCTCCGGAGAGCTTACGGATTTGCAAAAACAAAAG
>CAZFXC010000074.1:1547-3537 GCA_964522815.1 uncultured Candidatus Saccharibacteria bacterium
GGGTAGGAATGTGCCTTTAAGTCCACCTTTTTCAGATATTAACCTACAAGAATTACGAACAGAAAAAGATGAGTTAGATGAGCAATATGAAGCTAAATATCAAGAAAATAGTAAACTTGGTAGAGTACAATGGGCTTGGAATATGGGCAGAGGTGTGGAATTAAATTTAGATGAAGCAAAGTTTTTGTTTAATGATTTAGATCAGGTTATGCGCCAGTTAAGAAAAAGATTTGAAGAGTTAGTAAATCAGTATCAAAATACGGAGTATGTAAAGTTAATCCATTGTGTATTAACTTTAACTCCACGTGGTATTAAAATTCAAATGGGTCCGGCTTATGAAACTCAAGATAGTTTTTTGGAAGCTACTAATGCGCATGATTTGTTCCCTGTTTATGAATTTGGATTATCAACCGCAGAAATAAATCAAAAAAATCTGCCACTTTTAAAAAGAGTTGCACAATCTCCAAAGTTACAAGTAGCTATGGCTAGGGATATTGGTAGTATTTACAAAACTCGAAATATAAAACATAAACAAGCGGTCAGAATAGACATTGTAGATAAAACGTCTAACAGTTAGGTATGTTTAGGTTTAAAAATTTTTAACAAAGGAGAGTATAAATCTTGTTTTGGGTGAATAAGAAATTTTTTATGCAAATCTTGGTTGGTAAACTTAACCCTCACCCCTGCCCTCTCCCTAAGGGAGAGGGGGGAAGAGAGGCCTCTAATTATTACCATGGGCGTTTGCTCGTCCCCTTCGCCCATCATCAGCACCCCTAAGTTAGCCAAAGCATCTACAACATTACTTTGGGTGTATTTAAGCTGTCTGCCAAAAATATCTTTGGCCCCGCGGTAGTCTTTAAGTGGGTTGATGCCAAAATAGCCGATTGAAATGCCTTGTGTCCCCCACCTTAAAGGTGTGGTATGGCTGTCTGCAATTATCACCCCTAAATTTTTTATCTTATGTTTTTTAGTTAACAACGTCCAAATTTTTTTAGCTTGTGTGTGGGAATTTTTTGGCCAGAGAATATAATAATTATTGCCATTGCTTTCGTCTATGCCGGCGGAAGGAATAAGCGTATGGTCTTTAATGGTTAAAACTATTTCGCTATCTCCGACTTTGTGCATTGGCAAACTATAATCCGCTTCCTTATCTATAATTTTTAATTTTTGATTTTTAATTTTTAAATTGGGAATGCATCTTCCTTGATGGATGGCAATAATTTTACTAGCTATGACCAAAACATCTCCCTCTTTAAGTTTGGGGAGATGGTTTAAAATGTCAGTGATGTCATCTTTGGGGGGTAAGACTTTGCGAGTTTTAATGGGTAGGATTTGTAGGTTCATTCTTAAGGAGTTTAATGGCCAAATAAGACAGTGGGGTGTAAAGGAAACCCATGAAGATTTTGTATAGCCACCAAGTAATAATAATGCTAATAAGCACCGGTAGTTCATATACGCCTAAAAAAGCAATGAGCATAAAAATTACGGTGTCTAACAGTTGCGACCAAATATTGGAAAGGTTAGAACGAAGCCAAAAATATTTATCTTGAAACAGTTTTTTAAACAGAAAGAAAGTAAAGACGTCTTGGTATTCGCCAATGGCAAATGCCACCAGCGAAGCTATGGCAATTCTGGCCGAAACTCCAAAGATTAAATTATAACCCTCTTTGGCCCACAGACCATCGGTTGACCACGGCATAGCCAAAGACAATAACGAATAGCCAATAAATAAGGCAGTAGAAATAAACCCGGCCAGCACAAATTGTTTCGCCAATTTTTTACCATACACTTCGCCAATAACATCTGTCATTATAAACACCAAAGGAAAAGAAAATACCCCTACTGACAAATGCGAGTGAAATAAAAAGGGCATAACTTTCAGGCCTAAAGTATTGGCGGAAAATAACGCCGTTAAATACACGGTTAAGGCAATAAGAATTTTTTTGTAATCGGTTTGGGTTAAAGTGGGTTCCATGGAGAAAAGTTAATA
>CAZFXC010000075.1:0-3479 GCA_964522815.1 uncultured Candidatus Saccharibacteria bacterium
TCCTGCCTTAAACGGTGAACTGGATTATTTGCGAATCCTGAATCAACTACATCTTTTGGTTGTTCTGTTGGCATATTAATTCTCTAAATTACTTTAACTTCCACTAAATTTAAACTCTCTTTTACGCCCAAAGGTTCGCCGGTTACCACAATCACTTTTTGCCCGGATTTTAATACCCGTTTAGCTTTTAAAATCTTAAACATAGTAGCGGTTAACTGTTCCAAAGTTTTTACCGTGGGCATATAAAAACTTTCCACTCCCCAAATTAACGCCATTTGTCTTAAAGTTTTTTCTTTCGGCGTAAACATCACGAGTTTAGGATGATACGGCCTTTCGTGAGCAATTTGCCTGGCGGTAAACCCGCTCTCCGTAGCGCCCACAATGGCAGACGCTTTCGTATGCTCGGCTAAATCAAACACACCTTCCGCAATTGCTTCCACTTTACTTACCACTTTGTCTTGCAAATGTTTATGCAAAGGCAAAAAATGGGATTTCTCGGTGACTTCAATAATTTTAGCCATTTCCAATACCGTCTTCACCGGATACTTGCCAAACGCGCTCTCACCCGAAAGCATTACGGCATCACTTTGGTCAATGACCGCATTCGCCACATCGCTCACTTCCGCCCTGGTGGGCCTGGGATTTCTTATCATACTGTCTAACATTTGCGTGGCCACAATTACGGGCTTAGCTGACTTTAAACATTTTTGAATAATTTCCTTTTGTAAAATTGGCACCTGACTTTCCGGCATTTCCACACCCAAATCGCCTCTAGCTACCATTATGGCGTCCGACTCTTTTAAAATCGCATTAAAATTCTTAACCGCTTCCGGCTTTTCGATTTTGGCAATAATTTTCGGGGCAGTGAAATTTTTAGGATTAAACTTGGCAATTAACTGCTTTAAATTTCGAACATCTTTGGCAGTCCTTACAAAAGATAACGCCACATAATCCACATTGTTCTTTAAACCAAATTTTAAGTCCGCAATATCCCTTTCCGTAAGAATGGGAATTTTTAATTTGGTTCTGGGTAAATTGACGCCTTTATGATTTTGGATCTTTCCTGGCGACAACACCGTGCAAGTAATGTGTTTACCGGTTACTTTCTCCACTTCCAATTCAATCAGTCCGTCTTCAATAAGAATTCTTTGTTTCGCACGAATAGACCTAAAAACTTCGGTGTCTAAATTAAAATCTTGGCCAATGACCACCTTATCGCCCACTTTCACACTAATTGGATCTTTTAAATCTTTAATCCGAATTTTTGGACCATGCAAATCTTGAATAATAGCAATCGGCACGCCCACTTTGGCTGACACCCGTCGGATATTATCTATTAATAATTTATGATTCTCATGATCACCATGGGAAAAATTTAGCCTTGCCACATTCATTCCCGCCCTCACCATTTGCTCAATAGTTTTTATATTTTCACTCGCCGGTCCCAAGGTGCAAATAATTTTCGTTTTTTTGTGCATAGTTATTTAAAGCTTATTTAATTATCACTCCGTTGGTTTCTAATAAATTAAACTCCACCCCATTACTGGCTAATTTTATATGAGCGGTATTTTCAATAAAGATTTTTGTCATTTCTTCGGTGGTCTTAAAACCCAAATGTTCCAATAAAATTCTCATAGCTCCGCCGTGAGAAACCATTAACACGGTTTTTCCAGCATAAGTTATAGCCACTTCTCTTAAGAAAGTTAACAACCGGCCGGCTACCTGATTATCGCTTTCGTACTCGGCATCAAATTTATACTCTCGTCTTTGTGCCTTTGCCATTTTTTCTAACTCTACTAATAACTCTTGATTTTCCTCGCGATATGCTAAAACAGACTTGCCTTCGTATTTACCATAATGCCTTTCACGAAGCAACTGAGTAGTATTAACGGCTAATTGCTTTTCCGCCACAATTATTTCCGCGGTTCTTTTTGCCCTAAGTAAATCCGAAGCAAACACCGCATCAAAATTTATGGGTGCCAATCTTTTTCCAGCTTGCGTGGCTTGCTCTACACCTTGCGCGTTTAATTCCGTATCTATTTGACCTTGAATAATCCCGTTAATATTATGGTCCGTCTCCCCGTGCCGAACCATATAAATTGTACAAAATTCTTGATTTTCTGGCATTTTTCTTTCTATACCGTTAATGCTCTATTTCGCTACCTCAAGATTATATCAATTTTTGCGGATTTAACCAATTTTGCATATAATACTTAAAAGATTAATTTTTCCATATGACTAAAATCAAACACATTTTTGCTAGAGAAATCTTAGCTAGTGGTGGGGCGCCCAGTGTAGAAGTCGATGTAAGTTTAGACACTGGCACAGTGGGTACTGCCAGTGTTTCCTATGGCGAGTCAGCAGGCAGTAAAGAAGCTTTTGTTTTGCTGGATGGTGATACTAAACGCTATAACGGCAAAGGCATGCTCAAGGCCACAACAAATGTCAATGAAAAACTTGCGCCTCTACTAATAGGCAAAGTAGCAGAAGACCAACGGGAAATTGACAAAATTATGATTGAGGCAGACGGCACGGAAAACAAATCCAACTTTGGTGCCAATGCTATTTTGGGGGTTTCTATGGCCATTGCCCGCGCTTCTGCAAATAATGCAAAATTAGAATTGTATGAATATCTTGCCCATTCTTACAACTTACCAACTTACAACTTACAACTTCCCAAGCCCCTTGCCGTGTTTATTGAAGGCGGTAGACATGCCGATAATTCCACCGATTTACAAGAGTATATTTTAGCGGTAACTAAAAACCAATCCGCCAGAGCCAACGTGCAAATGATGGAAGAGATCTACCAAGCCACCAAAGCTCTTTTAAAACAACAAGGGTTCAATACCAACGTCGGCAACGAAGGCGCGTTTGCTCCAGCCGGAATTACCAGCAATGAACTGCCTTTACAAATTCTTACCAAGGCCATAGAACAAGCCGGCTATAAAGTTATCACAGATGCGGGCATTTACATAGACGCCGCAGCTTCGGAATTCCTGAGTGATAATAAATATAGTTTAAAAGTGGATAAAAAATTGCTAACCTCCGAGGAAATAATTGCTATGTATGCGGATTGGTTTCATAAATATCCGATTGTAGCTTTGGAAGATGGCCTTTCAGAATTCGACTGGAGCAATTGGCCAAAATTAATGAGCCAAGCAGGCAAGGTAAAAATTGTGGCCGATGACTTAACCGTAACCAATGCAAAGCTTTGGCAAAAAGCAATTGATGAAAAATGTGCCAATGCAATTTTAATTAAACTCAACCAAGCCGGCACAGTGAGTGAAACCGTCGAGGCTTGCCTATTAGCTAAAAAATATAACTTAACCACTATTCCCTCCCACCGAGGCGGAGGTGAAACTAATGACACTTTCTTAGTTGACCTTGCCGTGGCCATGGGTAGCGAATGGATTAAAGTCGGCCCCACCCGAGGCGAGCGGGTGTGTAAATATAACCGGTTAATGAAGATTGAGGAATTA
>CAZFXC010000076.1:0-3474 GCA_964522815.1 uncultured Candidatus Saccharibacteria bacterium
GAATGTTACCAGAGACTCTTTGGCCAGCTTTGGTAATTGCGTTGTAAGTAAAATCAAACATTTTTATTATCTAACATATATTTAATACTCCCACTTTAAATCTCCTTTATCTGTAAAGGTATTAAGCAATACCAATCCCGCTAAAGTCTTATTAATTCTCCCCAAGGCATCTTTACCTTCTAATTTAGTTTTGTTGGTTTTACTATTATACTCTGCTTTTACATTATAGTCTTTTTTGGAACGCATTGCTTGATGTAGCTCTTTTAACTGCCCTTGTTTATCGGTCTGCCAATTAACTTTTAAACTATTAGGGTTTAAATCTTGATTAACTCCATTATAGCTTAAAGCTTTAATTTCCGCTTTAAAAGTTTTTTTTCTACCCTTTTCTTTTAACTTCAGTTCAGTAATATTTCCAGCTTGATCTTTAACTGTTAAGGTATCATCTAAATCCAGTAAAGTCAGTTTAGAGGTAGTGGTAAAATTATCTTTTCCAACCAAACTTAAATCTTTCGCTTGAGGGTTAAACTTAATACCCAATTCCGGAGCGGTTTTATCAACTACGAAATGTAAGGTTTGAACAGCTTCATTATTACCCGCTTTATCGGTACTGAAAAATTCTAAAGTATAGTTACCCTCATTTGCAACTACTATGGGCGAATGGTAATCTACCCAACCTTGCTGATTTAAATTATACTGCGTCTTTAGTATCCCGGAAGTTGGCATTTCCTGTCCTAGAGTAATTGGGTCTAGAGAACTTAAAGTGATAGTTGCATTAGAACGATAAAAGCCTGCATCGCCGATGAGGCCGGCAATTGTAGAAGTTGATACGGGAGGGATTAGATCTTGGGACTCGGAAAAATTTAAGGTGGAGGTGGGAAGGATGACTTGATCTGTAATGTGGTCGCCATTAGTGTCTAAATTTAGTATGGTTTGATTATTCCTTTCATCTACTGTGCCTTGCAAACTAGTACTAACTGGAATATTACTAAACACTTGAGTTTGAATTATTTTATCATCTTCTACTTTGGAATTTTTTAGTGTGAAAGTACCATTCCCTGTACCTTTAATTCCTATAGTGTAAACCAGCGCTTCGTCATCTGGCAGGTAAACAAATTTATGTTCGCCTGAAACACTAAAATCGGCTCCTGGAATATCATTTTGTAAACTTCCATCGGGTGCAAAACCTAATCGGTTGCCACCCTGGTCTATTATTTCAATCTCCACAGGGCTTTTTATAGTTATTATTCTACCTTTTAATTTGCACTTTTTTGGTTCCGCTAATAACTCCTGCCTTGAAATAATATTATTATCTACTTCTAAATTGCTCCCTGCCAATATATTAACAATTTTTTCTCTAATTCCTTTAGCCGATAGCATTTTGCCATGGTCAGGCTTGATGGTGTAAAATTTATTACTGTCATTTGTAACAAGGCTGTTAGCACTTTCAAACGGCACTGTTCCGTCGCCGGAAATTGTTTCGGCATCGTCATAACGAATAGAAGTGTTGTCATTGTTTTGAAAATCCAAAATTTGCGAGTAAGTGCCGCTTTTACAACCCACAATACTATACAAATCCACGCCCGCTGTTCTTAAATCAAAAGTATCAAACTCGTTAGAATGCAAATTTGTGGCATTGTCTATGGCTTGAGCGTTTAAATGTTTTTGATTTTTTAAATATTCAACAGTCTGAAAAAAATCCAAGTTAGTTACCGAATCAACCAAAAGACCACCCTTAAGCACTTTAACTGGACTGGTTTGTTCCAAATAATATTTCCTGCTTGGAGTTAAATCGTAAACAACAGGCAAGTTTTGAGATATTTTTTGCATTTCCCCGTCTGCAAGCCATGGTATTCCAAACCCATCACCTTTTAATAAAACCTTAATTGCCTTTGGAGCCCCAAGGTTAGGCACGCCCACAAACACGGCTTTGCTAATGTTATGGGTGGTAGGGTTATCCATAACATACTTCTTTACTAAAAGTCCACCAGTAGAGTGGGCAATAATATCTACCTTATTTGCTTTAGTAGCCGTTAAAATATTTGCAATTTTTTCCCCAAGCTTATCTACGTTAGTAGAACCGTCCGCATACTTTCCACTTGCTCCATACCGCCAATCGTAAGGAAAAGTAAACAAATCCGCGCCTTCTGTGTAACCGAGTGAGGTAAATTCTTGAATTAGGCCGTGGGTGTAATCATAAATCGTCACATCCCCCACCCCTACATCTACTATTTCCTTTCTTATAATTGACCCTATATCAAGACTGTTATCTTGTGGCTTCAAATCATTTGTAAATACCAACGGATCCATAAACTGATCATTATAGTCAGTAAAGTTATGACCAAGGTCTAACCATAATTTTTGATTATCTTTTAAAATATTTGTCCCCAAAACCCCAGGCACAATTAATACTGGAGTTTTGCCAATTTGTTTTGTATTAGTAAAACTGCAAATAACAGAGCTATATGAACGAGCGTTTATTCTTACACCGTTTTCTACGGGAGTAAAAGTTACTAAAGGATTGTCGCTCTCACAAACTACTGCTGTATTTTGCCAACCTGGTAATGGATCTTCGGTAATGTAGTAAACATCGCCACTTGCAGTAGAGCCTGGAATAAATTCCGTTCCTTGACCCTCTGCGGTTTGAATATTTATATATTGATTTTCAAACTGAACCGGATTATACGCAGTAATGTGAAACGAAAAAATTCCATCGTCCCCTATAGCATTTTTGTTGATAGTAATATCAAAATACGGAGCAAGCAATGCCGCGTGAGTAAAAGGAGTAAGAGACCAACTAAAAACCAAAATGCAAATTAATAGTTTTTTATACATAAGTTTATTGTCATAATTATTTCTTAAGGAAAGCTTACAAAAATAAAACTATAATAAGCATAAGCAATAAACAATTGCCCTAACAAAATTAATAATAAAATAATACGAAATAAATATTTATAAAAAATGCTTTTATATTGATAATTAAAATTTAAAAATATTAATCCACTTACGCCAGCTATTTCTGCCAAAAACATTAAATGTCCAAAAAACGGCACAGTTACAAAAAAGGTTGCGGCATTATACACTGACTTAAAATTAAAAAAGGTTGCTAACAAACCACCCCACAACACCTCAGGCACAATAAACATTGCTAAAAATACTCCTAACCAAATTTTTTGTTTTTTTGTCATACTATTATCATAAATTTATTAAAAACTTATATTACTTATAATTGCTATTATAGACTGGGTTTAAAAACCAATCCCATGTCTAAATGAAAATAATAAAAACAATATAGAGGCTGAGTATAAAAACCCAAACACCCCAAATAAACCAAAAAATATACATACCAACTTACTAATTTTCTCTCTCTTATAATTTTTAATATTAAAATATAATAAAAATATAGAACCACACAATAAAATTAAAAATATGAAATATTTTACAAAGCTCATATCATTTATTTTATTTTGGTATTTA
>CAZFXC010000077.1:0-3420 GCA_964522815.1 uncultured Candidatus Saccharibacteria bacterium
GGTGGCACAAACCGTAAGAATTTGAGTGAGCTGGGCTTCGGGTAAATCGGGCGAGAGTTTTATAAAAACCGGTTTGGGTTTGGGGAGTTTAAAAATTTCAGTTAAGAGGGCGTTTAAATTTTCCGGTTCGGCAAATATGGGTTTTTCTTCGCAGGTGTTGGGACAGCTAATGTTAATGGTGAAGTAGTCGCCTAAATCGTGAAAAATTTGGTAGCTGGTTACATAGTCATGAATGCCATTTTCTACGTTAGAGGTGGTGGGTGAATTGGTTTTAGCCAAACTAATCCCCACGGGGAAACTAAAGGTTAAAGGTTTTAACCATTGGTAAATGGCCGGAGCGCCAAAATTTTTAAGTCCATAATTGACTCGTAAAGTTTGTTGTTCGGGTAAACGCCAGAGTCGAGGTGGTTGGTTGCCTTTGTAGGGTAGAGCGGTAAGGGAGCCAATTTCTTCAAAACCAAACCCCACGCTGGGTAAAATTTGGGTGAGTTTGGCGTCTTTGTCAAAGCCCGCAGCCAGCCCAATTGGGTTTTTAAACCGGATGCCCAAGAGGTGTTGCTCTAAGGCAGGGTGAGCGTAATTAAAACCAGCTCGAGTTAGGGTTGTTAACAGTCGAGATTTACCCGCTAAAAAACCGACTTTACCCACAAAATCATGAACAGCTTCCGGATCAAACAGAAAGAAAAGTTTTTTTACTAAGTGTCTGTACCAAAAGCCAAAAATTTTTGCTCTTAAAAACATATCCGAAGTGTGTTAGAATACATTCGCATCATATCATTCCTTATGACAAATCGCAAAACTATTTATTGGGGCGAACAAACCCAAAAAGCTTTGGCTAATTTTCCTTTTTCTACTCCCAAAACGCCTTGGGGGTTAATTGTGGCGTTTGTGCAAATTAAATTATCCGCCGTGACGGCTAATTATGCCATTAAACGGGTGAGTAAAAAACAGTTTGAGGCCATCTCTCGCGCTTGTAAAGAAATTTTACAAGGCCAATGGGCTGAGCAATTTGTTTTACCCGCTTTGCAAGGTGGGGCCGGCACTTCTTTGCATATGAATGTTAACGAAGTAATTGCCACTCGGGCCACGGAAATTTTAGGGGAAACTATTCACCCCAATGATTTGGTAAACTTAGGTCAATCCACTAACGATGTTAACCCTTCCGCTTTAAGAATTGAAAGCTTTCGGCAGGTTAACCAGTTAGCGGAGGTTGTGAGGGAAGCGATTAAAGTTTTAAAGCAGTTGGCGCATAAAACTCGGCATCACTTAAAACTTGGACGCACCCATTTGCAAGATGCCGTGCCCATTACTTTAGGCGAGGAGTTTTTGGCTTATGCTGACACTTTGGATAATGAATTAAATAAAGTTATGGGGGCGCAAAAAGCTTTACTAAACTTAAATTTGGGTGGCACGGCAGTGGGCAATAGTGTAAATGCACCTGTAGCTTTTAGGCAGGCCATGTATAAAGCGTTAAGCACAATCACTAAAATTAATTTTCGGGAAGCGAAAAATAAAATGGCACAAACCGGCACTGCCGGGGATTTGGTTTCGCTGTCTTCTGCGCTTACCGGTTTAGCCGGGGCTTTGAGTAAAATGGCCAGTGACTTAAGATTATTAGCCAGCGGGCCCAAAGGCGGTTTGGGCGAAATTAGTTTGGCGGAATTGCAGAAAGGTTCCAGTATTATGCCCGGCAAAGTTAACCCCGTATTGCTGGAAGCTTTAAATCAAGTTTACTTTTTAGTCTCGGGTAATAACCACACCATTGAACTGGCCGGGGCTTCGGCACAATTGGAGCTTTCCGCCATGGGCCCGGTTATAGCGTTTCGGCTTTTGGAAAGCTTAACACTGTTACGAGAAGTGGTGCAGGTAGCTACTGAGAAGTGTTTAAAATTGATTGAACCGGTGCCGGCTAATTGTTTAAAACATTTAAAAGCTTCCACAGCAGTAGCTACGCTCTTTACTCCGGTATTGGGGTACGATGTCGTAGCCGGTTTGGTAAAAGAGAGTCTAAAACAGCAAGTAGACTTTTTAAGTCTACTTCAAACCCAGCGGTTATTGAGTCAACAGCAAATAGATAAACTTTTAAAACTAAAACCCTCGGCTTAATGCAGAGGGTTTTTTAGTTTAGCTAACTGGAGAAGTGCAGAAAGCGCATTTTTTGGCTTGCAAGGGGATTTCACTGAAACATTCGGAACATTTTTTGCTGGTCGGATCCGCGGGCGGAGCTTTTTTCATTTTAGCCAAAAGTGAATTCATTGGCGTGACTACAAAAAAGTAAACTGCGCCCGAAACCATTAAGAAAGCAATGAGCGCATTAATAAATTTACCCAGCATAAATTTACTGCCATTGAGAGTAAAAGCTAAACCGCTAAAATCCGGCACTTTGGCAATAGCGCCAATTAAGGGAGTTAAGACATCGGCCACTAAAGAACTTACAATACCGCCAAAAGCCCCGCCAATTACCACCCCGACGGCGAGGTCCACTACATTCCCGCGTAAAATAAATTGTTTAAAACCATTGAGCATATTTTTTCCTAGTTGATGTTAATACATCGGTTAATTATTAAGGTTGAGTATTTATTTTTTTAATAATTTTTATTAATTCCCCCATATGGTGAATAATAAAGTGGGGTTTGTGCTGTTTTAAGCGTTTTTCGGTATTATAACCGCCGGTAATGCCTACGGTATAATAGCCTAATTGTCTGCCGATTTCAATTTCTTCTTCGGTATCGCCAATGCTTAAGACTTCGTGGGGTTTAAAGTTTTGAGTTTTCACATAACTTGCTAATTTTTCGCCTTTACTGCGTTTGTGAAGCAAGCCTTCGTCTTTATGGGTTCTGGCTAAAATGGTGGTAATGTAAGGTTTTAACTGTAAACGGTGGAGTTGCCGGTTAATTAATTCCACAATATGGTTGGAATAAATTATGCTGTGATAGTGGTGGGTTTTTAGCCAAGTGAGGGTTTGGCGAACGCCGGCTCGGCTCCGGCATCTGGTAGCTTGTTGTTCGTAGATATCGTTATAGATTTTTTCTATTTCATCCATATGCTGGGAAAAAAACTTTTCATCCATACCCACTCGTTTCCAATATTCAATAATGGGAATATGAAAGCACTGGCGAAATTTATTTATGCCAATGGGCGGGTGACCAAATTTTTTTAAGGCAATATTTTCGGCCTTGACCGCAGTTTGGGTGTCGGACAACAGCGTGCCGTTCCAGTCAAAAGCAATGAGTTTGAGCATAGAGAAAAGGGGCAGGTTGGTAAGTTGTAAGTAAGTAAGTTGTAAGAAGAAATATTAGAGAAGCAGGGTAAGTTGCTTGTCGGCAGGTAAGTAAAGTATACCAGCTCATGGAGACTCAGTAAACAAGCGAGAGAAGAGTAAGTGATATGTTAAATTGCGATGCTAATATGCGAATGCAT
>CAZFXC010000078.1:0-3366 GCA_964522815.1 uncultured Candidatus Saccharibacteria bacterium
AATGTATAAAGATGCGTTAAGTGCATCCCATGAATACAAAGAAATTGTTGAGAAACTAGATAATCTTAAAATCAGAAAAAAACAAATCGAAACTGAGTTAAAAGAAGATTCCATGAACGATTTTAAGCAGTTGGATGCATACAAGATGCATGTCAAAACCGATAATGAACTGCTTTCCGATCTCGCCTTCAATAAGCTAGTTGCTGGAGAAACCGTTGAGATTAAAGACGCAGATGATAATCGGTATGAGCCACAGTTTACTGTCAGATTTAAAAAAGCATAAAAGTAAAAATGGATTTTGAATATAACATCACATATCGGAAAGTTAAAAATCCACGATTAGAATTTAAACTTGGCAAGCTTCAAGTCGTTGTTCCAAAAGGCAGGAGTTTTGATATTCCTGCTTTTTTGTTACGACACAAAAATTGGATAAAAAAACATTCAACTGAGTTTCAGGTTATGGTTCAGCAAAGTCAATCTTTATTGCTTGAACCAAAACTATTCAAAGAGTTTCAAGAAGAGGTTAATAATTATTTAAAAAGGTATTCAGAAATTTTGAATGTGAGGCCACGAGTGGTAAAGTTTAAAACAATGCGCACGAGATGGGGGAGTTGTAGTAGCCTTGGGGTGATTACTTTAAATTTAAAATTGCGCTATTTTCCTTCAGGCTTAATTGGCTACGTAATTTTTCATGAGATGATTCACTTAATTGAAAAGAGCCATGGACAAAAATTTTATGAGCGACTTATGGGAGCTTATCCAAATTATAAAATATTAGATAAACAGCTCAGGTCATACGACTATTTATTACATAAAAATACTTATAAATAAGCAATATTTTGACAAAGGAACTAGCGTCTAAGTTGTGATATAATATATCTATGAGTATAGAAAAAGACATAAACAAAGAAGGCGCTTTTGAGACCCCAGAAGAGCATAATGAATGGGATCCTTATTATGGACCAGACGGAAAAACTGTCATTGGGGTTTGGTTCAAACAAGGTGAAAAATGGCTTGTTGACCATTTTGATGTTCCGTTAACAGATGATGACCGCGAAGCCATGGCATCAATGAGTGATCAGGAAGCAAGAAATTTTTTGATGGAAAAGGCTCAGAATAACAAAAGTGAGACCATAAACTAAACATGATTATTGGAATTGAAGCTGAGCGGGCAAACCATCCAGTTAAAACTGGAGTAGAGCATTATGCTAAGCAGCTGATTTTACAATTAGCCAAGATTGATTCTCAAAACCAGTATATTTTGTATTTGCGTACAAATCCTGAAGACTGGTTTTTAAAATTGCCCTCAAATTTTAAAATCAAAATTTTGGGTTATGGTTTTTTAAAATTCCCTTATTTGTGGACCCAAATTCGATTATCGTTCGAAATGTTATTTCGGGCTCCAGACGTTCTTTTGGTTCCAGCAGCATCGTTACCACTAATTCATCCAAAAAAATCCTTTATTACTGTCCATGATGTTGCATGGAAAATTTATCCTGAAACTTTCAAAACCTTGAAACGTTGGTACTTAGAATTCACAGCTTGGTTTGCGAGTAAGTATGCTTATGGGTTAATTGCTGTTTCTGAAGCTACCAAAAAAGATTTACAAAAATTTTACAAAGTAAATTCTAATAAAATTTTTGTGGTCTATCATGGATATGAATCTGCTAAACAAGGGGAAGAAGCTGAGTTAGAAGATTCAAAAGTTAAAGATAAATTGCCAGACCAATATATTGTATTTTTGGGAACAATTCAGCCACGAAAAAATATTATTGGTTTGATTGATGCTTTTGTAGAGTTAAAAAACGAGCAACCTGAACTTCCGCACAAACTTGTCATAGCGGGAAAAATTGGCTGGAAGCCCGAAGAGACTCTGGAGAAATTCAGCAATCCAGATATTGTTTATCTTGGCCATGTGACTGATAATGATCGGTTTACCATATTAAAAAAAGCCAGCCTCTATGTGCTACCAAGTTTTTATGAAGGATTTGGCATGCCAATTTTAGAAGCTTTTAGCGTAGGCACCCCAGTGGCGACATCAAATATTTCAAGCATGCCGGAGGTGGCCCAAGAAGCAGCAGTGTATTTTAACCCGCTGGAGAAAGTTGAAATAAAAAAGGCTATCGCCAGTGTCTTAAATGATAAAGCCTTCGCTCAGCAATTATCTGACAGTGGGTATAAGAGGTTGAGTTTTTTTAGTTGGGAGAAGTGCGCAAAGGAAACCCTTAAAGTTTTAATTTCAGTTTAATGAAAAATTTCTTTGTTTTGGACAACTCAAATAAGTTTATTTGGTCACTGTTGTTGTGGCAGTTGGTTTCTGTTGGCTTAATGGCCGTAGGAGTTTGGCCACAAGAAGTTGCTTGGTTAAATTTTGCCTTGGTTACCGTAGGAATGATTTTCCTAAAACCTATTGATGCGCTTGTTTTGTTTGTGGTTTCTGTCCCATTTTTTGTAGTGCTGCCAAATCAATTTGGGGATTCGTTAAGCATGTGGCGTCCCCTAGTAATAATTTTATTTTTAGTTGTCCTGTTGAAAGAAGTTGTGAAGCAAAAAATAAATTTTTTCTCGCTATCTTCGCTGAATATATTTATTATTTTAAATATCAAAAAATTGGCGGCTTGGGATGTTCTTGGATTTTTATTTGTGGCTCTATCATTAGCTTCGTTAATTTTTGCTAAGTATTCTTTTGAAGGACTAAAACAAATTATCTTTTTAGTCAACGCCTACATTTTATACTTGGTGATTTTAATCGCAGTGACAAAGCGATCTGAATTAATAAGACTATTGAAGTTTTCGACAATATCACTTTCGATTATTGTGGTGTTTGGATATCTACAGCTTTTTATTACTTTGTTTACTCCTCAGTACTATTTTTGGCAGTATTGGGCAATTATGGTTTCAAAAGTTTATTACGGTTTGGGCTTATCCAATGTGTTAGGCTATTCTAATTCATGGTTTTCATATACTGG
Source organism: uncultured Candidatus Saccharibacteria bacterium (assembly GCA_964522815.1). Taxonomy (GTDB): domain Bacteria; phylum Patescibacteriota; class Doudnabacteria; order UBA920; family UBA920; genus JBBTRN01. The sequence goes on from CAZFXC010000078.1 coordinate 2,970, forward strand.
GAGCATCCCTTCGCTACGTATGTTTAGTATTATGCCGGACTCACATTCGTTTGGAATGATGGCAGTAATGTTGATCGGATTATTGTTCACTTTAACTTTTTTGTATAAACAAGAAAAAAGCTCATGGCGTAAACCAAAGGAATTATTTAAAAACCCACAAAATTATTTATGGTCAGCGATTAGGTTTTCAGGCTTAGCAGTAATTTTTTCTGGAACAAGGGGGTTGTGGGTAGGGATGTTGCCAGCTTTGGGGCTAAGCATTCTATTATATTTTAATAAAAATTCAAAACGGTTGGCAAAAAAAGCCATACTGACATTTATTTTTGTTTTATTATTTTTTGTACTCAGTCCAGTAATTAATTATGGTTTGAATGTTGTGAGAATAAACAGTTTATCT
>CAZFXC010000079.1:0-3308 GCA_964522815.1 uncultured Candidatus Saccharibacteria bacterium
TAGGCAGGATGATGAAAAATCAATTAGCATTTACCAGCTTATCATAATCTTTTGTTTTTTTCAATATTTTATGACATAATATAAACACTACATAGCTAAAACTCAAAAAGTTAAATGAGACAAAAATACAAATTTCCAGAAGGGTTTTTGTGGGGCGCCTCCTCGTCGGCACATCAAACTGAAGGCAACAACACCAATTCCGATTGGTGGGCATGGGAAAATAGCCAAAAACGGGAAGCGGAGCTTAGGGCTAAGGGGTTAGAGCCCGAAAAATATAAAAGTGGGACAGCGACCGATGGTTATAATCGTTTTGATGAAGATTTTGCTTTGGCAAATACTTTAAAACATAATGCCACTCGGATATCTTTAGAATGGGCCAGAATTGAACCCAAGGAAGGGCAGTTTAACGAAGAGGCCTTTATGCATTACGAAAAAGTTTTACAGTCAGCCAAATTTTATGGCCTAAAAACTTTTGTTACCCTTCACCACTTTACCAATCCGTTATGGTTTGCAAAAAAAGGGGGATTTGAAAACATTGAGAATGTGCAATTTTTTATTCGGTATGCCAGTAAAGTGGCAGAAAGGCTTCATGAAAATGTTGATTTTTGGTTAACGATTAATGAGCCGGAAGTTTATTGTTTACTCAGTTATTTGCAAGGCGTGTTTCCTCCGCAGAAAAAAAGTTTTCGGCTAGCCAGAAGAGTAGCTAAAAATTTAATTTTAGCCCATAATTTTTCGGTAAGGGAAATTAAATTTTTTAGTCGTTCACCGGTAAGTCTGGCTTTTCACTTGTCTCATGTGGTAGCCAACGGCCTAATTGGTCAGTTCTTAGTAAAAATGTATAACCGATGGTTGGGTCATTACTTTATTGACCAAACCATAAAGTTTTGTGATTTTATTGGGGTGAATTATTATTTTCAACATCAGATTGGGTGGCCAAATTTGGGGAAACCATCTTCCAATCCAGATTTAAAAACCGACATTGGTTGGGAAATTCATCCGGAAGGTTTAGAGCCTGTATTGCTCGGTCTTAAAAAATATCAGAAACCCATATATATTACTGAGAATGGTATTGCGGATAGTCAAGATTATATGCGCGAACAATTCATTAAAGCACATTTATTTTATGCTCATCGGGCCATAGCTAACGGGGTGGATTTAAGAGGGTATTTGTATTGGTCGTTAACTGATAATTTTGAATGGGAAAAAGGTTTTGGTCCAAAGTTTGGTTTAATTGCTGTAGATAGAGAGCGAAATTTTAAACGGCAAGTGAGATTTAGCGCAATAAAGTTCGCGGAAATTTGTTGGAATAATTTTTTAGAATATTAAAATTTAACTATGGTTTTCTTTCTTACCATTTTACATTATTTAATTGCCGCTATTGTTGATACTTTAGATAAATTTTTAATTTCCAAAAGAAAAATCGAGCCATTGGCTTATACGTTTTGGAGCATTATTACCGGCCTTGGAATTTTGGTAGTTTGGCCTTGGGTGTACGAGAAAATTAGTTTAGGGCAAATAGGCTTAGATTTACTTTCCGGTGGGTTGTTTAGTTTGGCACTATATGTGTTTTTAAAAGCTCTTTCGCAAGGGGAAGTTTCTCGGGTAATACCGTTTATATTCGGGTTAGTGCCAATATTTGATTTGTTGATTGCAAAAGCCGTTGGTCAAAATTCTTTGTTGACCAAAGAAATTTCTGCTATGTTTTTACTGGTGCCTGGTGCTTTAGTTATCTCGTATAAACCCCATTTTTGGGGCAAGCATTTATTGCTAAAAATTGCTTCTGCCTTTTTGTGGAGTTGTAATTTTGCTTTATGGCAATTTGTAGCCAAAACTGGAAATACCTTTAATCATTTTATGTTTAATCGGCTGGGGGCAGCTGGGATTTTAATTTTGTTTTTAGTTTGGCCGTACTACCGAACTTTGGTTTTTAAAAGAGAAACGGAAAGCAAACGAAAAGGCACAATTGGTTTGTTTTTATTCAAACAGGTTTTGGGCGGGGCGAATATGATTTTTTTTAGTTGGTTAATTGTGGTGGGGAAAATTCCTTTAGTAAATGCCTTGCAGGGGTTTAGGTATGTGTTTTTATTCCTTGGAGCGTTATTCTTAAGTAAAAAAATGAAGCACTTACTGGAAGAGGAGATTACTTATGGAGTGGTAATGCAAAAAGTCTGCGGATTAATTTTGATTATTTTAGGGACTCTGTTATTATTTTTGTAGTTCTTCTTCCCCCCCTCTTTTCCAAAGAGGGGGTTAGGGGGAGTTTATGGACAATAATAAAAAAAATATATGAAAAAAATTTTGTTAAAGTTAATGATTGGTTTAGTAATTATTTTGGTTTTTTTGTCTGTTTATGCAGGTAAAAAAGCCAAAAAGATTATTTATGGGATTACTTTTAGTCCGTATCAAGCCCTAGATTTAGGTTTGGATTGGAAAGCTACTTATGTAGCTTTGTTAGATGATGTTGGGGTAAAAAACTTAAGATTAAGCGCTTATTGGAATCGGATTGAGCCGAAGCGAGGCGAGTATGATTGGGCTGATTTGGATTTTCAGATTAAGGAAGCAGAGAAACGTCAGGCTAAAGTTGTGCTTTCCGTAGGTAGGCGTTTACCCCGTTGGCCTGAGTGTCACGATCCACAGTGGCTGAAAGAAGAAAATTTAGCAGAAGATTTAATGGTTTACGTTGAAGCAGTGGTTAAACGTTATAAAGATAATCCTAGCATAATTATGTGGCAGGTAGAAAACGAAGCATTTCATTCGGTGTTTGGTATTTGTCCTAAATTAGACACGGTTTTATTTGACCAAGAAATTGCTTTGGTGAAAAAGCTAGATCCTAACCGTCCGGTGGTGATTACCGACAGCGGAGAATTATCTTTGTGGCTAAAAGCAGGAAAACGAGGCGATGCGTTTGGCTCCACTTTGTACAGGCACGTATTTTCCGATGTGTTTAATCGGTACTGGATAAATTACAATCCGTATTGGCTTTATAGGGCAAAAGGCGGTTTACTTAAACTTTTAAATGGGCATAAAGAATTAATGATTATTGAACTGCAAGCTGAACCTTGGACCACTAAAGGGATTTTAGGCACAAGCATTGATGAACAGTTTAGGACTATGAGTATGGAAAAATTTAATACGATTTTATCGGTGGGTAAATCGATTGGTTTTGAAAAGCAATATTTGTGGGGAGCGGAGTGGTGGTACTGGATGAAGCAAAATGGGCACCCTGAATTCTGGGAAAAAGCCAAAGAACTAATAACTAGTAACTAATAACTTAAGACTATGTTAACTATTGGTTTGGATATTGG
>CAZFXC010000080.1:0-3025 GCA_964522815.1 uncultured Candidatus Saccharibacteria bacterium
TTAAAACTTTAAAAGTCACCCCCAAAACCGGCAAAATTGTTGCCATGTATATTTTAGACAATAAAGCAGAACACGATTTGGTAATTATTTCCAAAATGGGACAAACCATTCGCACCCCGTTAAACAACGTTTCTACCTTAGGCAGAGCTACTCAAGGCGTTCGCATTATGCGCCTTGATGCTGGCGACTTTGTGGCCAGCGCTACAGTAATTTAAAAGCGTTTAGTGGGTAGCGATTAGCATATCGCATAACAAAACTCTACCGATATCGGTAGAGTTTTGTTATAAACAAATTACATTATATAAATTTAGTTATCTTACCTTCTAATCCAATAATCTCTTTTATTTTTAATCTAAAAACTTTTTTATCTACTTTTGCAACTTTATATTTAACAAAACCCTCTTCATTATCTATCACAATTTTATACCTAACAAAACTACCTTTTGAATACAAAGCCCAGTTTCCATGAACAATAATATTTCTAAAATTATTTAAGTCAATAAGTTTAAGGTAAAGACTATGAAGAAGTCGCTTTAGTCTAGTACTGGAAACTACAGATAAATATAATTTATAAAATAACTCAACTTTATTTTTTGTACTCAGATTCTCAATAATTAAATACCCAACCCGATGACTGTCCTTATTAATACATTCTGCAATTGCAATATTTAACTCATTCTCTAAAGAATTAAAACTAATTAAAAAACTACCAATGTCCCTTGCAAACAAATCCTTTATCTCTTTTAAGTGAAAGTCGTAATTTACAGGATAATCATATGTATATAATTGTAAATAGTCTGTCTCTAACTGATGCTTCATAAGTTATGGTGGGCGTGCCTGGACTCGAACCAGGGACCCTCAAGGTATAAGCTTGATGCTCTAACCAGCTGAGCTACACGCCCAACAAGGAAAGTTTGAGAACCATACAATTAAATTATATTAGGCTGATTACCGCCAACTCTACATTTTATTCCATAAAAAGCTTTGTGCTCCCTGCCTCTACCTGTCGGTAGACAGGTGCCGGAAGGCAGGTGACTTTACCCCGTTAAATATTCGCCTTGCGAATTTAACGAGGCAAGGCTGAGTTTACCCCGTAGTCAGCAAACTTGTGAGCTGTACTACTGGGGGCTACACGCCCTTATTTGTAAATAGAATGGTCATCTGTATTCTCAAATATAACTTCGGTATCCGATAAAAATCGGAACAAAATTCTGTAATGGTAATCAATAGAAAAAGCCCAATGTTCTTTATATTTACCTGAAAGTTTATGAGTTTTTAGTCTTGAATCAAAACAATCTTTGCGGAAAATTGCTTCCCGTTCCAACACTTCAGGCTTTAACTCTATGGGTAAATTCTTTAAAGCTCGTAAAAAACGGGAAGAATAATAAATTTTCTTTATAGGTCGCATTTAATTTGACATTAATTTTGCCAAACCGCCTATTGGCAAAACCTTAAGCTTGCCGGATTTAAATTCTTCGTCCGCTATTTTTATGGCTTCATCTGTATCCAATTCTTCTATATATCTGCGTATCGCGGCGCGCATAAATTCCGAACGAGTCATTTGACTGGTTTTTGCCAACCGTTCTGACTCCTTAACCATTGCTGGAGGCAAAGATATTGTAACCAAAGAAGTGTTACGCATAAATCAAAAATGTTAATACTAAGTATTAACATTTTACTTTTTATTTTTTTTTCTGTCAATGTTTAAGTTTAAACCTTATTCCCTCAGGTAAACTTTACCAAAAAGAAAAAGGTCCCGAGTGATGACAAAGTTATCTTTACCGCCGTTAGGGCGGACGCGCCTCTAAAGGATGAAAAAAATTTTATGCCTTATTTAGATGAAAATTAAAATTATCAAACATATGTATAAAACTCAAAAGACCACGCAAAACTATTCAGCTGATATTTTATTCATTTGTATAGAAAAGAAATTTAACGTATTATATAAAAGTAATTAATCTTGTTATATATGAAAATTAAAATAGCGTTTTTCTTAGTTATTGTACTTAGTTTATTTTTATATTTTGGGCTTCATACTAAAAATAATGATCCTTATAAAAATTCTATAAAAATTGGCGTACTTGCTCCATTAACTGGCAATTTTGCAGTTACGGGTGAAAGATTAAAAAACGGAATGGAATTGGCGAAAACAGAATTATTAAGAGATAATCCTAACTTAAATTTACAAATTATTTACGAGGATGCCTGCGATGCCAAAACTAGCCTTTCTGCTTTTCAAAAACTTTTACAAATTGACAGGATTAATATTATAGGAGGTGCGATCTGCAGTTGGGGTTTTGTGCCACTTCTTCCATTAATGGAAGAAAAACAAATTATTAATTTTTTTACTGCCTCCAATCCTGACGCAACATTAAACCGACCTTATACTTTTTCTACTAATGTATCAATAAAAGAAGACGGTAAAAAACTCGCTGAATTTGCAATAAATAAACTGAGAGCTAAAACCGCTGTAATAATCTATTTACAATCTCCTTTTGGAGAAAATTATAATAAATATATTTCAGAAAACTTTAAACTTCTAGGAGGCCAAATTTTATTGCAGGTTGGTAAAGCGACTAATGCTCAAGAATTCAGGACCGAATTAACTAAAATTAAACAATTAAAACCGGATGTTATTTTTACAATTCATTTTGGTAGCCCTTTAGGCAACATTATTAAACAAGCTCGTGAAATTGGTATAACTGTACCATTAATCGGTGATTATGAATCAGAAGACCCCACTATTATTGAATACGCTGGTAAAGCCACGGAAGGGTATATATTCTCATCATCAGACCTGTTAACCGAAACACCAAATGTTATTTCATTTAAACAAAAATATAAAGATATTTACAATTCTGATGCTGATGTAGTTTCGTCTAATGCTTACGACTCTCTAATGTTACAAATTTCTACGTATTTGAAATGCAATAACATACCAGCTTGTATAGTTACAGAACTACAAAAAAAAAAAAACTATAATGGTGCCAGAGGACAAATAAAAATTATCTCGGACGGCTCTACT
>CAZFXC010000081.1:0-2985 GCA_964522815.1 uncultured Candidatus Saccharibacteria bacterium
ATCGTGAATATAATCACCCGCCTGATTTAATACTTAAGCGAGAAGTAGCCGAAGAAGATAGATAAATGGAAATTATAGATTTTATTTTACATATCGATGTGCACTTGGCCAGTATGATTGCCCAGTATGGGTTTTTGGCTTATGGTATAATTTTTCTAATTATTTTTGCCGAAACCGGTTTAGTGGTGGCGCCGTTTTTACCGGGGGACTCTTTGTTGTTTGCCGTGGGCGCTTTTAGTGGGGCAGGGCATTTAAATTTAGGTTTGATTTATGGGTTATTGGTGGTGGCAGGGATTTTAGGGGATACTGTTAATTATTTATTAGGCAGGCATTTAGGAGCTAAAGCTTTTGCGAGAGAGCATTCCAAAATTTTTAAGCCTGAGTATTTGTTAAAAACGCAAAATTTTTACGCCAAGTATGGGGCTAAAGCCATTATTTTAGCCCGGTTTTTGCCCATTTTAAGAACTTTTGCTCCGTTTGTAGCTGGCGTAGGTAAAATGGAATATGGTAAGTTTATTGTTTACAATGTGGTTGGGTCTGTGTTATGGGTAAGTGTATTTTTATTGTTAGGTTATTTTTTTGGACAAATTGAAGTTGTCAAAAATCATTTCCAATACGCCGTATTCGGAATCATATTGTTATCTTTATTGCCTATGGTTTGGGAATATATTAAATATCGGCAAAGTCGGATAGTGGATTAAACCCAAAAAAATATTTAACCCCGCCTCTTGTGAGAGGCGGGGTTAAATTGCCTAAATCGGAGCTTGAGTTATTTTACTTCTCCGGAAATAGCTAACTTGACTGTAAACATATCGTCAATAATAGTATTGCCTAATTTGCTGGAACCGTAATTTACTCCCCATTTGGTTCGGTCTAATTGGGTTTGGGCTTCTAAGGTCGCCATGTTGCCTAAAATAGTGACATCGCCTTTAAAAGTAACGGGTTGGGTAATGCCTTTTATCGTCAGCGTGCCGGAAAATTCATATTGTTTGCCGAGGGTGGTTTCGCTCAAAACTTTGGCAGAAGTAAGAGTTAATTCAGCCGTAGGATATTTTTCTGCATCAAAGAAGTCAGCTGATTTTAAGTGTTTAGACAGCATATCCATGCCATCACCTTTGCCAGTGGTTAACGCAGTAATGGAGGTCATATCTATGGTGGCATTGGCTTTGACTACGAGCCCGTCTTTAATTTCCGCACTACCGGATTTTATATTAATGCTACCCGCATCTTCATAGTTGGCCACAATGACTTTTCTGCCCACCCAAGCTATTTTGGTGTTTTCGGGAGTTAAAGCCACAGTGCCATTTTTGGCATTTTCTTTTGGCACAACTTCTTCTTGCTTTGTTATGGCTGAGTCAGCATTGGTTTTACTTTGGTCCACGTAGTCATTAGAAACTTTTTCACTGTTTTTTTGGGATTTTTGCGACATAATTACGCCTCCGGCGATAATTATGGCTACAACTACAATTCCCACGCCTAAAACTTTTTTATTCATGTTTGTTCCTTTCTTAATTAATAGACTTGTTGTTTAATAACTAAAAAATAATAGCACGATTTTATTTTTTTGCAAACTCTTGCTCAGAAATTTTAGAATTTTCGTAAGTGAGGGCAGTAATAGACGCCAGTAGTACAAGTCCGCCAATGATTTGGACCAAAGAGAGGGTAATGTCTAAAAAAATCCAATTCACCACAGTAATGGCTAAAGGATAGCCCAGTTCCATAATTGTGGCAACAGAAGCTTTGGTATTTTTTAGGCCTTGGTAATAAATTAATAGAGCAAAAAAGCCTGTGAGGAGAGCGATAATTATTATGTTGCGCCAAAATAGCGGGGTGAGTAAATTGAATTGCATTTTTTCAAAATACAAAACATAGCCGTATAAAAACAAAAATCCAAATAGAAACCTACTGCCATTTACCAGTGGTAGGCTTAAGTTAGTCATTAAAGCTCGTCCGACCACTGTGCCACCTGCCCACAGTAAGGCTGCACCAAGAGCTAAAGTTGGTCCGAGTAAAAGTTTCCCGCTGGCTGTATGCCAAAGTTCACTGGGGTTGGTTAAACCAAAGGTGGTTAAATAGGCGCCCAGCAAAGCCGGTAAAGCCCAGACCCAAAATTTGGCAGACAGTTTTTCTTTTAAAAACAGGACAGCCAGAGTAATGGCAAAGAGGGGCTGAAGTTTTTGGAGGAGGGCAACCACGGTGAAGTTATAGTTCATGGCCACAGCGCCCTTTACATAAAAAATCGCGCCCAAAGCTGAAGCTCCGGCGCCAATATAAACCAAACCTAACCAGTGTCTGAGTTTAAGAGTTTTGAATTCTTTAAGATTTTTGATTAGCCCGGGTAGGCTCACAAGAGTGCTAAAGAGATGTTCTAACAAAGCAATAAAGCCAGCTCCGAGCCCCCCTGTAAGCAGGGGTTTTCTAAAAGGTGCATCACTTGCCCAAAGTAAGGAGGATAAGGCAATTAACCAAGGTCCGAGTTTATTTTTTGACATTTGGAATAATTAATAAGAACATACGCATCGTAAGTCCTAATTAAACTTAATAATAATTTATGCTATCATTAACTCGATAATTAGTAAATAAGTAGAAGATGCAAATTTCTGATGAAGAATTAAAAAAGAAACTCACTCCAGAGCAATATCATATTTTGCGGGAAAAAGGGACTGAGGCGCCTGGGTCCAGTTCTTTGCTGTATGAGAAACGAAAGGGGATGTTTAATTGTGTAGTTTGCGGTCATCAGTTATTTGCTTCCGACGCTAAGTTTGACAGTGGCACAGGTTGGCCGAGTTTCGATGAAGCCTTAGACGGAGCGGTGAAATTTAATCGAGACACTGCCTATGGTATGGACAGGGTGGAAGTCGTGTGTGCCCAGTGCGGTTCGCACTTAGGTCATGTATTTAATGATGGTCCAGCCACTACCGGTAAACGATTTTGCATTAATGGGGCGTGCTTAGTTCATAAACCTAATTAAAATAGGACTTACAG
>CAZFXC010000082.1:0-2806 GCA_964522815.1 uncultured Candidatus Saccharibacteria bacterium
CCCAACGGATAAAAGTTACTCTAGGGATAACAGGCTGATCTTCTCCAAGAGTCCATATCGACGAGAAGGTTTGGCACCTCGATGTCGGCTCATCGCATCCTGGGGGTGAAGAAGCTCCCAAGGGTTTGGCTGTTCGCCAATTAAAGCGGTACGCGAGCTGGGTTCAAAACGTCGTGAGACAGTTTGGTCCTTATCTGCTGTGGGTGTTCGAAACTTGAGTGGTCGCGTCTCTAGTAAAGATTTGCTACCTTCTCCCGCAAGGGAGATTGAAAACTCGGCTAATAACGGTGAAATCTTAAATATGTTTGGCTCCGTTGATAACCATATTTGTTACGGTTCTTCAAATATGGTACAATTATCCCGTAATTAAATTACGGGACATACTTGAGGACCAGAATTAATTAAGACAATACCGTGGGAAGTCGATCTAAAATTGATTTAGCTTATATAGCTGGCTTTCTCGATGGAGATGGCAGCTTGATGTTACAAATTAAAAAACGCCAAGAAGGAAAATCCAAACTTCGTTTTATGGCTACTATCTGTTTTTATCAAGATACTAGACATGAAAATGAATTAAAGTGGATTAGAAAAATCTTGGGTATTGGTTACTTATCTCGTCGCAAAGACGGAATGAGCGAACTAAGAATAAATGGTTTTAAGCAGATAAAAGAAATTTTAAAAAACTTAATTCCCTTTATACGCTTTAAGAAACATCAAGCCCAAGCTCTACTGAAAGCTGTTATGATTCTGGAAAGTAAAACTTTTCAGAATTTATTACAACCTGACTTAAAACAGATTGTAAAACATATAAGCACAATTCAGACTCATAATTATGTTACTAAACATAAACGAAGTGAGGCTGAGTTATATCAACTTTTAGGTTTGACCCCGTAACGACTGACCCGAAAGGGAAGATTTTGATAGAAATATCATTATAATACGCCGACCCCCTCACTTTGTAATCAATAAACTTGAATTACAAAGTAAGCTCGTAAGAGACTTTAGAGCAAGATTAATATAAATCTAAACTCAAAGTGAAGGGTGAAGATATAGTCTACGCCTCTAGTGATAGAGGAGATCGTGACGAGAGGACCGAGATGCATAAACCTCTGGTGTACCCGTTGTTCCTTCAGGAGCACGGCGGGGTAGCTAGGTTTAGTTAGGATAAGCGCTGAAGGCATATAAGCGTGAAGCCGTCCACAAAACTAGGTTTCGTTGTTTGGTCGCAAGACCAAACGTTAGGTTCGCAGGAGACTACTGCGTATCAAATTAGATTTTAGATTAAGGATGAAAGATTTAAGTAGCAATACTTAAATCCGTAATCTAAGATTTTTAATCTAATCTATAGGCTGCAGGTGTAAGATCCGTAAGGATTTCTAGCCGAGCAGTACTAATCAACCAAAAAAGTTTTATTCTCCCAGTCAAACTGTTCGCTTTTGGCGAACACGCTTTTAAGCGGTTTGACCGGGTAAATTCCCTGTTAAATATTTGCTAGGCAAAAGTATTGGCAAAAATTATTGCCAATACCACAATGATTGTTTATACTATATTAATTAAGATAAACAATTCAAACCCAAAGTATGTTTAAACATTTTTTAAAAGTAAGTTTTTTAGTTTTATTTTTAATTTTTGTTTTTAGTATCTTTTACTTTCTTTCCCAAAATATGGTTATGGCTTTAAAGCCATAAGCCTTCCTCGTCTCATTTTATTGTTATAAAGTTAGACGAGGGTGGCATTTACGACCGGGTTCTACCTTATCCCATCCCGAACTAAGCAGTAAAAACGGTTTGTGCCAATGATAGTCCTGCGCATGCAGGTGCGAAAGTAGGTAGCTGCCCACTATACAAAAGCCTCCGCTTAAAGCGGAGGCTTTTGAATTTCTAATTTCTAATTTCCAATTTTTGAAGTATAATCATTTTATGCTTTATACACTAATACTTTTAGGCTTTTTGTTGTTTGCATTATTATTGTTGTTTGTGATTATCAGTGCGTTTTTTGGATTTTTGATCACTAAAGTGCCGTTTGTGCCGACTACTAAACATGATATTCAATTTATTGTTGAAAAATTGAAAATAACATCAAAAAATATTTTTTACGATTTAGGGAGTGGCAATGGCAAGGTGTGTTTTTTGGTGAATAAACTCTCCGGTGCCCAGTGTGTGGGTTATGAGCTCACTTGGTGGACGCACTTATGGGCAGTCATTAAATCAAAATTTATCCACCTCCGCCAAGGCTTCGGCGGACAAGAAAATCAAAAAACAAAATTGCAATTTAAACATCAAGATTTTTTTAAAGCTAATTGGAGTGAAGCAGATTTTATTTATGCTTATTTGTTTCCCTTTTTAATGGCAAAAATTGAAGAGAAATTTTTAGCTGAATGTAAAAGCGGGGCCGTGGCTATTGTTAGAGATTTTCCGTTTCCCCATTTAAAATATAGTGAAAAATATTTTTTACCAAAAAACCACGAGATTTATATTTATAGGAAATAGGTTTACCCCCACACCGAACTATGATTATTTAATATTTCACTAAACTGTTTTAGAAAATTTTCATTTTTCCCATATTGTTTATTTATAGTTCGGTGTGGGGGTGTAGAAAATAAATTGACCCTCCTACGCTTCACCGACGTTAAAGCTCTGGTAGACAAGAAAGCTTCGGAGGGCAAGCAGATCTAATAAAAATATTGTAGAGAAAAAGTTGACATAATTATTTCGAAATGCCATTATTAAGGCATGCAAATAGAATCTATTTTAAAAGATTTTGGTTTAAATGAAAAAGAAATTGCCGTGTATTTGGCTTTAATTGA
>CAZFXC010000083.1:0-2772 GCA_964522815.1 uncultured Candidatus Saccharibacteria bacterium
GAATTATTGCAGGGTTGCCTAAGCCATTAAAAGAAGCTTTAAATTTATATATTTCTGGAGTATCTGAAAGCGATGCTGTAAATCAGCTTGGCCTCAGCTCTAATGCATATAGACTTAGAGTTTTTAGAGCAAAAGAGGAGTTAGAAAAACGATTAGTCGCCCAAGGAGTAAGGTTTGAAAGAGTCAAACATGCAAAACCCAATAAAAAATCGACCTTAGAGTAGGCCGATTTTTTGTTTAACTTCTTGGAGAGTTTTACTGGCAGTAAGTTTGGCTTGTTTTGCCCCCTCAATTAATATCTCCTTAATATCATTCGGTTTGGCAAGTAGAGCTTTTTTCTTTTCTCTAAATTCAGCAAAATATTCTGCGATATTTTTGGCTAAAGTCTCTTTTAACTCGCTGTATTTAAGTGTCCCATCGGCCTGTTGTTTTTTGTAGTGTGCCAGTACATCGGCAGTCCCAAAATGTGCTAAGAGTCCCATTAAATTTTCTTCTCCAGCGGAATGTTTGCCTGCTTCTGTGGCTGTAGTGGCTTTTTTTAGCTTTTCTAAAATCTCTGCTGGTGCATCGTCTAAAAATATACAGCCCATAGGAGAGGATTTTGACATTTTTTTACTTGGTTCTTTTAAATCCATCACTTTAGGGAAATTGGTCCAGAGCGGTGCAATTTCTGAGAAATATTCACCAAAGCGATTATTAAACTTACGTGCGAGTACATTGGTAAGTTCCAAGTGTTGTTTTTGGTCTATACCTACTGGCACAAAGCTGGGTTTATAAAGCAAAATGTCTGAAGCTTGCAGGACAGGGTAGTCAAAGAGTCCCATATTAATATTTTTTTCTTGTTTCTGGGATTTATCTTTAAATTGGGTCATTCTTTGAAGTTCACTAACCGGAGTAATGCAGTTAAGTATCCACATAAGTTCTGTGTGTTCTGGTAAGTGCGACTGCACAAAAAGCGTGGATTTTTTAGGATCAATACCACTTGCTAAAAAGTCCACAGCTAAGTCTAAAATTTGTTTTTGTTTTTCTTCTGGTTTATAGTCAGCCACAATAGAATGATAGTCAACTAAAACATAAAAACACTCATAGTTACTTGAGTTTTGTAAATTAACAAAGTTAGACAAAGCCCCTAAAAAATTCCCAATATGGAGTTTGCCACTGGGCTGAATGCCAGAAAGAATTGTTGGTTTATTTTGCATATAGTTTATTATAGCAAAACTAAAATTTTTATGCTAAAATTTTTGTATGAGATTTAGTCGAAAAGAGTTTATAGCGGGGGGCACTATGGCAGTTGGAGCCGTAGGATTAGGTGTGGGTGAGTATAAGTTGGAAAAAAGTATTATTGAACGCTCGGAGAGAGTAAAAAACATAGCTAATTTTTTTAGAGGAAAAGAAACAAAAACAAAATTAAAAATTTTTAATAAAGACCTGAATTATGAAGAATTGACTAAAGTTTTACAAACTTCAGTCAAACCACCCATAAAAACTTTACAGCAAACTAAAGAGTTAATGTTTGCGTTTGCCGATATGATAGAAGTGGAAGATAAGTTTGATAAGCCTTACAATAGTGCGCCAGTGTTAGAACAAACTGACCAAGCTGTAGAGGCTATAGCCCATAGAAATGTGCCGATCACCGCTTCTTTTGGTTATTCTCAAATAAACCCATTTACTGCTCTGCGCTTGGCCTCTGCTAATAAAGATAGTTTAGGTCAATCTTTTTCAGGTATGCCGGCTCAACTACAAAAATTTCAAGGTCGTTCGGCAGAACAAATTTTAGACAAAGAAATCGTGGATGCTTTGGATTTAAGCGGAAATGGTAATTTAGTTTTTGGGTTTCAGGCCTTCTACGAAGTTTATAATATTTACGGCCGAGACGTCCAAGGCAATTTGCATACGAATCGGATTGAAGATCCTCGGGTATTTAGTTTGGCCGTGGCCGGTTATAGTGGCACACCATTAACTCCCATCACAGCTAAAATTCAAGCCATGACGCGCGAGGCAAGCTTGTATCGTCACTTAAATAATTCAGATAGTGCTACCAACCTTCTGTCGGTTGATGGTGCATTAGGCAAGCAGACTAAAACGGCAGTCTTAGGGGAGTTTTCAGACGGAGTTCAAACCCAAATGGCACAGTTTGACCGAGTTCGGGGTTTAGAAGCTAAATTATTAGCGTGGGAAGGTGTGTGTAAGGCGGTTAAAACCGAATGGCAACAAAAATTTACCGATTTACTAACAGAGCTCCGGAGATCTAAAGATCCGGAAGTGATTGCGCTTTTATTGGCTGGCCGTTATAGTGCCATAAATTCTTTAGATGGTTTACTTAACCAATATGCCGGGGAATATACGGGTATGGAGAAGACCCAGAAATTAGCCAAAATTAAAGAGATGTATGAAGCTTTTTTTGTCAGCCGAGATCCTGCCTTGTTAAATTTAGTAAGAAACGAACAAGCTTTTAACCAAATATTTCCACAATATTACCATTCGGAATTTTTAGATGCCGTATTAAATCTGTTAGAAGGTTCGGTGAAGTTTGATAATCGCTATAAAGGTGTAATTCCTACGGGTTATATAAAAAGAAGATTTGCGGATGATATTAATATCGCCAGACGAGTTGCCTTGGGACATAAAATCAAAGATGCCAATGAAGTGGTTAAAATTTTACCCAAAACCCCAGTTAGGCCAAAAACCCCGCCTAGAAATAATCGTAAAAGACCTAGAGGTAAAAAATAACCCCGCCTCTCGCGAGAGGCGGGGTTATTTTTATATTTCAAT
>CAZFXC010000084.1:0-2719 GCA_964522815.1 uncultured Candidatus Saccharibacteria bacterium
TTTTGAAGCCGTGGGGGCATAGCGAAAATCCGCACCCGGGCGATCCGAAACAAAACGAATATGCGTATTAAAATCTTTGTTGAGTATGTGACAAATTTCTTTGATTACATCTCGATTCTTCTTAGGCTGACCTGCCACGTTATAAATACTCCCTACTTTGGCATGATGCATTACCACATCAATTGCTCTACAAAAGTCTTCCACATGAAGCCACGTCCTTACATGATGCCCCCCACCGTGAACCGGCACTAGCCGACCTTCTAACAGATTAGTAATTGCAAGCGGAATTAACTTTTCAGGATATTGATAGAGACCAAAATTATTAGAGCCACGCACAATAATAGCCGGAAAATTATGAGTGCGAATATAAGACTGAACTAAAAAATCAGCGCCCGCTTTAGAAGCCGCGTAAGGATTGGAGGGTTTTAAATGCGACTTTTCTGTACTTTGACCTTTGCCTATATCGCCATAAATTTCATCGGTAGAAATATGTACAAAACGTGATGTCTGATATTTTTTGGCTAAATCAATTAAAATATGCACCCCCATAACATTAACTTTAATGAAATTTTGCGAGCTAATTATGGAACGGTCCACATGACTCTCCGCTGCAAAATTTACTACAATATCAAATTTATGTTTAGCAAATAATTTATCCAAAAGTTTTTCATCTCCAATATCTCCCTGAATAAAAAAATATCGTTTACTTGCCTTAGTTTTATTTGCTTCTAATTTAACCAGATCACGCAAATTATCTAAGTTGCCTGCATAGGTCAGCAAATCATAATTAAAAATCCGGTAACTCGGATAATGGTGGTACAAATACCGAATAAAATTAGAGCCAATGAAGCCTGCTCCGCCGGTCACCAAAATATTTTTTTCTGGTATTCTATGAGTTTTGGGTTTTGTAATCTTTGTCATGTTTGCTAAATTAATCTTATACCCTCCACTGGAATAATAAACTTTCCACCCTTACTTAAATAAGCTTTTTCTTTCTCCAAAATTGCCTTCTCGTAATTCCAAGCGAGCATTAAATAATAATCTGGCTCATGGCTATGCGCATACTTGGCATCAACAGTCGGAATATGCATACCGGGCGTCAATAAGCCTTGTTTGGCTGGTAAATCTTCCAAAGCATAATCTAATATATTTGTACCGATTTGGCAATAATTAAGCATAGTATTCCCTTTGGCTGGCGCCCCATAAGCTGAAATTTTTTTCCCTTGTGCTTTTAGATCGTTTAATAAATTTACCAACTGCTCCTTTTGCTTTTCCACTCTCTTGGCCAAATCTTGATAGGCCTTTAACTTATCCAAACCTAGAGCCAATTCTTGACTGGCTAATTTTTCAACATTTTCACTAACTGGATGAAAGCCTTGTTTCCCGACAAAAGCTCGCAGGGATTTACCTTGAACCGGATGAATTTGAACATCAAACAACTCCAAACCAAACTGATTAAATAATTTTTGCAAAGGCCTCACTGCTAAAAACGAAAGATGTTCATGGTAAATTGTATCGTAAGTTAAATTTTCAAACATATCCACCAAGTAAGGCGCTTCCAAAACAAAAACTCCATCATCAGCCAAAAGTTTTTCAATACCTTTAACCAAATCGTGATGATTGTCGATATGGGCAACTACGTTATTGGCCAAGATTACTTTTGCCTTACTGGAAGTATTTACAATTTCTTCTGCAATTTTTTCACTAAAAAAATTTACAATGGTTTTAACACCCAATCTGTCGGCGGTTTTAACCACATTAGCTGCGGGATCAACACCCAACGCCTTAAAACCTGCATCCTGAAAAAACTTCAATAATATACCATCGTTACTGGCAATTTCCACCACTAATTCTCCCGCCTTTAAAAAGCGAGCCATAATATCCTCTGCATAAGCTTTAAAATGATTGGAAATTTTAGGCATACCAGAAGTAAAATAAATATAATCAGAAAACATTTCTTCTTTGCTCACTACATCTAACAGTTGAGCCAAATTACAATCCTCGCAAAAATAAACCGCCAAAGGATACTTTGGTTCATTGGCAAATTGACTCTCGGTTTTTAAAAAGGAATTGGCTAAAGGTTGATTGCCCAAATCTAAAAACTTAACTAAGTTTTTAGAATGGCAAATCCGACAATAAGTATTGTGTTTGTACATCCCGTTAAAATTTACCGCTTTAATAATTATTGGAAATTTTCTGCTCTTTCGTCTTCTTGCCAATCAGTCAAAGACATCCCGGCCTTATCTTTATCACTAATTAATATTGCACCTTGTTTCAATTGCTCAAACTGTTCTTTTAATTTAACGTCGGCTAAAGACCAATCTAAATCTTCAGTTAAAGGCGATATTCCCGCTTCCCCTTTAGGGTTATAATCAGCGGTAAAAAAATATTCATTAAAACTATCTTCTAAAAAGAAACTACCATGCGCCACACCCGGAGGAAGCCAAATCCATTCACCATAATCTTGGTTCTGACTGGCAGGCAAATCATACAAAATTATTTTACCAAAAGTTGGCGATTGCTTACGGATGTCCAAGATCATATCAACCATATGACCATTAATAGTTCTAAGTAACTTGCCAAGTGGTGGCTCCCATTGAAAATGCAAACCCTTCACCACATTTTTTTTAGAAAAACTTTCATTGGTTTGCACAAAATTATAAGATTGCAAAAAATCCAATTGCGAATTGTTTTTCACATCGCTTTGCCTGAAAGTTTC
>CAZFXC010000085.1:0-2551 GCA_964522815.1 uncultured Candidatus Saccharibacteria bacterium
CAATCCCCCCGGGGAGTTGTTGCTGAACTTCCAAAACCAATTTTTGGTTTTGTCTTGAGCTTGCCTGAGGGAAGGCAATCTCTAAAGCGTTATAAATTGCCGGCATTTCGCCTTCTTTAAATTTTACATCTACTACAGGCCCGATAACTTGGTTGATTGTTCCTTTATTATTCATACTATATATTCCGATCTACAGATTCATTGAATTTTACAGATGTCTGCAGATGATTAATGTTCAAAATTCTTTGGAGTAAAAATGGGTTATATATTTTATGTTGCATAAAAATTAATGTTGATTTATCATTTGGGCAAATTGAGTCGGGTTATCCGTAAATCGGCAATGCGTATATCTTAATTATTATTCTAATGCTATCTTACCGGCAGTAATTTCCGCCAGTTCGGTAGTGATTTTATTTTGTCTTAATTGGTTATAGGTAAGAGTATAGTCGTCAATTAATTCCCCGGCAGATTCGGTGGCGTTTTTCATCATTACCATCCGAGCTGAGTGTTCGCTGGCATCGCTTTCTAACACGGCTTGGTAAATTTGGCTTTCAATAATTCTAGGGATAAGGTGATCAATAACGGTTTGGGGGTCGGGTTCGAATAAGTAGTCTGTAGCGTGCCCATTTATAGGCTTCTCAGATGGCCGATGAACCAGCATACTATTTTTTTCTAACAACTCATCCGACTTCGCCAAGGCTTCGTCGGACCTTCGGAAGGGCAATAACTGCTTTATAACGGGTTTTTGGGATAGGGTGGAAATGAAATCGTTATAAACCAAATAAATTTTGGCATATTCTCCGGTTAGGTATAAATTAGTTGCGGTATTGGCTAAAGGGTAAATGGTTTCCACTGAACCAATAATATCTTTTTTGGGAAAATCCGACACTAAGTTTTTATTAAATCTGACCGCGTAATCTTTGGCTTTTTTTCCGTAAACCACTAACTCCGCAATTAGCTCTGCATCATTATTTGTAACTGCTTTCAATTGATTAAACAAATTGGTATTTAAACTCCCCACTAAGCCTTTATTGGAAGCAATGACAATGTAAGCGATTTTTGTGGCTTTGGGGAAAGTGGCCATTAATTGGGAAATTTTGTGATTTTTTGGGTTATCGAGGTTTTCATCGGATATGGAATCGTCTGCATATTCCGGAGTTTGATTTTCAGTAATATTTAAATGCGTAATTAGTTCCCAAGCTAAGTGCGCGTATTTACGGCTTTTTAAAGTCGCTTCTTGAGCTTTACGCATTTTGGCAGCCGAAACCATTTGCATGGCTTTGGTAATTTTGCGCGTGCTTTTGATGCTCTTGATTCGATTTTTAATTTCTTTAATGCCGGGCATATTGGTTATTCAATAATTACTTCCTCTGGTAAAAAAGGAAATGGATATTCACTAATCCTAACTTTCTCATTTACTGATGGCTGAACGAAATCATCGACATCATATTCTGTGGGAGTGGCAAATATTTTACCATCAGCAATTCTAACTACTCTACATCTAAAATTAGGAGTATCCATATAGATTTTTGGGAGGAGTTTTTCTAACTTTTCTCTGCCTTTTTCACTAACTCGAATATTACTCCCTACTAAAATTTCCTTCCCATGCCTATCCCTCATTGAACCTGTTTCGGGGATGAATTCCATAAATTTTATAAGCTTTTAACAAAATTATTAATCGCATCTTTTAGTTTAGCTTCAGTGTCTTCGTTTAATTCCTTAGAGGTTTTTATTGCTTCTAAAATTTCCTTGCCTTGAACTTTCATATATTGGTGGAATTTGCTTTCCGTTTCTTGGATTTTATCTACCGGAATAACATTAAAGTAACCATTGTTGACCGCATAAATTACGGTAACTTGCTGTTCTAAAGCTAAAGGTTCGTATTGAGGTTGTTTTAAGACTTGAGTCATTCTACGGCCTAAGTCTAAAGTTTTTTGGGTTTCGGCATCTAAATCTGTGCCAATGGAGGCAAAACTTTCCAGTTCTCTAAATTGTGCAAGTTGAAGTTTTAATTTGCCTGCCACTTTTTTCATGGCTTTAGTCTGGGCGCTACTCCCCACGCGGGAAACGGAAAATCCTACGTTTAAAGCTGGACGAATACCTTTATAAAATAAATCGGTTTCCAAAAAGATTTGACCATCGGTAATGGAAATTACATTGGTGGGAATATACGCAGAAATATCACCGGCTTGAGTTTCTATAATCGGTAAAGCGGTTAAAGATCCACCGCCAAAATCCGGATTTAATTTTGCTGCTCTTTCTAAGAGTCTGGAGTGTAAATAAAATACATCGCCCGGGTAAGCTTCTCTGCCTGGCGGTCTTCTAAGCAATAGCGAAATTTCTCGGTAAGCAGTGGCTTGCTTGCTTAAATCATCATAAACTACTAAAACATCTTTACCTTGATCCATAAAATATTCGCCCATTGCGGTGGCTGAATACGGCGCAATAAAGCTTAAGGAAGCCGGTTCGGAAGCGGAGGCGGAAACCACAATGGTATAATCCATGGCGCCGGCTTTGGTCAGCTCGTCAACAATCTTCGCCACTTTACTTT
>CAZFXC010000086.1:0-2499 GCA_964522815.1 uncultured Candidatus Saccharibacteria bacterium
AAGAACTGGAAAAACTAAAACCCACAATCTTCGCCAACGGCGGGGACAGAAAACCCGATGGCGTGCCAGTGCCAGAGGTGGAGATTTGTGAAAAATTTGGAATAAAACTGGTTTACAATGTTGGTAAATCCGGTAAAATCCAAAGCTCCAGCGAACTCGTCAAACAAGCCTTAGCGATAAAAAGTAAGAGCTATTGAGCTAATCTCATTTTTAATTAACAAAGAGTGCCTATATGGCACTTTTTGTTAATTTCAGTATAATAAAATCATTTATTTTATTTCTGCGGATTTCGTATTCCGGTGTTAAAACTATATCAAGTAAAACTAACCCACTGGAATAAACCAGCTTCGCATACCAATCAATGGGTCTATGGTGTTCTAAAATCTCATACAACCCCTCTTTTTTGATTTTTCTATAGCAATGATTACTCTCATAAGGATGCGCTGAAAAATACCTAAAATCCAATTGAGATTCAGCAACACTGTGAATTTTGGGGTTACAAAAACCAATAAAAGCCGTTCCGCCCGGTTTTAGCATCATTCTTATGTTAGAAATGATATTCTGAGCTTCGTCTTCTGGCACAATACACAGCACCAAATTGCACACTATAACATCGAAGTGGTTTTTTGGTATGTCTGCAATTGAATCATAAATATTTTCCCTTCCTATCCTTTGCCCTGACCTTTGCCTCATTTCAAAACTTGTATCATAAACCTTAACTTCAGCGCCTTGTTTTTTCATAACTTCCGCCAAAACCCCTGGTCCTGCGCCATAGTCCAAAACTTTTTTTTCGTTCCAATCCATTTGCTCCAACAAAGTTTTGTCATAGGACATTAGTTTAATATTTTCATTTTCCAGCTCTTTTAAAACCAAATCCCATTCTGTTGATTTGTTTACTATTTTGTTATGGCTTAGTGTCTGTAAATTGTTCATATATATCCTTTCTACTTTCAAAAAAAAATTACTTAGATAAAATAATGCTTAATAGCAAAAGCAAAGTGGACGCAAGCAAATAAATGTTTATTTGCTTCCATCTTCCGCTTAATGCAAACAAAATCACAAAACTTGCAAATCCTGCAAACATGGCTTTATCCAAACTAAAGTAAATACCTGTTGTTAGTATCATTACTAAAACAGCAACCCTTTCGACCCATGTAAATTTATTAACTGTCTGAGCTTTGGGGAACAGCATAAGTCCGACAAAAAACAAAGCGCCCGAGGTAGCTGAAACAGGCACCAAATTTACCAAAGGTAGGAAGGGTAACAACAAGGCCATCAAACCTGCGCTAACTAAAGCTGTAAGCCCTGTCCTTCCACCTTCGCCTATTCCCACCGCGCTTTCCACAAAAGTAATTAAGTTAGATGTGCCAAGCCCTGCACCTAAAATTGTGCCGGCGCCGTCTACCATTAAAGCTTCTTTTAATTTGGGCAAATTACCCTTTTCGTCAATTATCGATGTATGTTGGGTTAAACCCACAAACTTGGCGAGGCTTCCGTAAAAATCCAAAATAAACAAAATAATAATTACTGACCAAACTTTCGGGTTAAAAATAATTCCAAAATCCAAAGCCCAAAATCCGGAAAGCATTTCCTTGGAAAATTTGAAAACTTCCAAATTTTGCCCAATGCCCAAACTGTGCGCAAAAATGGAGGAACCAATAATACTTAACAGTACCGAGCCTTTTATTTTAAAATACTTCAGTAAAGCGACCAAAACCAATCCTATAAAAAACACATATGCCTCCGGAGAGTTTAACAAACCCACTCCTTTTAAACTTATGCCTTCATAAATAAGCAGGACGGAAATTTTTAAAGCAATCAGTATTAGAAAAACTCCCACTGAAGCCGCAAGGCCGAGTTTTAATTGTTCAGGGATTGCTTCAATAATTTTTACTCGAATGTTTGTAAAACTAAACACCACGGTTAAAACCCCAGACCAAAACACTGCGCCCATGGCGCCCTGCCAGGTAAAACCCAAAATACCAACTACGGCAAAGGCAACATAAGCATTCATTTCCAAACCCGGAGCCACTGAAAAAGGTTTATTGGCCCACAAGGCCATTGCCAAAGTTGCCACCACAGACCCAATAATAGTGGCAAAAAGGACTGCGGACTTATTCATTCCGGCAGTAGCAAGTATGGCCGGATTGACTACAAAAATATATGACAAAGCCAAAAAAGTAGAAATCCCGGCAAAAATTTCTATTCTGACTGATGAACCAAGTTTGCCAATACTAAAAATACTATCAAGTTTTGTAATTAACATTTTCATAAATTTTGCATTACTCTCCAGAGTTAACGAACTCAATCAAATCTCTTCTTCAGGATAATTTAAAAGAATACCAGAAAATGGATAAATGTCAATAATTCTTCAACAAAAAATTATACTAATATTATAATTTATTAATATTTATTAGTTTATTTTATGTTGACAAAATTTCAACAACATGTCATTATTTACTCATGGTAAATGAATTATTAACCAATTTAGGGTTTGGA
>CAZFXC010000087.1:0-2459 GCA_964522815.1 uncultured Candidatus Saccharibacteria bacterium
TAACCATGACGGCGGACTGGGTGGGTGATTGGAGTTTGGATTATAAATTATTTACTCCAAGTGAAGAAGAAGTCTTTGCGGGCAATGTAAATTTTAGCGTGGTTGAAAGTCAGCAAACAAACAATCTATCTAAGAATGCTAGAGATTTAGTTGAAGGCAAATATCCAGATATTGTCTCTGTGGATGATATGGCATCGGTTTTATCCGTAATAGATAAAAATAATGAGTCGATTGTGCTCTATAGTCCCCCTCCTGGGATTTTAATTGAGGATAATTATTACGAATTAAAATCAAGTAATGGACAAAATAATTATGAAAAACAAGCAAGTGGAAGTCAAATAAGAAGTTTAGTTTTAAGCGGAGGGATGGTGGCAGGAACTTTATTGATAGTTAAACAGCTTACTTTTCATGGGCCTTCCTATGCCTCGCCACTTTCTTTAATTACCGGAAGAATTATGACATTACCTCAAGCAATTTATGGCAAGGTAGTTGGAGTTTTTTCTAAAAGTCCAAATTTTACTAAGTCACTAATTACTGTTTTTGGACAATCAAGCACTACTGCTACTGTAGAAGCCGGCGCAAATATTATGGTATCTAATAATTTTGTTTATGATTTATCGCAGTTTCCCGAAACGGCAAAGATTATTGGAGCTCATTTAAATCCTGATTTAGGAACAGTAAATTTTGGTTGGGATTTAGACCCAAACCCAACAGCCGGTGTGGGGGAGAATACTGACTATACCCAAGGTTGGGGTCATGAGGGATCAACTACGGCAATCGCAATTGGTTCAACGGCTACTGCTTCTGTTGTTTCAGGAGTAAGTATTATCACTATTGATTCAGCAGCAGTGCCATTTGTAACTTCAACTATCTCTTTTGGGGCACCAATGGTAGCAGGGCAATCAGGAGTTGTAGCTGCGGAAACAATGGCAATAAACGCTGTGGCTGATGGTGCTGTGACAACAGCTGGTACTGTGGGCACCTCTGCAACTGCTGGTACCGCCAGTAGTGGCGGGTTTTTTGGTTCAATAACCAGTAGCTTAGGGCACGCGTTTAG
This sequence comes from uncultured Candidatus Saccharibacteria bacterium, assembly GCA_964522815.1. GTDB lineage: Bacteria > Patescibacteriota > Doudnabacteria > UBA920 > UBA920 > JBBTRN01. Next base: position 1,058 of record CAZFXC010000087.1, read on the forward strand.
AGCTGTACAAGGAGCCATGCATTCAGCTGCTACCACGGTTGGTGGGTGGTTTGGTTTAGGTGCTGCCGGCGGAGCTACAATTATTGGAGCAGTAGTAACCGGAGTAATTATGGGAATTTCTCAATGGCGCAAAGTTGCTAGGAATAATATGTTAAAGGTGGCAGATACCCAAGCCATAGAAGCCGTAAATCCAGAAATATTTAAAATAGTGGATAATTATAATTCCACCGCAGGCAGAACTTTAGAAGAAGAAAAAATCTTATATGCTACTTCTGTAAAAGCGGTGGTGGACTTATTTAATGAAGCGGCAGCTAAATTTAAACGGAGTCAATCTTTAACTTCCCAAGGCAACTATATAAAAGCATATTTGCAAAGTATGCAAGATACCTATACGCAAAGAGCAGCCGATAGATTAAAGTATTTAACCGAAACTGTGGAAGTTTTTGAACAACCTAATGGCACACGCATTGCCTATGTGGATTTATGGGGGTCAATTACTTTGGCTAAAACCGGGGAAGTCTTAGGGATTGAAAATACCAATGTAGATATTCCGCCACCGCCCAGTGTCTTAGCGGCAATTTTAATTAGATCTAACACAATCAAAATTCCCGGTTCGCAAGTAGCACCCCCAGTGGAGCAAGCTCAAGATAACACTATTTACGATGTGTATTTAACCGATGAGGGTAAAGTAGTATTTGTGGAAAATTACGGGATGATAATTTTAACAGAAGAAGGAGTTTTTAGAGCCGATAGTAATGGAAAAAAAATCAGTACAGCAAAAGTGGAGGATTTCCCTGAGTATATTCTTAGTGCAATTAATCGTAGTAATAATCATATCATTGATAGACGAACTCCTACTGATTCATCTAATCAAACCATTTACGATGTCTATTTAACCGATGCAGGCAAAATTGTGTGGGTGCCGGATTATGGTTTAATTATTATTGCCAGCGATGGCGTTTTTAAAGCCGATGATAATGGCAATAAAATTGCCAGTGAAAGAATTACGAATTTTCCGCAAAGTTTACTAACCGCTATTAACCGAGCTAATAACCGTATTGTGGATTTTAGAACTCCACCGCCTCCGGCTAATCCACCCTCGGTAAATCCGCCAGCTACAGTGGCGACTCCAACTTTGAATTTTAAAAATACCTCAACTAGTGCGATTTTAGGCATAGGGGTGGGAGTAAATAATATTGTGAAAGTGGGTGAGCAGTGGCAAATCCACCTCACCGGCGCAGAAGGAGCCTTAGTTAGCGCAATTGGCGGAAGAAAAACCGGCAGTGGTTTTCCCAATGTCTTACATAACTTAGGCACCATTCAAACTGGTCAGTTAAATTTAACCGGCAGTTTTGGGAGTGACGATATTGGCGAATGGCAAATGGAAATTAAAGTGGGTGAA
>CAZFXC010000088.1:0-2430 GCA_964522815.1 uncultured Candidatus Saccharibacteria bacterium
GCCCGGTATGATTACCTTGGGAATCATAAATGTGAATATCTACTGGACTGTGAATGGAAACCTGTTGGCCACTAAACTGACAATCGGTAACCTTGTCCGTAATATCCGGGGTATTTAAATTACTCCCCGTAATAAGATTAACAATTTTTTGTCTAACCCCATCTATACTCGGCATTTTACCGTGAATATCAGAAGGGTTGATAAAGTAAAAATTTTTAGTAGCAATGGTATTGCTAGCCGAAAATATGGGCACAGTACCATCGCCAGGACCATAAACCAACTTATCAAAATCTCTTTTTTTCACTAACATGCTGTGTAGGGTTGGAGACACACACCCCATAATATTGTATGCCTCTATACCGGTATTGGAAAAATCAAAATTATCAAAATTAGCAATATGAAAACTTTCCGCCTTATCTAACAACTCGGGGTTTAAACCTTCAGCTTTCAGCTTGTCTTTAGTGGTTTCGTAGTCATAAAGCGTGATTTTAGGATCTTTAAACCACGGGGTTTCCATAGTGCCATAGTAACCCGGACTATGCTGAAAATATTCTTGACTGGGCAAAAGTTGATACACCGCGGGTATATTTTTACCAATTAATTTAAGCTCGTTGGGATCCAGACCCAACTTTAAATAACTTACCCCCATTGAATCGCCATAAAGCAAGACCTTAGCAGCTTTAGGTGCACCCAAATGAGGAGTGCCAAGAAAAATTAATTTGCCAATTTTGTTCTGGTACTCCGGCAAGTTTAACAAAAGTTTTTTAATCACCAACCCTCCTTGGCTATGAGCAATAATATCTATTTTACTTGCTTTGGTAGACGAGGCTATTTCATCAATTTTTTGTTTTAAATATATATCAGCTGTTTTTGTAATATCCTCCCGCCAGTCATAGGGAAAGAAAAAAAAGTTTTTGTCTACTTCATAACCTTGTGAGAGGAATTCTTGTTTTAAGCCATTTGTGTAATCAAAATCTTCATGAGGTTGATCTAAAACTTTACCTATGCGAACATCTGTATCAATAGGAATCCCATCGACATTAAACGCCAATGGATCCATAAAGTGATCATTGTTAGTCAAAACTAATCGATTTACATCAAGCCATAACGATTCAGAATCCCTAAGCATTTCCGTCCCTAATATTCCTGGAATAAATACAACCGGATTTTTATTTTGTTTAATTTGGTTATTAAAGGTGCAAGTAGTGCTAGAAAAAGCCTGTAAAGTAAGCCTCACCCCATTTTCCATATTTTCACTAATATTTTCTGAATCATCTGTAACACAAACTACAGAAACTAACCTTATACCTTCTGGAGAATTTTGCCGAATATAATATTTTTGACTTGGGTTAAATACAGGCAATTCTATACTGTATTCGGCCTTGCCAGCATCTGTGGTTAAATCAAATTCATCTATAATGTCTATCCCTAAATTCCCAGTGCTAATACGCACATTAAAAGTTACCGGCTCGGGGCCACTATTTACAACAATTTGCAAACTTGCGGTATTAATTATAAATATCGCCTGGACTTTAACCGCTAACAACAAAAAACCTGACAATAATATGATGCTTAATTTTGTCCACATAAAAATTAAAAACCAATATTATCCATAGTTGAAAACCCGTAAACAAAAAATACCACTATACTAAATACAAATAAAATACCGGCTAAAAAATAAGGGACATACTTTTTTGCAAACTGTTTTCTGATTTTTAATAAATAAATTGCTGATAAAAATAAACCTAAAAATTGGATAAACAAAACCTTACTAATTATATTTGAATTATCCACATCAGTAAAAAAATTAGGTCGAAAAACGCTTACCGAGTTTTTATCTCCTGAAAAAAAATTTGCGTATAAACGATTCCCCACTGGGCTCCAAAGGACTTCTGGAATAATAAACATTGCTAAAAACACCCCTAACCAAATTTTTTGTTTTTTTGTCATATTTATTTCGTTAATACTATAATTTTTATTAGTATATCAAACTAATATTTTTCATCAAACTAATACAAAATCATTCTGATATTCTTAAGAATATCAGAATGATTTAATAAATGTATAAAATTTTTCACCATAGGGCGATAAGGTATGTTCAACATTATGTCCCCTGTGTTTCTTACTTACCAAACCAGCTAAAAACAATCTACGGGTATGTTCAGAAATGGTTTTAATATTCCCCTTTAGCTGTTTAGCGATTTGGTCGAGCCCTAATTTTGGATATTTCTTGAGCAATAGAATAATCGCTATTCTATGGTGATTTGCCGATCCCTTAAAATATCTTTCTAATTGTTTTGCGGTTTTGGTTTCCATATATATCCTTAAATTCTTAAGAATATGAGAATAAATTTTATTCTTTACTTACTCTTAAGATTTCATCGACTGTGGTTATACCCTTAACTGCTTTAATAAAACCATCCTCCCACA
>CAZFXC010000089.1:0-2371 GCA_964522815.1 uncultured Candidatus Saccharibacteria bacterium
CGGAGGGGGTGGCTGACGGATGGGGGGCTGAGCCCCTCGATCTGGACACGCCGGCACCCGTGCCGGCTACGCCCCCACCTCCCCCGCCCACGCCACCCGAACAACGGATTGTACCCCGGCAACTGCCGGGGTGCAACCTTTTTGGTCACGGCTGATTTTACAAAAAACCGTGACCCAGTTCGGGCCACCCCGCGCGCCGGTACCATCCACCGGCGCGCTTTTCTTATTTTCTTACCTGCTTATTTACTTACTCGCTTACCAACTTACAACTTTCAACTTACCACCCCCTTTGTCCACACCTTTTTTCCCAAAAAATTTGCTATATTAAAAATATAAAAAATTAATTTAGAATTTACAGGTTTAGTCAAGTACGAGGCATTTTGCGAGAATTTTTGGAGACGTATGCATCATACGGCGACAAAAAGCGTAGCAAAATAACGAAGTAATTGGCTAAATGCATGTTTTAAAGCTTAGGGCTTTGCCCTAGCTTAAAACATGCAGTCCTGTGAATTCTATTGTTAAAATTCTAAAAAGCAAAGTTTAGATACCAAAAACCCAAGGCTAAATTTAAACAACCCTTAAACTTTTGGTAATAACTTCACTTTTTTGAAGTTTGGCAAAAAAATATATGGCAAAAATTTTTGCAGAATATATTTGGATGGATGGCAAAAAACCCACTGCCAAACTCCGTTCCAAAACCAAAGTGTTAGATGGCCCAGTAAGAGAAGTTAAAGACATCCCCGATTGGGGTTTTGACGGCAGTAGCACCGAACAAGCCGAAGGTCATTTTTCCGACTGTGCTTTGCGTCCGGTATATTTTATGCCCGACCCGATTCGGGGCGAACCCAATATTCTAGTCATGTGCGAAGTCTTAAACGCCGACGGCACTCCCCACCCCACTAACACCCGTAGTGTGCTTAGACAAGTGGCGGAAAAATATCAAGAACACGAACCTTGGTTTGGCTTTGAGCAAGAATACACCCTCTACCGCAAAGACTGGCCCTATGGCTGGCCTAAAGACGGTTTTCCTCACCCGCAAGGCAAATATTATTGCGGAGTGGGTAGCGACGAAGTCTATGGCCGAAGACTGGTAGAAGCCCATTTAAAAGATTGTTTAAAAGCCGGCTTTGCCATTTCCGGCATCAATGCGGAAGTGATGCCGGCTCAGTGGGAATTTCAAATTGGCGTACTTCCGCCTTTGGAAGCCGGGGACCAGTTATGGCTGGCACGTTGGATTTTATATCGTCATGGCGAAGATTTTGAAATGTATGCCAAACTGGACCCCAAACCCATGACTGGCGATTGGAATGGCGCTGGTGGCCATACCAATTTTTCCACCAAAGCCATGCGCCAAGATGGCGGACTGGAAGTGATTAACAAAGCCTGTGAGCAACTGGGCAAATTTCATAACGCCCACATGCGCGTGTATGGCGCGAACAACGACAAACGCTTAACCGGCAAACACGAAACTTGCAGTTATAAACAATTCCGCTATGGCGTTTCGGACAGAGGTGCGAGCATAAGAATCCCCATGGCCACAGCGAATGCCAAAAAAGGCTACTTAGAAGACAGGCGCCCCGCTGCCAACCTAGACCCCTACCAAATCGCCACAGCGCTTATTGAAACCACTTGCGGGGAAGGCTTTAATCCCGATAAATACGGCTGGGAAAACTTTAAACCCGAAGCCTAATAATATATCAACCATACTAAAAGCCCAGACTATGCTGGGCTTTTAGTATGTAAACTGAAATCTATTGCTTAAGTATGGTCTGTTTTATGTGGCAAAACGGGTTTTACTGACTCCACCAGATTCAATACACCCCATAGCACTATCACGGAAACCATAAAACCCAAAACTGTAATTTTCATCAAATTAGCAATTCTGCCTTGAGTAATCTTGAGAGATTTACCCGCTAAAATATAACCTTCTTTCTCACCCGCTTTATAAGCTTTTAAAATAGTAGCGATTCTAACCCCTGCCTTAGGTGACCAAGTAAAATAAGTTTCTCCTTTTTGCTTGGCAGTAACAAACACGCCTTTTAGCGGGGCAGGATTAGCATCATCCAACTTTCCATTTCCAGCCACAAACTTACCTTCGCTATCATAAATATTTACAAAAGGAGTTAAATCTTTCGCCATATCCACCGGCGGGATGGAGCCAAACAAACTCGGATCCTGACCCTGGCTTAAGCTTTCATAAAAACTCGCCATAATTTCGGTTTGCGGGTCATTAGCGCTCATTCTTAAAACTTGTTGGCCAATTAAAAAAGCAAAGCCAAAACTCAAAGCTAACACGCCTACCCAAACCAAAAAAACTTTTTGCCCTCCACTCTTTACCATTTCGTGATGTTGATGTGTATTTTCCATTAAT
>CAZFXC010000090.1:0-2302 GCA_964522815.1 uncultured Candidatus Saccharibacteria bacterium
ATGCCGGAAAAGTGGAAATTGATGGCGTGAGATTAAATAAAATTATTCCCCATCACAACCCCCTTTACCAAATTACCAGAACTTTCCAAGAAGTGCGGTTGTTTGAACAAATAACTGTAGAAGATAATATTTTAGTCACTCTTACCGAGCGAAATATTTTTGGAGCCTTATTTTCCCGGCACACAAAACTAGACGAAACCCGCGCCAAAGAACTTTTGGAAAAAGTGGGCCTATGGGAAAAACGACATCAATTAGCTATGAATTTATCTTACGGTCAAAGAAAACTTTTAGAAATCGCCCGCGTACTGGCTATGGATACCTTCCTGTCTTCCCCTCGCCCCCTTGGGGGAGAGGGCAAGGGTGAGGGGATAAAAGTTGTTTTTCTGGACGAACCCTTTGCCGGGCTGTTTAAAGAAATGATAAAAATTTTGGTAAATATAATTAAAGACATGCGTAAGCAAGGTAAAACCATTATCCTGATTGAGCATAATATGGAACTTATTCGCGAATTATGCGACTATTTATATGTACTGGATGAAGGCAAACTGCTGGCCAAAGGCAAACCCGAGAAAGTTTTAGCAGAAAAAAAAGTCATAGAAGCATATTTGGGAGAATAAATATAATGCGAAACTACGAAACTATATCCGAATCTACAAAATGCTCTGCGAAATCTAGATTTCGTAGTTATTTCGAAATTTTGCATGCAATTTTCGCATAACCCATATGAATGAAATTCTTCTACAACTCAAAAATGTATCCGTTCACTACGGCGGAGTCAAAGCACTTGATGGCGTTAATGTCGCCATAGATGAAGGGGAAATTGTGGCGCTTATGGGCCCCAATGGCGCTGGCAAATCAACCGTACTTAAAGCCATTTTCGGTTTAGTACCTATAGATAGCGGACAAATCTTGTGGCACGAAAAACCTATTTCACCTATTACTCATGAAATGGTCAACTTAGGTATTTCGTTTGTTCCGCAAGGCCGAAGAGTGTTTAAATATTTAACCGTAGAGGAAAACTTGGCCATTGGTGGCTACACCGTTAACCCCCCTGCGGAAATTAAACGCCGAATAGCGGAACTTTTGGAAATTTTTCCCATGCTTAAAACCAAAAGGCATGCCAAAAGCGGAGAGTTGTCCGGTGGACAACAGCAAATGCTAGCGATTGCCCGAGGGCTAATGACAGAGCCAAAAATTTTATTGTTAGACGAACCCAGTTTGGGCTTGTCGCCCAAAATGGTAAAAGAAGTATTTGCCAAAATTCAAGAAATCAACCACAGGCACCAGACGGCTGTGGTAATTGTGGAACACAATTTAAAATCTCTTTTAGAAATTGTAGATAGAGCTTATGTGTTAGCTCAAGGTCAAGTAGTAAAAACCGATTCTGGTAAAAATATTATTCAAAGTGATATTTTAGAAAAAGTCTTTTTAGGCAAAACTTAATTTTAGACAAAAACCCACAATTGTGGGTTTTTGTCTAAAATTAATGCTTTCTGTTTTACTTACTTATAAGACTTTAATTAACTTATAATAAGCCTTTAAAACCTGTTCATCACTTTTATCAAGCCTATTTATCTCCATTACTGTCACAAACTTTCCAATTCCATAATAATTGGCAAGGTATTCTAATTCCTTTCTCGGATCAAAAGGATAAATCCAAAGTGTTCTTTGTAAAGATTTAATTTGCATATCCTTCATTTTTTGCCGAAATTTATCTGCAGAATTTCTATAAGGTTTAGTAGGTATATCTGCAGCAATTAACCACCACTTGCCGTTCCAATTACTTGGTTTTTCAACTTTAATATTATAAAAGTTAATATTTTCAAAACATTTTTTCCCTTTTTTTGTTATAGTTAAGAAAACTTCTTTGGCTGTCTTTTTGAATTTTATTAAATTATGCTTCTTTAAATAGTATAAAGTTTGAACAGCTTGTTTTTGCTTTTCACGCTTACTCATACCATAGCCATTTAGCTTTTTGGATTTAAATTTTCCAATGACGCTAAAAATATTCGGGGCAATTGCGGACATGGTCATAACCCCAGCCGTTGCAATCACAGCCAATACGACCCCGCCAATGGTTTTAAAAACCTTAATTTCTGCTTCTGTAAAAACTGCTGGTTTTTTAGTTTTATAGTTAAAATATTTAGCAATTTCTGGTCTTGATGTTTTATTCATATATTTTTTTATTTTAGTATTTATTTCAGTATTACTGACTATCTAACTTTTAGACAAATTCCCACAATTGTGGGAATTTGTCTAAAACAAAAAAATAAAAGTTTTTAAACTTTAAAAATAGTATTAA
>CAZFXC010000091.1:0-2250 GCA_964522815.1 uncultured Candidatus Saccharibacteria bacterium
CGAGCCGGTCGTCGGGCACGGCCACCACGCCCACATTGGGGTTAATGGTGGCAAAGGGGTAGTTAGCAGCTTCTACTTTGCTTTTGGTAATGGCGTTAAATAGGGTAGATTTGCCGACATTGGGCAAACCGACAATGCCGATTTTGAATGACATAAGAATGAATTAAGTTTATCCGCCTTTGGCGGAAAGTATGAATTATGAATTAAGGAGAAGGTGATTAGTGAGTAGTATATAATGAAACTAAATTTTATCCAAGAGTTGAAAAAAATTAGAAATCCTATACAATAAAAGTATATGAAAATTACCAAGTTTAGTAAAATTAAGCACAAAAAACTCATTGTTTTTGATTTAGACGGCACCTTAGCGCCCACCAAAGCGCCCATGGATAGGGAAATGGATAAGTTAATTACTCAGCTGTTAGCCCAAAAAAAAGTGGCCATTATTGGCGGAGGGAAATGGGAATTGTTCAAACATCAATTTTTAAACGAACTTACCGCGCCCAAAGTTTTGTATAAACAGTTATTTATGTTCCCCACTACGGGCACGACGTTTTTACATTACCAAGGGGGCTGGAAACGAGTTTACGAGCATAAGCTTTCAGCGAGTGAAGTTAAAAAAATTTATTCTGCCATCCATAAAGTTTTAAAAGACATTAATTACCAAGCGCCTAAAAAAACTTATGGTAAAATAATAGAAAACCGTGGCAGTCAAGTCACGTGGTCGGCTTTAGGCCAAGATGTGGTAAAAGTTTTAGGCCAAAAAGGGATTCTACTTAAAAACCAGTGGCGAGATAACCACACGCCCACTAAGTTAAAGATTGCTAAACGCTTAAAAGTTTATTTACCGAATTTGGAAATTCATTCTGCCGGACATACTTCCATAGATATTACCAAAAAAGGGATAGATAAAGCTTACGGCATTCGGCAGATGGAGAAATATTTAAAAATAAAAATTCAAGATATGTTGTTTGTGGGTGATGCCATATTTCCCGGGGGAAATGACTACGCTGCGCTTAAAAGCGGGGTGGATTATGTAAAGGTAAACAGCCCGGATGACACAAAGAATTTAATAAATGCGATATTAAAATAAGTTTAAGTTTATTTAAATGTTTGACAAAAGCACTGTCGAAGCTCAACGTAGAGAGAATATAGAGGAGGGGTATGTTGGTTGTGGAGAATTGTTTGCTTTGGATAAGGTTATTGAGTCAGCAATAAAAGCTATAGATAGATCAGACGTGGAAAATTCTGGGCTTATTGATTTTAAAACGGCTGAAATTAAAAGAAAGTTTGGTTATTATCGTTTGTGGGCAATGGCAACAGAAGCACAGCTTAGGCAGTGGGCCAGTTATAAATCTTTAGAGGATAAGTTAAATGCTTCTAAAGAGGAATATTATTTTAAGCAAGCTCAAGAAAATAGAGAATATTGTGCCAAAGCCCTTAATTTTTTTACTAGCGAAGTAGATGAAGTAATTGAGACATACGAAAGACAGTTTATTGAAAGCTATATTAGAGCAATTAAAGTAAATATTGAGCATCCTTTTACTGTAATCGGAGTTATTAGAATAATGCTTAAAAACCAACATTTAAATATCCCAAAAGGAGTAAAAGACAATATTGGTTTATTTTTTGAACAAATTTGTGATTTAGTGAAAGATAATCCTATTAATCAAGATAAAATCAAACAGTATTGTTTTAAAATAATTGAACAATTAGAAAATATTTAAAGATTATGTCATTACCAGGACAAAAACCAATAGAGTCAGGAGTATTGTTAGAAAAAGATATGGGTTTGAATGGAAGTAATAGACAAAATGGCAATGGGGACTATCCAAATCATATTGCCAGTTGGAATTTAGATGATTGGGAGAGCTTTGTTAAAAAGCATAGACAAGAATGGATTGGTTATGTGTGTAAATATGGCAAAATGCAAACGGCAGAAGCAGATGATGTTGTGCAAGAAATGTTGTTTAGAATTTGGCAGAATAAAGAAAAAAATGGTATTGCCAATCTAAAACACTATATTTTTACTTGCTTAAGGAATATTAGTGTAGATAGTAGAAGAGGTAAAGCTTCAAAAACAGTATTTATAACAGAAACAAATCATTTAGGATTAACTTTGGAACAAAGTTTGCAGAGTCTGGGATTAACTTTGGTAGAAAGTTTGGTGAGTGAAGAGGAAGTAAGAAGGATTCAAGGAATTATTGCAGGGTTGCCTAAGCCATTAAAAGAAGCTTTAAATTTATATATTTC
>CAZFXC010000092.1:0-888 GCA_964522815.1 uncultured Candidatus Saccharibacteria bacterium
TTTGGCTTCTGCAAATTTTTCCTGCTCTAATAAATTTTGTATTTGGCTAATGTCTATATTGATTTTTGGCATAATTTATTTTTTAGTTGGAGGCTTTACATCCCCTTCTCTCTTTCCCCTCCCTTGAGGGGAGGGGCTAGGGGAGGGTGATAAACATCAAATTTTACTCTTTATGGAATTACAAACCTTACCGGATTCAAGCCCCTTTGTGCCAAAAAGGCTTTCAGCTGAACTTTTAAAGCTGGATTAACTGCACTCCCATAACAAATATCTTGTAACGTTTTAACCATAAACTGCCTTACTTTATCTCGGCTATCCATGCCACCCACTCGCCACTTTTCAAACAAAGGATTGACGTGTTCCATAAATTGGTCTATGCGCTTACTGCTTACAGAAGCTCTTTCAACCACCAACTTCGTTTCCATTTTAATCGCCTCTTCCAAAGTTTTTTTAAAATCTTTATCAATTTCTCCATCTACTCCTGTGAGTAAATCTATTACTCTAATTTCTTCTTGACTGCCGTCTGGCAGTGTAATGGTTCTGGTAAAATCAATTCCACCTTTTTTCCCTTTACCTTCCAACATTTTGCCGGCTAAGGTTCTGGCTAATTCCAATTTTTTAATGCGCTCCTTACCTCTAGTAAGTTGCGCCTTGCGCAAATCCGTTAAACGAGTTTCTTCCGGAGATCCTTTAATAAGGTTTCCATTTACATTTTTTGCTTCCAAATCTTCTAAATCCTGCAACTCTTCCAAACGCGCAAAATCTGCGGTTTCTTCGGGCGTTAACATCCCCGTATTTCTCTGCTTAGTTTTTAAAGCAATTTTCATATTAAACCTGTCCATCATTTCAACTGAATCCAACCTATCCGGACCGCTTAACTCTTTTACC
>CAZFXC010000092.1:898-2165 GCA_964522815.1 uncultured Candidatus Saccharibacteria bacterium
CCTGCTCGTTTAAACTCGCCTTGGCTGCTCTTTGACTGGCTTCTATTACTCCTTGAGCTAACTTTAAATCTTTAATTAAATATTCCCGCAAGGCATCTAACTGGGCTCTTAATTTTTCGGCTTGTTTTATATCTCCTTTTGACTCCTGCATGGCCTTAGTTAAGTCCGCTCCCTCTAGTTCGTAAGTATGTTTAAAATCCGCCACGGCATGCGCCATATCGCGATTCCTAAACATCCGGCCTAAATTAGCTTTAGCTCCGGCTTTGGAAAAAAAGATTTTTCCTTCAGCTTGTTCCAGTTTAATTTGCCTATCTTTCATACCTGCCATACCTTCACGCCCGGACATATGCACAGCTTGTTCAAATTTATCTTCTAAAGCGGTTAACTCTTCTTTAACTTTGTTATATTCCTCCAGTTTCTTTTTTAACCGCTGAAACTCTACGCTGTCTTTTTGTGCTAATCTTTCCAAAGCCTTGCCCATATCTGCAAAAGCTGCGGTTTTTTCCGCCTCGGAAATTGTAATGCCCAACTCTTCAATAATTTCTTGTTCGTAAACTTTGGTTAAGTCTTTGCCTACTTCTTTTTGCTGGGTATATAACAAATATTTTTCTCTGACTATTTCTATGTTTCTTTTATTTTCCAAATCCATATCTGCATACTTGGGGTCTATTTCCACTAAAAATTGGGCAAAGTCGCCATCTTCTTGAATAACCGTGAGGGCATCAAAATCCGCCAGCTTGGTTTTAGCTTCTTTGGTTAATTGCCTTTGCAAGCGACTACTTTCGGAAAATGGATTTTTCATAATTGTTTAAAGGAATCTTTTTATAAAAAAATTATATCACAATTAGTCAAGTTTTCAAAATTTAAAAAAAATTCATTCAAGCACTACTTATTTGACTACTGTTCCACTTACTACTTACCAGCTATTTGTACTTATTCGTATATTCGCATCGCATTAACATCTGTGTATCCGTGTCCGCCAGCTGGCGGATCCGTGATCTGTGAACAATATCTGTGTCTTTTCTCCCCATCCGTAGGTATCCGTAGCATCCGTAAACACATGTATTCGCATATTAGCATCGCTTATATCTGTAGTTATCTGTGGTCTGTGAACAATATCTGTGTCTTTTCTCCCCATCCGTAGGTATCCGTAGCATCCGTAAACACATGTATTCGCATATTAGCATCGCTTATATCTGTAGTTATCTGTGGTCTGTGAACAATATCTGTGTCTTTTCTCCCCATCCGTAGGTATCCGTAGCATCCG
>CAZFXC010000093.1:0-2151 GCA_964522815.1 uncultured Candidatus Saccharibacteria bacterium
TGTAATCCTATGGATATTCTTCCCCAACTCATCATCAACTCCCTAATTGCCGGCAGTTTTTATGCCCTCTTAGCCATGAGTTTTAATTTGATTTTTGGCGCCACCAAATTTTTTAATTTTGCCCACGGAGCTTTTGCCGTCATGAGCGCATATACCACGTTTTATTTAAAAATCCAACTCGGGTTAAATTCTGTCTTGGCAATTATTTTAGGTATCATTAGCGCCGGCATTTTTGCCCTAATTTTTGAAAAACTTATTTTCTTTCGCTTAAGACAAAAAAAGAGCAAACCTCTAATTGTCTTAGTGGCTTCCATTGGTTTATTCAGCCTCATTCAAGCCGTAATTGCCATTTTGTTTACCAGTCAATTTAAAACCTTAAACCCTCCGGCCAATTCACCCAAAATTTTTACCTTACTCAATGGCACCTTTACCGACCTGCAACTCCTACTGTTTGCTACCACTGTCTTGGTGTTTGTGGGGTTCATTTGCCTATTTCGCTTTACCCGTTTTGGTCAAGCTATTACTGCTTTAAGTGATGACGAAGAAGTCGCCAAAATTGTCGGGATCAATACCAACCAAATCATTGCCGGGGTATTTATGCTCGGAGCCGGCATTAGCGGGATGGTCGGAATTTTTATTGGCCACGACACCGGTATAGAACCCATTATGGGTTTAAATCTACTGCTCAAAGGCATTATTGCTGCCATTATTGGCGGGCTGGGCACTGTCACCGGCGGGTTTTTAGGCGGATTTTTATTAGGCTTGGTGGAAAATTTTGGCATTTGGAAAATCTCCGGCGAATGGAAAGACGCGATTGCTTTTGGTTTGCTGATTATTTTTCTGCTCTTTAGACCGCAAGGGATAATAAAAAAATGAAATCTTAACAGTAGCAAGTAGCAGGTATCAAGCAAAAATCCTTTCCCTGCTTGCTACATACTACTTACTGCTTGCTACTTATCTATGGAATACCTCACTCACTTAGCAACTATATTCGCCATTTACGCGATCTTGGCCCTATCGCTGAATTTAGTTGTGGGCTACACCGGACTACTCTCTTTGGCTCATGCGGGATTTTTTGGTCTAGGCGCTTACGTCACCGCCATACTTACCGCTCAGTATCGGATGAATTTCTTTTTATCCGCATTAATCGGTCTATTTATGGTAATGCTGTTATCCACCTTAATTGGCCTGGTGTTTAGCAAATTTAAAGATGATTACTATGCTTTAGCTACTTTAGGTTTTAACGCCATTGTGTTTTCCGTTATGCTCAATTGGCAAAGTTTAACTCGCGGTCCGTTAGGCATTCCGGGTATCCCCCGCCCTGAGTTATTTGGCTGGGCTTTTTCCGATAATTTTAACTTCTTACTGCTTACAACCTGCTACTTGCTACTTGTGTTTATAATATGCCGATACATTACCCAATCAGCCTTTGGCCGAGTGCTAAAAGCCATTCGCGAAGATGAACAAACCATTGCAATATTTGGCTACAATCCCAGCCACTACAAATTAGCCATTTTTACTTTTAGCGCGGGTATGGCCGGAATTGCCGGCGCCTTGTTTGCCACTTATATAACTTTTATTGACCCATCTACTTTTACCATTCACGAATCGGTCTTAATTTTATCTATGATTATTTTAGGCGGTCTGGCGAATTTAAAAGGTTCTGTTTTTGGCGCCTTATTCTTAATTCTGTTACCCGAACTACTTCGCTTTTTAGGCCTACCCAATGACATTGCCGCCCAAGCCCGTTTTGGTCTTTACGGCCTGCTGTTAATTATTTTAATGATGTATAAACCCCAAGGTCTGTTAGGAGAATACAAATTATGATAATACGAAGCTACAAAATATACTCAAAACCACGAAAACAATACGAAATTTTATTTCGCAGACCTTTCAGATTCGTTGATTTAGTAGTTTCGAATTAAATCACATGAATATCTTACAAACCCACAACTTAAGCAAACACTTTGGCGGAGTTTACGCGGTAGATAACCTATCTATGGGTTTTGAGCAAGGCAAAATTACCGGAGTGGTGGGCCCAAACGGCTCTGGTAAATCTACGCTTACCAACTTACTCACAGGTATTCATAAAATTGATGCCGGAAAAGTGGAAATTGATGGCGTGAGATTAAATAAAATTATTCCCCATCA
>CAZFXC010000094.1:0-2144 GCA_964522815.1 uncultured Candidatus Saccharibacteria bacterium
GGTTGTATGCCGGGAGAGCCACTTTAAACCCTTTAATTATTGCCGGTTTAAAGCCCGGCGGACAATTAATGGATACCACGGAAGTGGAAAATTTTCCGGGTTTTGCCAATGGTATTCAAGGTCCGGAGTTAATGCAAAATATGTTTAAGCAAGTAGAAAAGTTTGGCGCGCAAATTTTACAGGAAAATGTGGAAAGCGTAGATTTTTCTACATCACCTTTTTCCATTAAAACCGGCAGTAACGAATACCAAGCCAAGTCGGTAATTATTGCCACCGGAGCTGAAGCCAATTGGCTAAATTTACCCGGCGAACAAAGACTTCGAGGTAAAGGCGTAAGTGCTTGCGCCACCTGTGACGGGTTCTTTTTTAAAGATAAAGCTATTGCAGTAGCCGGCGGAGGCGATAGCGCCATGGAAGAAGCGAATTTTTTAACCAAGTTTGCGAGCCAAGTTACGATTATTCATAGACGCGAGGAATTTAAAGCGAGTAAGATTATGTTGGAGCGCGCTAAGCATAATCCGAAAATCACTTTTCTAACCAATACTGCAATTCTAGATGTCGTGGGAGAAAATAAAGTGGAAGGCATTAAGATTAAAAATAATGCGACGGGTGAGGAAAGTGTGCTACCTGCTCAAGGGTTTTTTGTAGCCATTGGCCATACTCCGGCTACCAAAATTTTTCAAAACAGTGGCATTGAGTTAGACGGTAAAGGGTATATTGTGGTGAAAAACCATACTCAAACCAGCGTAGAGGGTGTGTTTGTAGCAGGGGATGTGAATGATCCGCGGTATCGACAAGCAATTTCCGCTTCAGGTATGGGCTGTATGGCAGCGTTGGATGCGGAAAAATATTTAGCCGAGAGAGAAAGTAAGGAATAAAATTTAAGCATTTTCTTATGACTCAATCGATTGAAACAATGGAAAGCAACATTAGGGAACAGCAACAAAATCTGTTAGGTGCTTTACCTGACGAAGTAAAATCAAAATGCCCTGCTTTTAACATGGGATTTAGTAATATTAGAACACGAGATTTTAAAAAAGCCTTATTGGATTTAAAAAATGTTATTGAGGAAACATATCTTGCAAAGCGAGTTAGTGCAGAATGGGTAGTTAAGGAATTTGTTAAATGGTCTGAATCAAGAAATGTAGATATAAGTTCCGAAGAAAATTTTGCTCGTAGTATGGAGCAACAATTTTATAGGAGCGCCTCGGCTAAGTATAATGAATATATAACTGCACAGAGAGATTTAATAGTTTATTCTGAATCTAACTATGAAGAAGTAAAAAAGGCAATAGATAAATTAAATAATCAGTTTGAATCCTATATCGAGGCCAGAAAAAGAGAAGGCGAGGAGTTTTCTAGCCCAATGGAATTGGACTTACCAAAGGAGGAGAGAGAACGGATTTTTGGCTAATATCTTGAACTAACTTAAAGTTGGGAGCGGAAATTTTATTGTGATATTAAAATATAGAGAAAATTAAATATAATGTGCATTTAGCTAAATTAACAAAATTATGCAAAATCCGAGACAAAAAAAATATCACGCGAGCATCTTTTAACCCAAACAAAAAAATATGTAGAGAGTAGATTATTGGCATTGAAAGATATGATTAGTCAAAGAGCTGACTCAAGTGTTTTAAGAGAGTTAGGTATAAAATCACGATACAACTTTAAAAATTTATTGACAGAGTTACAGCAATTAGGAGATGAAGGAGATGCTATTCCAGTAGTTAAAGATTTAAAGCGCTATATTTTAATTTTTTTACAAGTACAGGATGAATTGGACAATTACGAAGAATATCGCAAGGAGGCTAAAATTGAAAAAAAGAGTAGAGATGTAGAAGATAAAATAGGAAAAGTAGGACAATGGAAAACAGCGTTTGTTGCAGAGATTAACAGAAGAGATTTGCCTCATAGAAATCAAAAAGCAAATTTAGCCGAACAAGAAGGTGATTTTGGTGATGATGACCGAAGAGATGTTAGAGGTCGTTTTTGAAGTTTAAAATTAGTTATATTTCTGTAAAAAAGTGTTTAATTTATGAACTTGATTATTTCAGGCAAAGTTGTTAAAGGCATGGGTTATGGTAGAAAGTTAGGTTTTCCGACTGCGAATTTAGACAGACGAGATTTTGTTAGGAAAAAAT
>CAZFXC010000095.1:0-2110 GCA_964522815.1 uncultured Candidatus Saccharibacteria bacterium
GGTTCGTTTGCGGGGTTAATAATTTGCTGACAAGAATCAAGTTTTATTTCTTGGTTATTTGGGTAAAAGCTGAATAAATTTTGTTCTCCATCGTAGGCTGAGGGACAAATTTCTGTAAACTGACTTTTTAGAATTCCACTAAAATCCGTAGTTTGAATTAAGCTTTTTAATTGAATAAAATCTGTAGGGTTAAGGACTTCTGTTTGGGTAATTTTTTCGTAGGTTTTCTTGGCTTTATTAAATTCAAATAATGTTTTTTTAAGTTCACCCGTGTGAAGTATGGTATATTCCGCTTCGCATAAGCCATAAGAACATAATCCTCCCCTATTGATTACACTAACTAGATATGGCGAAGAAACCTTGGTAATTTTTGGTTGCAGTAAAGAGTTTTTTGTAGATTTTGAATTACAAGCCGTGGCTAGGCACAAAAAGGAAATAATAATAATAATTTTTTGCATAAAGGTTTTATGGTAAACTCGTGCGGAACATAACCACTACTAATAATAGAACAATTAATCCAAAAAGTAAAAAATAACCTAAAGTTTTTGATTTAGGTAATACTTCGGAGGTTAAATTAGTAGGAGAGGTTAATAAGTGTGTTAAGGCAGTAATCGTGCTTTTCATTTGAGGGAGT
This sequence comes from uncultured Candidatus Saccharibacteria bacterium, assembly GCA_964522815.1. Classification (GTDB taxonomy): domain Bacteria; phylum Patescibacteriota; class Doudnabacteria; order UBA920; family UBA920; genus JBBTRN01. The sequence goes on from CAZFXC010000095.1 coordinate 635, forward strand.
TTTTCCGCTAGTTTGTTAGTAATTAACCAAGCGAATTCCATAAGCAAATCTAATTCCGCTTTTTGGGTAATAATTTGTTTAGTAAAAATGTAAAGTTTCGAATCTACTAAATCTAAATTAAAAAATTTATATTTGTCGTATAGGAGTTGTAAAAATTCCGGAGTAAAAATTTGTAAGGTTTCAATTTCAAATTTAGTTTCTGTAAATAAGGAGAAGTGATTTTCTAAAGGAGTGCTTAAAGTAATTTTATTTACTCGATTTAAATTATTGTCGGCTAAGTCATCGCCAAAATAGTGTTGGTCAATTAACAATAGTAAAGGTGGCACCGGGGTTTGAAAATCTATTTCTAAAATAGTGGTGGCATATTGTTTGGAACTTTTCCCTTGCTTGACTTTGTAAAAATAATTAAAGAGCCTTAAAGGCAAGTGGTTAATTTCGCCTGTTATAATATCTTCATTTTTGGCGCCATGGCCTACTTGAAAAATGGCTCCCAATTGATTGGGGACTTCACCGGTTTTGATGTAAGTAAGATTATTGGCAATGGCAAATTGTTCAAAAAATTTATGACGGAAACTCGTTTTGAAGGCGGAGTAAATTAACCCAAAAACAATAAAGGGTAGAGCTAAAAGCAAAAGCAGAATTTCTGGAGATGTATTTAAGTAGGGCGAACCGGTTTGCCAACTAAATAAAATCAGCGACTCCCAGGTTATGGTAATGGCAATTGCCAGCCAAGATTCATAGCGATAGTATTGTTTAATGTATCGCATGGTGCTGGCGTCTACATCGGTAATGGGGTCGTTATTGATTTGGATGTCCATAATACGGTTGGTTAAGATTTAGTCGTTGGCTAAAGAGTTGTTGCGGAATTATTTTTTCGATTGTCGTATTTAATTTTTAAAATTAGCACAATTAGCCACGTAGCTAAAATGGGTAAAGCGTATTTCCAATTAGTAATTATGTCTATTGCACGTTTGCCTAAAGTGCCAATCAGTGTCCCCCATACCAAATTCCAAAATAATAATACTCCGGTGGATTGCCATAAAAATGTTTTAAAATCCATTTGTAAAATGCCCGCCGAGGTGGCGGTAATGGAGGCTAAATTTACTTCCCAATAGCTAGAAATAATTGCTTTAAAACTGTGTTTTACTAGTTTTTGTTTGGCAGTTTCTATTTGATTAGAAAGCCCAAGTTTTACTAAAAGTTTATACCAACCATATTTGCCAAGTAGGTAATCTATTAAATAGCCTATAAAAAACCCCACTGAAACTATGGACACGGTTAGAATTATTTTAGGAATGTTGCCTTGGCAAGCAATAACGCTAATAAAAATAATTAGTCCCCCAGGAAAGTAGTTGCCAATTATTACCGCGCTTTCCAGAATACTACAAACAAAAACTAACCAAAGGCCATAGTGAATAAAGAAATTGGTAAGGAGATTGGTTAATTCCTCCCCAGTTGGCCAATCTAAAACTTGCC
>CAZFXC010000096.1:0-2087 GCA_964522815.1 uncultured Candidatus Saccharibacteria bacterium
TGAAGTGCTTTTATGGCTTTTAGCCAAGTGGTTTGTAAAATATCTTCGGCTAATTGTTTATTGCGCAGAGTGTTTATAAGGTAGCCAAAAAGTTTTGGGGTAATAAGATCCCAAAGTTTTCCTAAGGCTTCCCTGTCCCCGCTTTGCGCTTTAATTACCAGTGAGTTTTCGTCGGTGTTCATATATGAATTATTGCTAGCATAAGTATAATGCAAAAAGCCCTGTAATGTTACAGGGCTTTGAAATAGTTTTTAACTAAAGTGGAATTACACATTGCCAAGAGCCGTGACAATCACTATCGGTTGGTACGAAATCCCAAATTCCATCTTTAGGACATAAAGTTGCTGGTTTTGGTATTGTTATTACACAATTTGAAGAAGGTGGAGTATTATTACTCCCATCCCCCGGACTGTTGTGGTTCGGATTGCTTGTTTTTGGGATTGTTTGATTATTTTTATTCACTTTTATTATTGAACTAACATCAATTGTCCCAACAATTTTATATAGGTTTCCGTCCGTTGTTTCTTTTTTTTCGGGAAACAACATACCGGACACTTGAACATCTAGTCCAACTTGAGCAAATTTGTATTCTGGATCGTAATTGCCCTTTAATGCATATTGCCGGCCATCTGTTGCTTGTAAGCCTATTGAGCACTCTAGGGTTTGTTGACCCGGGTTTTTTTTGGTCAAACACGTAGTCTTACCGCTAATTACAATCGGTTCGGATGCCGACAAATCAGAAATTGAACTTGGCGGGTTTAAATGATTTGGTTGATTTAAAGCAAAATAAGCTCCTGCACTGCCCAGTATCACCACAGTTGCAAGTATGATAATGATAGTTATAGGTTTCTTTTGATTCATAAGAGGTATGAAATATTTTTTTCAAAATGTGTATAGCCAACTTTTTTTATTTTGAAATCTTATTTTTAGTTGTTGGTGGTAATTGTCTTGAATTTGCAAGTAAGTGCATTTGAACAATTCCATTTAAGGGTATCTTAGCAGAATTTTTTATTTAAGGGAACGTTTTACTTAGGGTATTTTGTGAGGCAGGTTGATTGCTAATAATTATTTTGATAAGCTTGCCATAAATATAATGGATAAAGCGCTGTAATGTTACAGGGCTTTATAGGTTGCTTTATTTAGTGTTTTGAAGAATTATCCAAAAGTGTTTACAAAGGTATTTTTTTCCATAAAAATTTGCTGTTTTGACAATTCTTTTTTGTTTAATTAGTTTCCAGTCTTTATAGAGTTTTTTTATTTCATTTTGGCTAAACACCTTTTCATATTTACCAGTGTTGGGATGTAAAAAAGCATTGGGTTCGTTAGTGGGTGATGTTTGAATCATTTGTCGGTGAAATTGGTCTTCGGTGGAAAGTAAATAAAGAAATAACACGCCCTTTGGTTTTAAAACCCTCCAAAACTCTTTTCTGGCAAAATCTCTGCCTTGAGATGTTTCTATGTCAGTTGAAGCAAAGCAATCAATTGCAAAATCAAATTGGTTATTTCTGAATGGCCATTTTTTAGTAGCATCTTGAATTAAAAACTTTATTGGGTTGTTAAAATGTAAAGTCTTTGCCCGGTTTTCGGCTTCTTTGATTGCAATTTTGGAAAAATCAAAACCAGTCATATTTATGCCTTGCTTGGCTAGCCAAATACAGTTCCTTCCTTTTCCTGAGCCCATTTCTAAACCTTTTAAATTTTTTACTTTATTTTTGGCTTTTAACCATTGGAAAAATAAAACAACCCCACTGGAGGGAGTTATGGAGTGCATGGGTAAAAGGACTAAAGGATTTTTATGTTCTTTATTCCAAATAGTTTGTTGTCTTTGGTGGCTAATATTTTTCATTAAACAATGTTGGTGGACTCAGGGGGGAATCCATCCTTCGCTTCCACCGTCGCTTCCAACTTCGTCACCTAAGTGACTTCATCGGACGAGAAAGCTATGGTGGACAAGAAAGCTACGGAGGACTGCTGTCGAACCCCCGCCTCTGACTTCGCTAAAGCTTCGTCGGACAAGTCGGCAATGCGTCCCAGTATTAAAATTTTTTATGGTGGAGGTATCGGGAATCGAACCCGAGCCCCGGCAA
>CAZFXC010000097.1:0-2046 GCA_964522815.1 uncultured Candidatus Saccharibacteria bacterium
AAATTAAAACCCCGCCCTTTGCAAAGGGCGGGGTTTAGAAATAATATCTAAACTAGCCTTTGCACATGCAAAGGCATCATCATAACCACAGTTTGTCCGAATTTCTTATTCATCTTATTTTTAAGATACGCTTATTTTTTCCGCTTGTCAAGTAAAGTCGGCAAGGCAACCAAAATGATCGCCAACACTGCAATTCCTAAAACCACATAAATAATCCCAATTCCATTTTATTGCTCCTTAGGAAGTCTAATCATCTGCTATGCTATAATTATATTATGGGAAAAACTCCAGGTCAACCTTCTAAGCTATTATGCGTGGGTTCCATTGCCTACGATAGCATTATTACGCCCTTTGGCGAAATCCAAAAGACCTTAGGCGGGAGCGCCAGCCACTTTGCTTTGGCCTCCGGTTTTTTTGCTCCCACAGCCATTGTGGGAGTGGTAGGCAATGATTTTAAACATTTCTCCGTCTTTATAAAACACAAAGTGGATATTTCCGGCTTAAAACAAAAACCAGGTAAAACCTTTCATTGGCAAGGCAAATACCATAAAGATTTAAACCACCGCGATACCCTAAAAACCGAATTGGGCGTATTTGCCGACTTTGTCCCCGAACTCACTTTAAGACACGCCCAATCCACCTATGTATTTTTAGGCAATATTCACCCTAAACTGCAACTGGAAGTTTTAAAACAAATCCAATCCGGCCAGCAGACAAAATTTATTGGTTTGGACACCATGAATTTTTGGATAAACTCTGCCAAGGCCGATTTGCTAAAAGTCATTAAACAAGTCCACCTGCTTACCCTGAACGAAACAGAAGCGCAAGAACTCACCCACACCACCAACCTGTTTGACAGCGCCCAAAAAATTTATAAGCTCATGAACCCTAAACTTAAACCCTTGCTCATTATTAAGCAAGGCGCTCAGGGTATGACATTATTTTTTGCTAATGCCAAAACCGCCAAACTCAACCACTTTTCTTTGCCCGCAGTTAAACTTAAAAAAGTTAAAGACCCCACCGGCGCCGGCGATGTTTTTGCCGGCGCCCTTATGGGTTATATTGCCAAACACCAAAACACCACTTTAAATTTTATTAAAACCGCTTGCGCAATAGCCACGGTCTTAGCCAGTTTTTGCGTGGAAGATTTTGGCACGCTTAAACTTGCCAGCTTAGACTTAGAAACAATTGAAACCCGCTTAAAAAAATATCAAAAAACTTTACCGAGCAAAATATCTAAAACCTAATTACTAATTTCTAATCAATAACGAATAAAATACGGTTGATAATAATTTAATTTGTCATTCAATATTAGTAATTAACTTTATATTTTCTCCATTTCCACTTGCCTGGGGATGAGTTTTACCGTGGGCGAAGAAATAACACTCAGCACAAATTTTACCACTAATTGCGCCACAATAATTTGCCACAACACCGCCATAGGCAAAGTGCCGTAAAAGGCAATCCCCACAAACAGCAAACTATCTATTACTAACGCAATGGTATTGGAAATTAATACCGCTTCCACATCTCCGAATTTTTTATACACCCGAGAAAATATTTCCGTATCTGCCAACTCCGAAACCATTTGCGCAATTATACTGGCAATTGCAATCCTCCCCACAGGCAGGAGAATTTTTTCATACGCCTCTTGTAGTCCCCACTGTGGAGCCGGAGCTAATTTACCCACCAAGATTAAACAAATTGCCATCACCACATTTACCAAGACAGCCAAAATTACAATTTGACGAGCTTGTTTTTTCCCCAAAGTCTTGTGTACAAAATCTCGCAAAGTAAACGTAAACGGATAAATAATGGTTCCGCCAGCCACAGCCCAAGTCGTAAACGGAACGAGGGCGATTTTTACTGCCAAAATATTGGCAATTACTTGAAACGCCACATACAAACTGGCTACTATGGGTCCGTGATTAGAATTTAGCTGATGGTTCTCTTCTATGGAATTATTCATTGGTGGTCTAGTTTAATTATTTGGATATTGAATATTATAACACACCAACTGCGCAATTGGACGTATTGGTCATATTG
>CAZFXC010000098.1:0-2036 GCA_964522815.1 uncultured Candidatus Saccharibacteria bacterium
AATATGATGATTTTAAGGCGGTTAAAATAGAGGAGTCTAAAGATGTAGAATTTATCAATCAGTCCATTAAAATGATAGAAGCGTGGTTTTATAGCGGAAACTGGACTGAGTGCTTAAAAGAACCTACGCCAGAGGAATTTAAGCTGGCATTAAAGCAACAAAAAAGTAGATTTTTACTAAAAGCGAGAGGTGATAGAAACAGACCTAATTTGGGGCGGGATCGCCGAGGTCACCATGATGGTGAAGGCAGACGTTTGCCACCCCTGCCGGACATTTTTGAGCAGGTTAAAACCGCGGAAGATTTACAAGCACTTTACCGCCAACATGCTTTTAAATTTTTTCATGGTCCCTCGGCCGTGATTAACACGCTTACCAAAATTGAAACGACTAAAGAGATTATTACGGACGATTCGCGGTTTAAAAGTTTAATTGCCCAAACTGGCAGTTTTGCCAGTCAGTGGCAGAAATCTGGTAGTGGGCAGGGAGTATCAAAAAATTTCGCTAGAGCTTTGGACCAATCAATTAAATTTTTAAGCCAAGAACCTGCCTATATCCAACACGAGCCAAGAAATGCTTTTAAGCGGGAATTGTTTTTTATGAAGACTGTAATGGGTGCGAGCGAACTGGTTAGAAGGAATTATCCCCAAAACGGCACATTAGGCTTTAGGGAATTTGAGGAAATTATGGCACTTAGAGAAAGAGAAATAGAAAGAGCCAAAAGAGAAGCCCGGAGCACTATTTATTTACCTTTGGATTTTTCGGGTGAGGAAAGCAATAAGGCTTTTGATGGCTCGAGTGTGGTGCATATTAACGCTAAAGAATTGCCTATGGCGTTAATGGCTGTGGAATATATGAGGCAACAACATTTGCAAGAAAAAAATAAAAAATGAGTTTGGAGAATTAGAGAAAGTGAAAACAGTTTTATTAACAAGGTAAATAAAAAGTTGTATAATTGGTGTATGTCAATAGCCAAGGCACAATTTAATCCGGAATTAAGACGCGTAGCCCAAATGGCTAAAACAGCGGGTTTTGATAAGACTAAAAGACATCGTGTGTTGTCCCGGCAAGAAGTTCCTCCGCCAAACGGATATAAATATCAGTTGCCATATACAAGCGGAGATGTGGGTTTTGCGGAAGTGATGGCAGAGGCAGATGAAAATGGAAAATTAAAACAGACTTTATTTGAAAGTTTAACTTTTCAGGGCATACCTAAAATTCAGGCCGAAGATATTCGGATTTTGGCAGAAAGGTTAAGGTGCGCTAGAGAAGCATTAGAGAAAAGACCTCAAGTGGAATTACAGAATGCTTATAAGGTTTCTTTAACCGAAAGTGAAATACAGTCTTTTAATTTGGCAGTAAGGTTTTTTGAAGACTGGTTTTATAGGGGTAAATGGGCGGAATTGTCTAAACCACGGTCTTACGCCAGAGAAAATGCTTGGGCAGACTTTTTTGTACCTGCGACTTTGTTAAATACTATGGCTAAAATTAAAGAACAGTCTCTTGATGTGAGTCGATTGAAGCAAATTAGTAGAGAAAAAACAGATGAGTTTGTCGGTCTTGTAAAGGGTTATGCAAAAAATGTGCTTAAAAAAGCACCGTCCAGTTTAAAATTGTTTGACTCAGCGACAGAATTTTTAGTCGGCGATTTAGAAGAAACATATAGTAACTCCGAGGTAGGTCCAGGCGGATCAATCTGGGCTTACGATTTGTATTTTATGAAAGTTTCGCTTATTGCGGGTGAGTTTGCCAGAAGGGATTATTGCAAAACTCAAGCACATCATCAAGTTTACGAGTTTGACCCGGGGAGTATACAGGTAGATTTACATGGTAATCCAATTACAACCGGTAATGATTTAACGGAACTAGATAAAATTTGTTTACAACCAATGCATGAAGATTTTCTTTATTCCATGCATTATAGAAGATATGAACTCCCTTTTGCTCGTGTGGCGTTTGAATATTTAAGGCAACAACAAAATCATAAAAATAAGCATTAATTTAAAAAATATGCCAAACCAAGAAAACCGGGAGCTGGC
>CAZFXC010000099.1:0-2032 GCA_964522815.1 uncultured Candidatus Saccharibacteria bacterium
TTAAAACCCAAAAGTGCTACCACTGCCGGAAACGGTATTAACCACGACATTAATTATTACATAAGACATAATAATGACTACCACTCCAATTACCGCGTTAATTAAGGTAGTTTTACCTTTCTCACTTTGTTCTTCATTACCCGCCGCGGTTATGTATTGGTATCCGCCTAAAATCACAAAAAAGACTGCCAAAGCTCCGGCAATAAACAACAGTAAACTAATCACTCTATAAATTAAACCACTCGGGCCAGTTAAAGTTTGAGCTCCGCTTAAACCACCTACTGGGAATAGCAAACGAATGCTATTTAAACCTCGGTTAACATCCCCTTGTGCTAGAGCCAAAACAGGAGAACCGGTTAAAAATCCGACTATTGATAACTTTATAATTAATAATGATTTCCTAAACATTGTGTTTGATTTTAATGTTTCAAACCCAGAAAGAGAATTTATTTATGCTTCAAATTTAAAAATTAAAAATTTGAAATTAAAAATTACCTATCTGGGTTTGACCCTCAACAAACTTTGAGGGTCAAAAACTTTACGGACCAGCACCAGTACCAGCACTAGAAACAAAGTTGGAAACTACATTGACAATTACGTAAGATAAAATAATTATCACAATACCAATTAATGCGTTCACAGCTGTGCCTTTACCTTTTTCCGCTGCTTCTTCGTTACCGGCAGAAGTAATGTATTGGAACCCGCCAATAATTAAGAACAAAACCGCTACGGCAAAAGCTATACCCAATAGCCAATTAATTACTGTTCTAATTAAAGAATTTACATTGGTTCCAGCGCTACAATTAAGACCACTGGAAGGATCACATTGGAGTCCTCGGTTCAACTGAGCGTCAGCCACTAACAATGGAGCAAAAGCTAATAAACTAACTAATAAAATTTGCGCCACAGAAAGCCAATTAATCTTTTTTAATGTTTGTATCACTTATGTCACCCCCTCTCTTATATCCTCTATTGCCCTTCTCTTCCCTTTCTCTTCCATTAAGAGTTAGGAAAGAGGGGGTAAGAAGACCAAAGAGTTTAATTTTTACTATTATACTATATTTTTACTTTTTAAGGAAATCTTCCCCACCTTGCATTTTCCCCTCTTTTCCAAAGAGGGGGTAGGGGGAGTTCTACTAAAAATTAACAAAATTATTCATCTCAGTTTCTTTATCTGGGGGTTTGTTTATTAGTTGCAGGAACATTATTCAAAGAATCCAACTCTTGATTTTCATCTATATTAGGATTTAAATCTGGGTTTGAGTTAGACTTTTCCTGACTAGTGCTAGGTTTAGTTTTACCAATACTCAACGTATTGGCTACAATCCTCACCATGGCTCCAGCTAAAATAATTACTGCCAAACCTAAAACCGCATTGATTAAAATCTTTTTGGCTTGTTCACTGGCTTCTTCATTCCCTGCGGAAGTCACATATCTAAACCCACCATAGGTAATAAAAATTAAAGCTGCGCTACCGGCTAAAGCCAAAAGTGCATTAATAATCCACAATCCGATTTGCTGAACACTACAAAACCTAGGCAAATCTTCCACAGCATTAGTCGGACCTTTTTTAGTATCAATAGTAAACCATTTATAAAATTTTTCACACCGGCTTGCTTGTATGGTGGTTAAGCCTTCTTTGGGCTGAGCTAAGACCGGTTTTACCAAACAGCCAAAAATCATGATTAAACTAAAAAATCCAATTTTTAAAAAAAGCTGTTTAGACATTTTCATTTGGCTTAATAATATTAGAGCTCTGGGGTGGTTCTGGAATCTCTGCCCCTAACAGATTTTGCACAATGGCAATAATACTAAAAGATAACAAAGCCACCACCACGCCTAGAATTGCCCAAGTAATGGTTTTTTTGGCTGCCGTAATGGCTTCCTCGTTCCCATTGGCAATTACCATTTTAAACCCGCCAATCATTACAAACACCACCCCCCACAGCCCCACTACAGCCAAAAACCCTTTCGCAATACCTAAAAGCGTGCCGGTTAAACTATCTGAAGGTAAAGGGTTAAATAAAGTTTC
>CAZFXC010000100.1:0-2032 GCA_964522815.1 uncultured Candidatus Saccharibacteria bacterium
GAGCAGTCATTACCGATAGTCATTTTGTGGGCACGAGTGGCGCGCATTTTGCTACTTACATAAATAAAGATGCACTTTACCCGCACACGCAGGATACTTCGGAAGTATGTAAGTTGTTTGCCGAAAAAGTAAAAGATTTAGAAGTGGATACCGTAGTAGGTCCGGCTTTAGGCGGAATTATACTTTCAACTTGGACAGCCAATCATCTATCTGCATTAAAACATAAAGAAGTGTTTGGTGTGTATACGGAAAAAACCGCAGAAGTTGGTATGGCTTTTACTCGGGGGTACGATAAATTTATTACGGGTAAGAAAGTTTATGTGGTAGAAGATTTAACAACTACGGGTGAGTCAGCTAAAAAAGTGGTGGAAGCGGTTAAGGCTGTGGGTGGAGAGGTAGTGGCGGTTTCGGTGATGGTCAACCGAAGTCCGAAAATTGTTACTAGCGAATATTTTGGTGTGCCGTTTTTTCCGCTGGATGAATTTGAGGTGCCCACTTTTAAAGACGGCGCATGTCCGCTTTGTGAGGCGGGTGTGCCGATTAATACCAAAGTCGGACACGGAAAAAAATATTTAGAAAATAAGAAAAATGCGTAATTTTAAAATTGGGGTTTTTGGTGCAGCCGGGAGTTTGGGTGAAGATAGTAGTATTGAAAAATATCAAAGACAGGCTTTTGAAATTGGCCAATTAATTGCTACCCATAAACACATTCTGGTGAATGGAGCATGTTCGGGATTACCTTATTTTGCCGCTTTGGGTGCTAAGCAAGCAGGGGGTAAGGTTTGGGGTTTTCCAGCTGCAACTAATCTTAAGATGCTACAACAAACAGTTAAGGAGTGTGATGTTTCAACATATACAAAATTATTTTTTGTTCCAAAAAATTTAACCTACTTTAAAAAAGATGTAGCAGTTATGAGGAAGTTTAGAAATGTGGCTTCAACCGCTCAGTGTGATGCTGGAATTATTATTTCCGGCAAATGGGGAACTATGCATGAGTTTATTGGTTTATATGATACTGGTAAGGTGATTGGTGTGCTGGCTGGTTCAGGAGGTGTAGCGCAAGAGTTACCAAAGTTGATTAAAGTCATTAACAAACCAACTCAAGCTAAAATTATTTTTGAAAAATCTCCAAAAAAATTAATTCAAAAAGTCATAGATGCTTTAATATAATTTTTATGAATAATATTACAACCAAGTATAATTTGAGAGCAGAAAAAGTTAATTCATTAGTATGCGTAGGTCTGGATAGTGAATATGAAAAACTTCCGGCAAATTTTAAAGACAAGGAGTTTCCTCAGTTTGAGTTTAATAAATGGATAATAGATGAGACCGTAGAATTTGTTTCTGCCTTCAAGCCCAACACGGCATTTTATGAAGCCAGAGGTGAGCAGGGTATAAAAGAGTTAAAAATGACCATGAATTATTTGCAAAATAAATACCCGGATGTTTTAACCATATGCGATGCTAAACGGGCGGATATTGGCAATACTAATAATGGTTATGTAAAAGCAGTTTTTGATGAACTGGGTTTTGATGCGATTACTTTACATCCGTATTTAGGCAAAGAAGCTCTAAAACCATTTTTAGACAGGGCAGATAAAGTATCGATTATTCTCTGTCGGACTTCTAATCCTGGAGCCGGAGAACTGCAAGATCTTACATCGGCTGATGGTAAGGCTTTGTGGCAAATTGTAGCACAAAAAGTTTTTGCCAATTGGAATATTAATCACAATTGTATGCTGGTTGTGGGCGCCACTTACCCCGAGGAAATGAAGGTGGTTCGGGCAATAGTGGGTGATATGACTTTGTTAGTGCCTGGCGTGGGTGCCCAAGGTGGAGATGTAGAAGCGGTAGTTAAAGCCGGCATTAATTCACAAAAATTAGGCATGATCATTAACTCCTCTCGGGGGATAATTTTTTCAGATAACCCTAAAGAAGAAGCAAAAAAACTTAGAGATGAAATTAATCAATATCGATAAATGTATAAATTAATTCGGCCGGTTTTATTTCAATTTGATTCGGAAAAAGTTCA
>CAZFXC010000101.1:0-2013 GCA_964522815.1 uncultured Candidatus Saccharibacteria bacterium
ATGTTCGAACTTCGTCCAAAAAACACCGCCACTAAAAAACCAATCTTATAAGATTGGTTTTTTAGTGGGTCAATACTTTAAAAATTATTTCCCAATTTTATCTTCCACTGCTTTAATGTTCAAAGTGGCTTTTATTACCGTGTCCGGGTTTAAAGACACACTGTCTATGCCCTCTTTCACCAAAAATTCGCCAAAATCCGGGAAATCCGAAGGCCCTTGCCCGCAAATCCCGACTTTCAGTCCCCGCGCGTGCGCTTCTTTAATTAACATACTAATTAATTTTCTCACGGCCGGACTGCGTTCATTGCCAATATGCGCAATGTCTTTACTGTCTCTATCTAACCCTAAAGTCAACTGAGTTAAATCATTACTGCCAATGGAAAAGCCGTCAAAAATTTCCGCAAATTCTTCTACCTGTAAAATATTAGAGGGGATTTCCGCCATCACCCAAATTTCCAAACCTTCCACCAAATCCCCATTTTTCTTTTGCTTACGGACTTCCGGTTTTATCCGATTGGTCAGCCCGTAGCGATGAATTAGTTCCACCACTTTTTTACCTTCTTCCGGCGTGCGACAAAACGGCACCATTACACTTAAGTTCCAAAGTCCCATTTCTTCCCTCACTCTTTTTACAGCTTCCACTTCAAAGGAAAAAGCTTTTTCGTATGACGGAGAATAATATCGGCTCGCCCCCCGCCAACCGAGCATGGGGTTTTCTTCTATGGGTTCAAATAATTTTCCCCCAATTAAATTGGCATACTCATTGCTTTTAAAATCACTAAACCGCATAAGTACATCAAAGGGGTAAAACGCCGCAGCTAATTGACCCAAGCCAAAAGCTAATTTTTCCACATAATATTTTGATTTGTCTTCGTAACCCACAGTTAAAATATCAATCTGTTTTTTTACTTCTTTGTCTTCTAACGTATCGTAATTAATTAAAGCATTAGGGTGGATTTTTATGGAATTGGATATGACAAACTCTTGCCGAGCCAAGCCAACGCCCTTATTGGGTAAAAAAGAATAGCCAAACGAAAGTTCCGGATCGGCAGCTATCATTTTAATATCTACCTTGGGTGGGGTAAAACCGGTAAGGTCGGTTTTGTTAACTTTAAATTTCAGTAAACCTTCGTAAACTTTACCCAACTCACCTTCGGCGCAGGAAACCGTAATTTCCTGCCCGTCTTTAATTACCGTAGTGGCATTCCCCGTGCCCACCACAGCCGGTATGCCTAACTCGCGCGACACAATGGCAGCGTGCGAGGTTCGCCCACCGGAATTAGTTACAATCGCCGAAGCAATCTTCATAATCGGCTCCCAGTCGGGGTCGGTAATTTCTGTCACTAACACTTCACCTTTTTTAAACTCAGAAATATTCGCCGCATCTTTTATGTAGTGTGCTTTCCCTTGCCCAATCTTAGCGCCCACCGCAGCCCCTTGCGTAATTACTTTACCTTTTTCTTCAATCACAAATTCTTCCAAAAAATTCGCGTCTCGGTGCGCGTGCACAGTTTCGGGTCTAGCCTGCACAATGTAGAGCTGATGTTCTTTTTCATCGAAAGCCCATTCAATGTCCATGGGCCTCCCATAATGCTCTTCAATAATTACTCCCCACTTGGCCAATTGCAAAATTTGCTCATCGTTTAGCACAAAGCGGTGCCGGTCGGCTTCGGCTACCGGCGCTTCCCTTGTGGGCTCTGTGCCTTCCGAAGCATAAATTAACTTTTTCTCTTTACTGCCTAATTTTTTATTGATGATAGATTTAAAACCCTGTTTTAAAGTTGGTTTAAACACTTTAAACTCATCGGGGTTCACAATTCCCTTAACCACAAATTCCCCAAGACCCCACGCCCCATTGATAATTAAACAATTCTTAAACCCGCTTTCCGTATCTATAGTAAATAACACCCCGCTACTGCCCCTGTCTGACCTTGCCATTTTTTGCACAGCCACAGATAAAGCCACATTAAAGTGGTCATAGTTCTTATCTTGCCTATAAGAAATTGCGCGGTT
>CAZFXC010000102.1:0-1997 GCA_964522815.1 uncultured Candidatus Saccharibacteria bacterium
GACCGGCTAAAATTTTTATATCTTGTCTAGCTCGTCCTATACCTTCAATATTTAATTTTTTCCCTAACTCATTAACATCTCCAAACTTCCTTTGCCAGGTTTTAAATTTTCTCTTATGCTTCCAACCTCCCTGTGCATCATTTTCTAATTTTCTTACCCCTTGCTTTAAAGTAGCTACTAAACCCTTAGACCAAATTCCATTAGTTTTTCTAGTACCACCAAGTTGTTTTTGTCTATATAATCCAGAATTACCACTTTGACCAAACACCACTCTTATTTCCGAAGCTTGGGGGGCTGGATCCTTAACTGTGTCCATTAAAACCTGATTCTCTTGCTGAATTAACCCTATCACCGCGATATCCATATTCACACCCATTTTATCTAACTCCAAAACAATTTGGGTGATGCTTTTTCCGGTCTTTAATGCATCGTCTACTATTAATGCTTTTTTATCTTTTAAAATTATATTTCTTTGTGCTAAAAACTGTTGTAATTTTTCTGCTTGTAATCGCCCAATACTTACCTGCTCCGCCTTTGGCAAAGTGCCATAACTGGGAAAAAATAAAATTTGCGGTTTAGGTATTCCCAGTTTTTCATAAATCCGAGTTAAAGTCTCTGCTATTAATAAAGCCGGAATCCGTCCGGAGTCATCTATGCCAATAATTAAAGGATAAGTTCCGCGTTCCAATTCCGATCTTAAGGCTTCTAAAATTCTACTGACAGGCTCGGCTAATTCGGCAATTTCTTGATGTTCAATTGTTTCCGCAGACAATGAAGTCTCACTGGCTATTGGCCTTTCTCCTGTAAAATCTACACCTTTTTGCATACCAATTTTATAATTGATGTTTAAAATTTGGAGATTTGATTTTGAAGATTTGATATTTCTCCACTAACGCAAACCCGCCAAATAAAACCACGGAATAAACCAAATCGCCCATTAGAGTGCCTCTTAAAAAAGGCAGTCCGTTAATATAACTTTCTATAATGCCTGATAAGTTGTGAGAATAATTAGAATACAAAAAAGCAAAATTAGTAACTAAAAAGAAAATTACAGAGGCACCTAAAGAAGCAACAATAATTCTTACCCATTTTCCTAGTGTCATCCCGGCCTGTGAGCCAGGATCCATTGTTTGTTTCTGGATTCCAGATACCCCACCAAGGCGGGTTTCCGGAATGACATTCTTTAAATTTCGAATCCACACCCCCAATAACACACCCACCAAATGCGAAGCATAAATTGCCACCATCATAGGCCAAGCGACCAATCCTAAAAATAAATCGCTCACTAACCGAATAACTAAAGTTAAACCCACAGCTTGTTTCCAGCCTAAATGATAAGCGCTAAATATGGCAATGGCTGTAATGGGAGCAAAATTGACCGGATGAGGCACAAACCTACTTACCACTGCTGTAATTATTATTAAATAGATAATCATAAACAATTTCTTATAACTAATTATAAAATGAACGAAAATGACAAAAATATAAAACTACCTACTATTTTTGTCATTTTTATTATTTACTAATTTTTGTCATTTATTTTATCGCTTCCAATTTCCACTCTACTTTATCGCCCGCTTGTAAAACATAATCCCCGGCACCGACTTTCGCCTGTTTGCCATTTACATAAAACGCCCAAAAGTTTTTTCCAGTGGTTTCCGTTAGACCATTTATGGCTACCACATATTCCCCCACGCCGGAAAATGTTTTAGTCTCTACCTTAAACTTACTGTTTAAAAACTCCAAAGCCGTGGTTTTGTCTAATGTTGTAAACTCCTTTGCCTCATTATCTACTCCAACAACTAAATGAGTAAATTTTATTTCTTGCTTTACTGATTGCTGATTACTGACTGGCTGATTGGCTGTCTGCTGATTCACTGACTGGCTGATTGGCTGATTAGCTGTCTGCTGATTGCTTTTCTTCTGACACCCCACAGCCAAAAACCCTAATACCAATAAAACAAAAGTTATTTTTGCTGTTTTTGAAAATTGAAAAT
>CAZFXC010000103.1:0-1976 GCA_964522815.1 uncultured Candidatus Saccharibacteria bacterium
AACCACATCTTTCACCTCCCGCTTCCGCCTCTCTTTCTCTCTTTAAAAAATCCTAATTTAAATAATTAAACTGGATTTTTTAAAACTCCTTTAGACAAAAACCCACAAATGTGGGAAATTGTCTAAAATATTAAACCAAAAAACCTTGACCATTAACCTAATTAATAATGCATAATTTTTCATTAACCAAAAACCAAACATTATAAAAACACCCCTAAGCGAAGCCGAGGGGTGTTTTTATTTTGTCATTGTTTAATATTCCACTGTGGCGTTAACCAAAACTTTTTGACTCTCCGGGTCGGTAGTTAAGGTAATAATAAAATTTTGGTTATTTTTTTGAGCAATTAAAGTTTTCACTAAGTCATTATTGACATCCGCCAAAATTTGCCATTGCTTTTCCAATAAGTACTGTTTGTAGAGAGTGTAATTTTCCTGCAAAGATTTTTCGCTTAAAAATTGGCGTTTGGCTTGCTTTTTACCCATTACATCCACTTCCTCGTTTTGCAAAGTCTTCTGGTTTAAATCCACTTGCGGAAAATCTTCGGGAAAATTTTTAGGCAAAATTTTATTTTCAAAAGCAAACCGAGCTGGCAAAATTGTTTGAGCCGGTTTCTGTCGATTATTTTGCCATCTAAGCACCACCAACACCACCACCACGAGCACAGCGGTTAAACCCACTAACCATAAAACTTTTTTTTCGATTGTTTGCATATTTAGTCAAAATTACACCGGACACTTAACTAACTTTTATTTTAAGGCAGATTCAATAATACTTTCAAAGGCAGAAAAAGGCTGGGCGCCCACCACTTTTTGACCATTAATAAAGACAGTAGGTGTGCCAGACACGCCGGCATTATTGCCTGCTGTAGTATCACCGCTTACAATACTGGCCGTTTCGCCATTATCTAAACAAGCATTAAATTTGTCGGAATTTAAACCCAAATCTTTGGCATACTGTTTTAAACTCTCCACTTCTAAACCCTTACCATCGGACTGGCCTTTTTGGAATAACACATCGTGATAGGGCCAAAACTTCCCTTGTCGGTTAGCGCATTCAGCGGCTTCGCCGGCTTTTTGTGCATTCTGGTGGAAAGATAAAGGATAATGCCGAAAGACTAATTTAGCCTTACCCGTATCTACATATTTGGCTTTAATTTGCTTATACGCATCATTTACAAACTTTTGACAAAACGGACATTGAAAATCGGAGAATTCCACTATCTCCACTTTACCCTTGCCCAAAGTCGGCGCATCTTTACGAGCTTCTACTTTTACAACTCCACCCGGCGCGGTAGGCACGGCCGAAGGCTGAGAAGGCTGGCTGGGGTTAGTGGGTAAAGTAATGGTATTGGTTTTGCCTACGGTGCCTAAAACCGTTTTTAAATTTTGAGCCATTAAAGCACTCGCCCCCAGCATACCACCGGCTAAAATAATTGAAGCGAGTAGCACGCTCATGGGCAAAGTTAATTCTTTACTATGACTGTGAGTATGAGAATGATGATGTTCGTTTTCCATAAAAATTATTTTAACATACTAGCACAATAACATACTAACAAAAAATTTAATTACAGTAATATAGATTGCCTTTTGTTAAAATGATAGGATGTTTTAATGATAAAATGAATTTGTTATTCCGGAATTACTAGGTTAAAGCCGACCTTCAGAGTTTTGGTATCCCCTCGTCTGGCTAAACAGTCCGGATTGGCTTCTAAAATTTTTCGCCACTTGGCGCCATCACCATAATATTTCTTCGCAATTTTCCATAATGTATCACCTTTTTTAACCGTATAACTACCTTTGGCAGTTTTAGCACTCTGAACTTGCCCCTGTCCTTGGTTTAAATTATTCCAGTAAGCATCAGCGCTTTGTGCGCCTCCGCTCGCCGGATACCCAGCTGGCATCTGAAGACCCTGAGGAAACTGCAGTCCGCTTTGCATAGTTATGCCGGCATCAAACACTCTTACCGGATTCGCCTG
>CAZFXC010000104.1:0-1973 GCA_964522815.1 uncultured Candidatus Saccharibacteria bacterium
TTTACCCTCCCCGAACGCTAATTACAAAACGCCCTTTTAGGCTTTTTCCACCTGTTGAGGCGGATTGTAAGAAGCGCCCGAGAATTGGCATTCCGGACGAGCAAGAAAAAACACAAATTAGTAATCAGTGGACAGTGCCCAGTGATCAGTCTTTTCTATTGTTTCCTGCTCGTCCGGTTTTCCCTTCCCCCCCTCTTTTCCAAAGAGGGGCAGGGGGAGTTATCTTAAAATCCCACAAAAAAACTAACTGAACTAAAATTCAATTTTCCTCCTTAACAATTCTTACTTTTTGCAAATATATTATTTACAAAAAGAACTACCTATTATAACAAAAAACCCGCATTTTGTCAACTAATGCAGGTTACTTAACTATTGACGATTTTAAACCAATTCTAGGGCAGAAACGACTTCAACCACTTTTTTACTTTTTCTGCCCCGGGGCGGGAAAAGGCACTTTTTACCGAGGACAGCATATTGCTAGAAGTAAAACTGCCAACTTGTCCATATTTTTGTCCCCACAAAAGCAAACCCACCACAGTGGCAAAACTCGGATCATCGATTCTATCTATAACAGTGGTAATATTTTGTGGTTTCCCTAAGACGCAAGGCAGTCTTAATTGTTTTTTGGCAAAATCTACCACCCCCGGTAATTTCGCTCCCCCACCGGTAAGTACTATACCAGAAGGCAATTTGCCATCTCGGCCAATGTTTTTAAGTTCCTTAGCCACCATGGCAAAAATTTCTTCAAGTCTAGCTTCCATAATTTCCGCCACATAACCCCTTTCTACACTTTCTTTTTCGTGTTCGTCAATTTTGGCTAAATCTATTTCATCTAACTTATTCACTGCCTTAGGGTCGGTGTGGCCATAGAGTAATTTAACTTTTTCCGCTGTTTCAATACTGCTTCTCAGCCCAATGGCTAAATCGTTGGTTAAATGTTGTTGGCCTAAAGGCAATACCGAAGCGTGGAGTAAATCCCCTTCTTCGTAAACAGCTAAGCTGGTAGTGCCACCGCCCAAATCCACCACTGCCACGCCTAAATCTTTTTGTCGTTTGGTTAACACGCACTCAGCCGTAGCCAAAGGCGCTAAGACTAAATCGTTAATTTCCAATCCGGCTTGCGTAATGGTTCGGCTCAAATTGCGAATAAACGGCAAACCCGCCTGCACAATTAAAGTATCAACTTCCAAACGCACCCCGCTCATGCCGAGTGGATCCCGAATGCCCGTCTGGCCATCTAAGGTAAAGCTTTTGGGAAACACATGTAAAATTTCTCGGTTTTGCGGGACGGAAATGGCTTGGCTGGCATCCACACACCTGATCACATCAGCTTCGCTAATTTCCCCATCGGCCCGTGAGACCGCAATTACTCCATGACTTTGTAAAGTAGAAATATGACTGCCGGACACCGACACATAAGCGCTTTCGATGGGCACCCCCGTCATCCTTTCCACTTTCTCCAGCACACTGGAAATGCCGGACACCGCTTCTTCAATGTCCACGAGCACACCTTTGCGAATTCCAAAACTTTCGCTCTCCGAAGCGCCAATCACATTTAAAACCCCGTCTTCCGGGTTAATGCGACCTTGCACTGCGCGAACAGCCGAAGTGCCAATATCTAAACCGGTAATGTATTGTTCTTTACTCATAAGGCGATCCTAATCAACGAATACATCCGAATTATCCGAATTATGTTTTATAAACATTAGAGTCATTCGGATTTAATTTGGAGCATTCGGATCGAGATTATTTTAGTTTCTGTTTCAATAACTTGGCGACCAAAGCATTATCTACATTATTCCCTACCTTGGCTTTGACTGCACCCATGGCTTTGCCAAAATCACTGGCAGTAAAATTATTGCCAGCCAAAACCTGTTCAATGTGAGTTAACACTTCAGCTTCAGGCATTAACGCGGGTAAAAATTTATTCAAAATTTCCGCTTCTTGCGTTTCTTTCTCCGCCAAATCCAACC
>CAZFXC010000105.1:0-1939 GCA_964522815.1 uncultured Candidatus Saccharibacteria bacterium
AATTTTTTTAATTGTTAGTTTAAGATTCTTCTAATTTTTCCTGCTAAGGAATTTTTGTTTGCCCTACTTTTAAGTTGCCTTAAAAGTTCTGCAGATTCAGATTTAAATTCTTTAATTTGCTTTTGTACATCGTTATCAAGTCCTGTTAACTCTCGTATATATATTATATGAGACGTTAGTGTAGTATATTCATTTATAATCGCCCGAATACTTAATTCTAAGGAAGAAATTTCTTTTTGTGTGATTTTTGATTTACCTGAGCATAAGGATTTTAAACGAATAATTAAATTATTGGCTCTTTCTTTTAATTCTTTGAGTTTTTGTTGAGCTTGTTCTAAAGAAGGTTGATTTAATAATTCAGTTGGTCGTGGTTGTTCAGGTTTAAATGCGGGCATAAAACTAATAAAAAATTAGTTGGTTTTTTGACATTGGAATATTTATAGGATAACATAAAAATATGTTAATTCCTAATCATTATTTGAATTTGAATTGTACTTCCTCATGCACACTGTATATTGTGACTGGGGATTTTAAGTTAAAATAAATTATTTTTTACTTTCACTTTTTGCCTCCGGTCGCAAGACCGGTGGCTTTTGTTTTACAAAGAGCCAACATTCCAAACGGAGGCAAAGTATGCAGTATTTGGTGCAGTTTAAGCAGGGCTCAACCCCGGCAGGGCGCAAGGTAATCTACCGTCTGGCTTGGGGTATGGGCTTTCGCAAAGTCAGGTCCTCAAGACACAAGATTGGACAAGATATGAAGCAAGTATTTTTGGTGAGGTGTGGGATGAACGCACCTCAGCACGCCAAGCTTGAAGATCTTTTTGGCCAATCGGTAAGTGTGGCAAGCTGGCAAAAACAATAGTGCCAGTAGCTATACAACAAACACGGACGAACCTACCAAGGTTCATCCGTGAGAAAAATTATTTGGATGCGAGCGCTTCCTTTAAAGTTTGAATTTTTTCTGCTAAGGAAGGGTTTTCATTTAATCTGTCTTTAAAATCTTCAATTTTTGCAAGTAAGGCTGCCTTTATATCATTTTCATTGGTTGCGTTTGCGATTCGAAAGGCTTCTAAGGCAGTTTCTAAATCGTTTTCTTTTAAGGCTGCTAAACCAAAACCTACTAATCTTTCCAAAACTTTTTCTTTAGGTAGATGATTCCAAAATGGACCTCGGGTCATTTTTTCAGCATCTTGTAAATCAGTTTTTGCTTGTGTAAGATATCTTTTAATTCCATCTTGAGGTTCGGCTAAGATGTGTTCTGAATTACTTGATTTAACTGCATTTAAGTAGGCTTGAGCTAATGTGTCTCTATGGGTAGATTTTGCTAGCTGATTATTTTGTTCATCTGTTGAGTTTTCTAAACTTGCTGCAACTCCTAGAACATCATTTGGAGTTCTCCAATCGTATTCTGCCGTTCTTGCATGGGGCTTTGCAATTTGAAATTTTATGTTTAAAGCTTCTAAACGAGCCATTTTATTTAATAATCTTTCTCTCTCTTTACTATTTGGTGTTTGTAGTCCAGTAATGGCTAAATACTCAGCTTGTCCCGTTAGTCTAAGTCCAGATTTTCGGTCTTGAATTTTTTTTTCGTCAGTTAATGATTCTTCGCCTAATACTATGTCGGACGGATTAAAATCTTTTGAAATACGATGATTATGCCTCATATATTTATGAAAGTTAATAATTACTTAATTTTTTATCTCATTTATGCTAATATTTTGATATGCTTAAATTATACAACACTTTAACCAAAACAGTCGAGGAGTTTTCTCCCGCCCATCAAGACCATGTCAATATGTATTCTTGCGGGCCCACGGTTTACAATTATGCCCATATTGGCAATTTAAGGTCTTTTGTTATGGCCGATGTGCTCTTTAGAACCTTAAAGCTGGGTGGGTTTAAACCCCATTGGGTAATGAATATTACGGATATTGATG
>CAZFXC010000106.1:0-1924 GCA_964522815.1 uncultured Candidatus Saccharibacteria bacterium
AAGCAGATTTTGGATGAAAAAGATCCCCAGTCAACGTTAGAGTAAGCGCAATTTATTAAGTTGTGCAAAGCCTCAAATATCGGTATAATAAAAAAGCTTAGAATTAAGCTTTTTTATGTTTTATGGTAGGTCAAAGATTTGCAAATTATGATGGGAGGTTAGAGGCACAAAGCAGTTTGCCAGAAATCGGGAGGCAGTACTTTGATGTTAAATTTGATTTACACAAAAGTTTAAAGGGAAAATATGAGTTGAGAGCAACATTAGGAATACCCAATACTGAGTTTGTGAAATTTTACTTAATTCTTCATAAAGACCATGAGAGTATTACTGAAGGTAAAACATATAATGTATTTATTACAGGTGAGCGGGAAAAAAAGTCAGGTGCAATTCCATCATTTTGGTGTAAAGTAATTAAACCCAATGCCAAATAAATTTTATTTAACCACAACCTTACCTTATGTAAATAGCGACCCGCATTTGGGGTTTGCTTTGGAAATGGTATTGGCCGACAGTATTGTTAGGTACCAAAAACTTTTAGGGGGGGAAGTATTTTTTAATACCGGTACCGACGAACACGGAGTGAAAATTTTTAGAAAGGCTCAAGAGGAAGGTAAAGAAGTTAAACAGTATGTAGATGAGTTTGCGGAAAAATTTAAAAACTTAATGCCAGCTTTGGGGATATTGCCAGAAATTCATTTTATTCGCACCACCGATGAGCATCATATTAAAGCTTGCCAAGTTTTTTGGGAGCGATGTTTTAAAAACGGAGATATTTATAAAAAGATTTATCATATTAAATATTGTGTGGGTTGTGAGCTTGAGAAAACCGAAAGCGAATTAACTCAAGATGGGAAATGTTTGGTACATCCGAATTTGGCAATTGAAGTTTTAGAAGAAGAAAATTATTTTTTTCGGTTTAGTAAGTATCAAAAACCGCTTTTAGATTTGTATGAAAAGTATCCAGATTTTGTGGTGCCGGAATTTAGGTTTAATGAAATAAAAGAATTTGTAAAAAAAGGTCTGCAAGATTTTTCTATCTCTCGGTTAAAAGCCAAAATGCCTTGGGGCGTGCCAGTGCCCGGAGACGAAACTCAAGTCATGTATGTGTGGTTTGATGCATTAATTAACTATGTTTCTACTTTGGGCTGGGACGCGTCTAGTAATCAGCAAACCGGCAAATCAGCAAATCAGTTTACGGATTTTTGGGGAACAGAGGAAAACCCTAAAGCTGTGCAAATTGCCGGTAAAGATAATTTACGTCAGCAGTCTGCCATGTGGCAAGCCATGCTACTTTCGGCTGGTCTGCCTACAACTCGGCAAATTATTATCCATGGTTTTATTACCAGTGGTGGGCAAAAAATGTCTAAGAGTTTGGGGAATGTAGCTGACCCGTATTCCATTATCAATCAACTTAAAGAAAAAGGATTAACAGTAGAGCAAGCCATAGATGCCTTAAGGTATTATCTCTTGCGGGAAATTCCAACTTTTGAAGACGGCGACTATACATGGGAACGGTTGGTAGAAAGTTATAATGCCAATTTGGCCAATGGGGTTGGAAATTTAACGAGTCGGATTTTGAAAATGGCAGTGAATGCCGGAATTATGAAGTATGAATTAGGAATTAGGAATGAGAAAACAAATCAGCATTTAGAAAAATACGAACTCCAAAAAGCTATGGACCTGATTTGGCAAAAAATTAAAGCTTGTGATGAATATATTCAAAAAACCGAACCGTTTAAAAAAATAAAAATAAATGAAGCCGAAGCCAAAAAAGATATAGAATTTTTGTTATTGGAGTTGCATCAAATCGGGCTAAGTTTACTGCCGTTTCTGCCTCATACCGCAGAACAGATATTGTCTCACCTTAATTTATTGAATAGCGAGTCATCCGCCGAAGCTTTAGCGAAGGCGGATAAAGCATTAA
>CAZFXC010000107.1:0-1907 GCA_964522815.1 uncultured Candidatus Saccharibacteria bacterium
TTTTTGCCCTCCACTCTTTACCATTTCGTGATGTTGATGTGTATTTTCCATTAATGTTTATTTAATTTTTAACCTAAATATTATATCACACCTTTTATTTCTTCTTACAGAATCGATAATTGACAAAATAAAAAGATTGTGATATAATTATGGTCTTAGTTTTAACCCCTATCAATTGACCCCAATAAATAACAACGAAACCTCCTTTCATGGCCTAGGTATTGCGCCTAAGCTATTAGAAATTCTTACTCAAAAAGGCTTTAAAACCCCTACGCCCATTCAACTGCAAGCCATACCTATTGCCATTGAAGGCAAAGATGTTATGGGCATTGCTCAAACAGGCACCGGCAAAACCTTAGGTTTTGGCGTGCCCATGCTCCAAAGAATTGCGCAAAATAAATTTAAAGGCCTCGTATTATTACCTACCCGCGAATTAGCCATTCAAGTTAACGAAGCTTTGCAAAATTTAGGCCGAAGCTTAGGCTTAAAAACCGCTGTGTTAATTGGGGGCGAAGCCATCTCTCGCCAAATGTATGCTTTAAGAAACCGGCCCCACGTAATTATTGCCACCCCCGGAAGATTAATTGACCACTTGGAACAAAAAAGTATTCGCTTAGCCGATATTGGCATTTTAGTTTTAGACGAAGCTGATAGAATGTTAGATATGGGTTTTGCCCCCCAACTGAAACAAATTTTAAACCATGTCCCACAAGAGAGGCAGACCATGCTCTTTTCCGCCACCATGGACCCGGAAATTGTTAAAATCGCTTCCACTTACATGAAGCTACCGGTGCGAGTAGAAGTGGCGCCGGCCGGCTCCACAGCCAGCAAAGTGACTCAAGAAATAATTTTTGTGGACAGACACGGCAAAATGCCGGAATTGTTAAAAATTTTAAATGAATATAAAGGCAGTACTTTAGTTTTTTCCCGCACCAAACACGGAGCCAGAAAAATTGCCAGTGAATTAAAATTACAAAAGTTTACTGCCACCGAAATCCATTCCAATAAATCTTTAAGCCAAAGGTTAGAAGCTTTGCGAGGCTTTAAGCTGGGCAAATACCGCGTGTTAGTGGCAACCGATATTGCTGCCAGAGGTTTAGATGTGAGTGGTATTGAATTGGTTATTAATTACGATTTACCCGAACAAGCCAGTGACTATGTTCACCGTATTGGCCGAACCGGCAGAGCCGAACAAGCCGGCCATGCCATTTCTTTGGCTACCTTAGACCAAAAACGCGATGTTTGGAACATTGAACGTTTAATTAAAAAACAACTGCCCACCAAAAACTTGGCTTCCTCAAGACCGGTTGCGCCGTTTAAAAATTTTTCCGCTCACCGACCAAGTAACAGAACGCCGTTTAACCAAACGCCTCCGCTGGGCCTTAACAATTCCGCTACCCCCAAACCGGCTTACAAAAAATTTGACTCCCCTACCCATTCGGAAAATAACGAACGTCTTACCGGTAGCCGTTTTAACCGTTCTCGTTCGGGGTTTGGCGCTCGAAAAAAACCCCATCCGTTTTCTCGGTTTGGCCGTCCCAGATTCGGCAGGGCTTTTAAAAAATCTTTTTCCAGGTAATCTATTTTTGATTGATGATGTGCTGAACTCTACCCACTTGACCGTAAGCTAACCTTACCTTAATACCATGCGGATGAAAAGCGGAATTCGTTAAAATTTCCGAAACCATACCCCGGGTTAATTGCCCGGTTTTTTGGTGGGCTTTTAAAACCACCTCCACTTCTAAACCTATGCTAATATTGTCTCTCAGTTGTCCGTTCATAAAATATCAAAAAACTACCATTGTAATCTGGTAACCATTCGCGCGAATGGTTACCAGATTACAATTTATAATAATTTCAAAACGTGATTCAATATTTCCGGCTTTTGGGCGGGTAAAAAATAAAAA
>CAZFXC010000108.1:0-1886 GCA_964522815.1 uncultured Candidatus Saccharibacteria bacterium
CTTCGGAGGATTGTCGCTCAATGATTTTATTCCTAAGGAGCGACAAAAAAAACCGCGTTAGCGGTTATGAAAGGCGCAAATTAAATTGGCCGTTTACATAAACCGCATTTGCTTTAAAACTAAATGGAATTTAATCATATTTATAGTGTCCAATCTATAAACTAATTTCGTCTAACTATTTTAATAAATCCACCAATAGTTGTCAAGAGTATAAACCAAAAATTATTCAAAAATAACTTGGCTTAAATATAAGCAAAAAAACCCTTGTCCACATAATAACCACAGAAGTCTAGAATTAATGAAATTTTAGATTAGACTATTAAGCTTATTTTTTCCCTAAAATTATTACCACATCCGCAGTGGAAGGTTTTTCACCCTTGGGAATTTCTGTAACTGCTTTGGTATTAAATTGTTTCTCTAAACCGGTTAAATCCTTACTACTTAAATTTACTAAAATCGTTTGAGCATAATTATTTACGGCATTGCCAATATTTTGCACAATAAAATCTTTAACGCCCTTAAAACTTTCCGCGGTTTTACCAGCTACTCCGGCTACTCCGGAACCATTTCTTATATCTATGGTAATGGCGCCTTGCACGGCTCGAATTTCCGCACCCGCCACAGTGCCCCGACTTCTAGCATTCACAATCACATCGGCCACGGGATTAAAAATAATTTCTAAATTTTTAAATTTTACCAACGCATCACCATTTTGGGAATATTCAAAAAAATTTTCTTGCTTTCTTAATTCTTCGGCATTGGTAATCGTGGTAATTTCCGGTTCTTCTCCGTGAGGCAATAAAATATGTTGATTAATCTTATCGATTAAGCTTACGCCAGCCGAACCCGCCTCAAGAGCGGTGTCGGTATGTTCAGACACACTATTAACTTGAGTTTTTAAACTCTGGTATTGACTAAAAAACCAGTAAGCCGTTCCCGCACTCGCTAACCATAAACTTAATAATAACCAAGTAAGGACCGAGGAAGTTTTTTTTGCTTTGGTTTGAGTGGTAGCTATCATTACCGGCGTATTTTTTTGCGGAGCAATGGCATCAAAATTTTCAGCTTTGTTTTCGGGTTTTATGTTAACTTTGGGCATAAATTTTTGTATTTAAATTTTTCTACCTTTTGAGTATAACACAAAGCGGTTGTTTATTAAAATTATTTAATTTACCTGTAAATTAAACTATGGTATATTACTTATAATAATAAGTAATATACTTAAACTATGAGCTTAATTCCACCAGAAAATAGAGACAGACTTATCCCAGATCTCACTATTACCGAAAGACCAGTGGGCGATGTTTTAATTTTAGATCTTACAGGCAAAATGAAAAAATTTATGGGAGGCAACGTTGTCTTAAGGGAAAAAATAGCTAATTTATTAACTAATGGTAAAAAGCATATCTTACTCAACTTCAAAGAAGTTGAAATGATAGATTCTCATTCGTTGGGCGAACTAGTAGGTTGTTTAACTACAGTAACCGGTCAAGATGGCAAACTTAAACTACTTAATCCAGGTAACAGACTACAAGATTTATTAGAAATAACTAAACTTCAGAGTGTTTTTGAAATTTATACAGATGAAACAGAAGCTGTTAAAAGTTTTGAGTCTGCTTCTTAGACAAAATTTTAATTTAGTCAATATTTTATTTTGTGGTTAAGAAACCCAAAAACTCGTTTTCCGTTAAAACTTTCACCCCTAAACTTTCAGCTTTGGTTAATTTGGAACCCGGCTCTTTACCAGCCACCACATAAGTGGTTAATTTAGACACGGCTTCGGATACTTTTCCCCCTAAGTCTCTAACTTTTTGCTTGGCCTCTTCCCGAGACATACTTGCCAGCGTGCCAGTAATGACAAAGGTCTTACCTGCAAGTTTGTAAGT
>CAZFXC010000109.1:0-1882 GCA_964522815.1 uncultured Candidatus Saccharibacteria bacterium
GAGCATTGTGATTGGTGTGCGTATTGGAATGCGAGGAATGAATTGGAGAAATAATCTTATTTAAGGAAAACAAACAGAGGCGCTCCTTCGTTAAAACTTCGGCAGGGCACAGTGTGGCCCATTAATTTCTTATTTTATTCCCTCATTCTGCCTAGTGGACAATTCGCGCGAATTGTCCAGTGGCATAGAAGAGTGGTATAATACCTAAAAGGTTAAATAAATTTATGAGCAAACGTTGGACAATAATTTTTAAAGCCTTGGGCAACATTAACCGAATTAAAATTATTCAAATGCTTTTTAAAGGGCAAAGTTTAAATGTTACTCAAATATCAACCGAACTTGGGATATCGCTCAAAGCCACTTCCCAGCATTTAATAATTTTACAAAACTTAGACGTGCTGGAAACCGTGGGCAAGCAAGGGCACGTGTTTTATATGCTAAGCAAAAGTCTGCCAGCTGACATAAAAAACTCTATTAAGCTTTTTTGTTAAACCGAGTGGACAATTTGCCCCGGTACCATCAGCCTTTGGCCGAGCTACGGGGTAAACAAAAATTGTCCAGTGGGGTAGAAATAGTTTAAAACACGCGCTATCAATCTTGGATTGCCTTCTAAATAATTTCGCATAAATATAGCTGAGCAAAAAAACACTATTCCATAAATTTATGGAGTTTTTGTCTATGGCATGAATAATAATGTATAATGTAGGTGTAATAATTATTTGATGGGCTAAATATGATAACGATAAACCCTTGGATTAATTTTAATGGCAATGCTGAAGAAGCATTTACATTTTACAAGTCAATTTTTGGCGGAGAGTTTACAAAAGTCATACGTTTTAAAGAGCTTACAAGTTCTGAATTCTCGGTACCGGAAAAAGAGGCCAATAAAATCATGCTTATTACTCTACCCATTGGTAAAAATAATTTTTTGATGGGAAACGATGTTCCAGAATTTATGGGAAGAGTAAATGAAAATGAAAACAGAAGTAAAATTTCAGTAAGCGCCGAAAGTAAAGAAGAGGCGGACAAATTATTTAAGGGTCTTTCTGTTGGAGGAGAAGTTGAAGGCCCAATGGGCGATGCACCTTGGGGTTCGTATTCTGGTATGTTTAGAGACAAATACGGCATTGAATGGATAATTGAATTTTATTCAAACAACACTCTTAACGAAAATTAATCGTTTTTGTTATTATCGATCATGACTGTTTCCAAAAAAAATTTTATTTTTATATTTATTTTTTCAGGGTTTGTTTTTATGTTTATCACCACTTCGCTGTTAGGCTCCACTGGTGTGCGGGGTATGCCAAAATATCCAGACTCCTATCTTAAAACCGCCTCTCCAGTCGCTTGGAAGCAAACCGTGTCTAACTTTATTTTGCCTATTAAAGTGATTTTAACCGGACCTTTAGCTCTGTCTGAGGTAAAGTTGTTAAAAGATGATCCGCCCCCGCCGTTGGTGGCGCTTTACTTTATGGTTTATTGGTCGTTGCTGGCCATAAGTTTACATTATTGTCTAAGTAAATGGTTATTTATACCAAAAAAACCCTCACTTAAGTGAGGGTTTTTAGTTGGAAATTAAAGCAGATTAATTTACCCCTGCTGATTGCAGATAAGAGTCAAAAAACTTTTTACAGTCCACATCATCTTCGGTGGTAGAACCATGGCCACAACCGTCGGTTTTGGGGTCGGGTTTACCACAGAGTAAGCCATGACAGTGGTAGTAGTCGCACTTGTCGGGTTTGGCTAAGTGCAGAGCGGTGGGAAATTTTTTGTTTCGTTCGGCATTCTCTTGGTTAATTTTTGCCAGTCTGGCAGTAATTTGGGCTTCTACAGTTTTTAGTTCATCTGTCAGTTTTTGTTGTTCCGCTACTTTTCTAGCTAG
>CAZFXC010000110.1:0-1866 GCA_964522815.1 uncultured Candidatus Saccharibacteria bacterium
CGTCCAACCTCCTCTAACTTTTCTATATTTATCGTTTTTAAATTTCATAAAAATTTTTACCACCAAAGTTGAACTCAAACCAAAAAAATAGGAGGTTAAATCAAATGTTTAAAAAACTTTTAACCTCTTTATTTTTATATTTTACCACTTTGCCAAAACAATGTAAGGTTGGCTTGGCATGGCCTTACTCCGACTCGTTAGCCACTAAAGATCGCAGGTGTTTTTCCCCATTAACTGGTAAAACGCGCACCAAGAAAAAATACTTTCAAAAATACAAAGTCCGGAAATAAATATAACTAGGGGATTCCAAGTGGTTGCCATTGCCAAAAGTAGCAGAATCAAACCCAAAACCAGCCGGATCACCCGCCCCCGCTTGTTGATGTTTTTTGAAACTTTCCCGTTTTCTGAGCGAGCAAATTTTCTCACCAGATAACGGTATAAAAGCCCAACCATGAGCGCGAGAACATACATGGCCACTATAAGACCCCAGCCAAAAGGCGAACGAATAAAGCCAATTGGCGATTTGTCAAAAAAATTCTTTTTCAGCTCAGGGATGATTGTGAGTGCGTTTAGCCCTTCTTTGCCGTCAAACGCTTCTATTTCGCCTATGGCAAGCGAGTACTTGCTGTCGTTGTTGCTACTCCACACCCGAATCTCATAAGTACCGGCCTCGGCCCTCGCTTGGTACTCCGGACCCATCCAGTAAGTATCGGCGCCAAAAGGTTCATAAAACTTTTGCCATTCAAAATTTATACCCTCAAGCACAGCCAGAGGCTGGGCAATATTGCCATTTTTAACTACCACGGCGGAAACATCTTTTTTCTGTCCGGCAATGTCCGGCACTAAAACATTTACATACAAGTCAAAATCTTGAACGGCTTTAATGACATAGACATCCGGCTCGCCCGTGAGCTTGCCATAATACGCTTTAGAAATTTCCGGGCTCGGTACCTCGGTCAGCCGGCTCTCGGTAATGCGGGGTTGATGCGCCCAAACAAGAGAGGGGGCAAAAAAAAGCGCAAGGAACATACAAACCATGGCTTTGTAGCTTTTTATTAACATAAATATTTTAACAATTTCCACCCAATCCGCCTCTACTTATTAGCAGACAGGTAGCGATGGATGGGTTTTAAAGATGAAAAAACAACTGAAGACATGACTAGGGGGGTTTTAATGTTTTTTAAGTTTTAACTTTTGGATTTTTTGTGTAAAGTTTTGGGCTTTTTGCATAACTTTTAAAAGTTCCTTTTCATCAATTTCTTTGGGCTTGATTTGGTAAGTTCCCATTAGCGCACTCATCATATTGTCTGTGGATGCTTTTAACCTTTCAGCAATGGCACTGGGAGTGAGTTTTTGTTTTTTAACTATAGTAAAACCATTTTTCGCTTGGCAATAAGAACAAATTGGCGTATGTAATTCTGTCCTGCCAAACTCAAACCCGCAATTTCCGCAAAGATAAACAATCATTTGCTTGGGTTTACCCGGCTTCATTTTATTCCTAAGTTTTCGGTTTTTATCCATAACTATATTATAGCAAAAAACTCCCAAACCTTGCCTATTGGGTGTTTTGGTTGGCTCCCCCGCTTAGCGGGCCTTCGGAGGACAGATTCATCGATATCTCATCAAACCCAAGACAATTGAAAAAAGCACCACACGAAGTAATACTTTTTTCAATGGCTCAACACTGTGAACAATGTTAGAACTGTAATACGGGGGCAAACGGGATATATTTACATTCCCGAATTTGATTGTTAAATTTATTTAAGCTGTTTTAAACAATATTCAATTATTTTGTCTTCCTCATTGTCTTTAAAATTTGCGGCTTGAAATTCTGATAAAAATACCATATCAGAAGCATCTGTGTTT
>CAZFXC010000111.1:0-1854 GCA_964522815.1 uncultured Candidatus Saccharibacteria bacterium
TCTTTCTAACCCCACTTAACAAAGAATTTCTATAAATTTTTACCCGCCCTCGTTTACCTGCTAACACTCTTACTTGAATCTCTATTGAAGATGGATGCTGTAAAAATTCCGCTAACGGCTGGGGTACTCCTTCATCTTTCATTAGAGCCATTACTGCAATATCAGTAGATATTTTTAAGTCATTAAGTATTAAAACTATTGCCTCAAGGCTCTGTCCGCTTCTAAAAGTATCATCAACAATTAATACCTTTTTATCCTTTAAATCTATTGGTTTTAAAATTAGCATTTTAGCTAAATTGGCTTTTTGTAATTCTCTTATCCTCACCTGATCTTCCTTAGGCAAAGTAGCATAACTTGGAAAAAAGAATGTCTGTGGTTTGGACATATCCCTTTTTTCATAGATTTTAGATATGGTCTCAGTCATCAACAAAGCTGGAATTCTACCAGAATCATCAATACCAATGATTAATGGATACATTCCGTGTTCTAATTCCTCTCTCAAACCTTCTAAAATCTTTCCTGCCGGCTCAGCTAATTCAGCTATTTCTTCATACTTAACAACCTCTTCCTGTGCCACTTCTAAATTTGCAGACATACCCCCTGACTCTCTTTTATCAGCCATAAATATTAAATTTACTATTGGTTATAAACCTTTTGGAGATTATAACGACATATAAAACCCCTATAAACTTCTAAACCTCCAAATAAAACCACGGAATAAACCAGATCGCCCATTAGGGTGCCTTTTAAAAAAGGCAGTCCGTTAATATAGCTTTCTATAATGCCTGATAGATTGTGAGAATAATTAGAATACAAAAAAGCAAAATTAGTAACTAAAAAGAAAATTACAGACGCGCCTAAAGATGAGGTAATAATTTTTAACCACATAACTCCCCCTACCCCCTCTTTGGCCAAAGAGGGGGAAGTGGTGCTTACCCCTCCTCTTTTCCAAAGCATGTCCTGAGCTTGCCGAATGGAAGGAAGTTGGGAGGAGTTCTTAACCCACACCCCCAACAACACCCCCACCAAATGCGAAGCATAAATTGCCACCATCATAGGCCAAGCGACCAATCCTAAAAATAAATCGCTCACTAACCGAATAACTAAAGTTAAACCCACAGCTTGTTTCCAGCCTAAATGATAAGCGCTAAATATGGCAATGGCTGTAATGGGAGCAAAATTGACCGGATGAGGCACAAACCTACTTACCACTGCTGTAATTATTATTAAATAGATAATCATAAACAATTTCTTATAACTAATTATAAAATGAACGAAAATGACAAAAATATAAAACTACCTACTATTTTTGTCATTTTTATTATTTACTAATTTTTGTCATTTATTTTATCGCTTCCAACTTCCACTCCACCTTATCCCCCTCTTGTAAAACATAATCCCCTGCCCCCACTTTCGCCTGTTTGCCATTTACATAAAACGCCCAAAACTTTTTCCCAGTGGTTTCCGTTAGACCATTTATGGCCACCACATATTCCCCCACCCCGGAAAAAGTTTTAGTCTCAACATTTTTTACACCCATTTTCAAAAGCACCAAAGCATTACTGCCTTTTGCCACGGAATAATTGGCTTCTTCCCCGCCTTGAGACAAACCTTCTACCGATTGCGTAACCGAAATCATCATCGGCTCATTTTGCGGTTTAGTTTTATCTTCTGATTTATTGATTGCTGATTGCTGATTGCTGATTGGCTGATTAGCTGTCTGCTGATTGCTTGTCTTGTCGCACCCCACAGCCAAAAACCCTAATGCTAATAAAACAAAAGTTATTTTTGCTGTTTTTGAAAATTGAAAATTGAAAATTGAGATTTTTTTTACCATTATACTTTATTTAAAAA
>CAZFXC010000112.1:0-1836 GCA_964522815.1 uncultured Candidatus Saccharibacteria bacterium
CCCCACAGAAATGTTTGTGGAAATTGCCAAAGACAGCGGAGTGAAGGATTTGGAAAAATTTAGGTTAGATGTAAACAATAAAACTTTTAAAGCCAGAGTGGAAGTCGATGTCAGAGAAGCAGTGGGTTTAAATGTGGGTGGCACCCCAACTTTGTATTTTAATGGGGTAAAGTTGGAATTAGCCAGTTTAGAAGGTATTAAACAGCAAGTGGAAAAGATTTTATCGAGTAGTAAGTAGTAAGTAGTAAGTTAAAAATTAAAATAATTATTATAAAAAGAAAATTTATGACAGAGCATATAAAATTATTTGGACTAGAAATACCACCAGATCAGTATAAGAATAATCAAAATAGAGTAATTCGCAGAAGAGTCAGAGGGGGAATGGAAAATGCATTGGGAGGTGAGTTAGAAAGAGAGGATAAACAATTAGAGGAATTAAGACAAAAATTAGAACAACAAAAAAAACCTAAAGTTTCAGGACTAAAGAAAGAATAAGCGTTTTTTTAAAAGAGTTGTTTTAGTGTTGAGTAGTCTTGGGTTATTGGTTATAATGGGTGGTATGAAACAGAACTCCCCCAGACCCCCTCTTTCGAAAAGAGGGGGGAGAGAGCTCCCTAAGGCAGAGAGAAAAAAGGTGCTGGTTGCATTAAGCGGTGGAATTGACAGCGCGGTTTCGGCGTATCTACTTATCAAACAGGGTTTTGAGGTAGAAGGTGCGTTTATGAAGAATTGGACTAGCCAAGAGGGATTACTTAAGAATAAATGTCCGTGGTTAGAAGACCGGCGAGATGCCTTAAGGGTGGCCGGATTTTTAGGTATTAAACTGCATACTTTAGATTTTGAACAGCAATACCAAAATACGGTAATGAAGTATTTTTTTTCCGAATACAAAGCCGGCCGAACCCCCAACCCCGATGTAATGTGCAATAAGGAAATTAAGTTTAAATTGTTATATAATTGGGCTCGTCATCACGGATTTGATTATTTAGCCACCGGACATTATGCAAAGATAGGGATTAGTGAAAAGAGAATAGAGAATAGGAATGGGCATTTATCCTTTTCTCTAAGCACTAAGCACTATTCTCTTATTCGTAGCAAAGATGAATTCAAAGACCAAACTTATTTTATTTATAACATCAAACCCGAGCAATTGCCTCATTTATTATTTCCGATTGGGGGGATGAAAAAAACCGCTGTGCGTGAGTTGGCGCGAAAAATAAAATTGCCCAATGCGGAAAGAAAAGAAAGTATGGGCCTCTGTTTTGTGGGTAAAATTCGTTTAAAAGATTTTTTACAGCAAAAAATAAAGGCAAAGAAAGGGGAGATAGTGTTGGTTTCGGGTTTGTCATCTCGGCATTTGAGCGGGGATCTAGAATTAAAGAACTGGATTCCGGATAGCCTTTCGGGTGCACTCAAGGCTTCCGGAATGACAGGAATGGTGATTGGCCAGCATCAAGGCCTGCATAACTACACCATAGGTCAAAGACAAGGGATACAAGTGGGAGGGCAAGGTGGGCCGTATTTTGTGCTAGGTAAGGATTTAAAGCATAACCGACTTTATGTAACCAATGACCCCAATGACAAAAGGTTGTTAGTCAAAGAAGTGCAAATTCATAGTGTGAATTGGATAAATATGGGTTCACAATTAACATTTAACAATTTACAATTGACTGGTCGTTATCGCCACCAAGGCGAACTGGTGCCACTTACATTGTCATATATTGAACCCTCACCCCCAACTTCGCCAAGGCTTCGTCGGGCAAGCCGACCCTCTCCCAAAGGTAGAGGGGGAGAGGTGTATCGTGTAATTTTTAAACACCCACAAAAAGCTGTTGC
>CAZFXC010000113.1:0-1786 GCA_964522815.1 uncultured Candidatus Saccharibacteria bacterium
GCCTTCGGGAGACTAGCCCAATGGCTAAGAAGAAAAAAGTAGTAAAAAAGAAAAAGACTGCTTCTAAAAAGAAGAAGCGAGCTTAATTCTTTTTTTACTCAAATTGTGTCTCTTAAGACATAACACAAAACCGTCCTCAAAATTGGGACGGTTTTGTGTTTTTGTATGAATATTTTTTAAAAAATTTAAACTGGAATAACAATCAAAAAAATGCTACAATATTTTATATTTAGACTTAATAAGATATTTATGGACGAATTTGATTCTAATACTCTAGTGTCACCACAACCAAAAATATGGTATAAGCAAAAGCATATTATTGCAATAATATGCTGTGTAGTAATTACTATCATTGCGATTTTATTTTATTTTATTTTTCAACAAAAAAATTCTAAAAATTTGCTTATACCGTCTCAAGTTAGACAAACTTCTTTACCAACAAAAATAAATACTTTCGAGTTAGAAAAAGATTTTACTCTCACTATCCCAAATGGCTGGTCTGTAACCAAAGAAATCGAAAAAGATGAAGGTTTGTCCGGCTTAGTGGAAGGTGAAAAACTAAATTCATATGGTATAAATATTCCATCAAAGTATAATGGAGCACTTACTTCAATTAATGTTAGAATAAATATTTTTTCCGAGAATAAGCTGGCAACCTATAGTTATAATTATGATAACTGGATTTTTTTCGAGCCGGAAGATAATAATTGGTATGCTATGAACGATGGCACACTGGGCAAACACCCTCTTACTTACGATAAAGCGAACGTTGTGTATCCTCATACAGAGCATTCCACAGATTCTGGCTTAACAATTTTATCAAATATAGGTTACGGTGACGCGGGTTGTGGAAATGAACACCATTTAATTCACCTAAAAAAACAACATTTGTTTGTAGATTTTGATTTCAATAGTTGCTTTATTGGTGACCAAACACTTGATGGCGAGTTAGCAATGGAACAAGACAAACAGTCTACTCAAATCTTCAATGATTTTGAGTCCGAATGGTTGAAATTTATTAAAAGTTTTAAATTAATTGAGCAAAAAACCATCTATAGCAATATAGTTGCTCAAAAATCATTAATTTATAGTGGTAACAAATATACCTTTACTCAATACTGCGACTCCGCTCCACAATATTTTAGTGCAGAAAACCAGCCAAAAACTGAAACTCGCTATAAATATTGCTTGGGCAAAAATTTACTTACTGTAAAAAATCAAAGCTCAAATGCGGAATCTATATTAAATTACATGACAATATCTAAACCAGAAAACGCACCTGCTTTATTTAATCTTTCCTTAATCCCTTCTAATTCGGCTAATGCGTTTGTAATTTTTACTTATTACCCTGACAGCTGCGAGACTCTAAAGATATGTGAGATTGGACAACCAACTATAATAAACTATGTCTACGACCTAAACACAGAAAAGTTAAGATCATTAAAAAAATATCCTCAAAAATACGATGGTAATCCAATTTGGAATTCCGCAGGCGATAAAGCACTCTTTTTGCCAAATTCCACAGGTTCATATTGTTTAAGGAATTCTGTTATGGCTTATAATTTAATCCAAGATTATACAATATCAACAGAGCAAATGGCATGTTCTGACTCCACAAGTGATAGTGTATATTGGAGTAATCTACACTGGCTGGATAATAATACAGGCTCAGCTACTTATAACGATGTTAAAACTAAAACAAAAAACGAGGTTCTATTAAAATGGTAAGTTAATATGAATACATTATTGGTATGATATATTTTTCGAGTCTTAATCTTTTATTTTA
>CAZFXC010000114.1:0-1771 GCA_964522815.1 uncultured Candidatus Saccharibacteria bacterium
CATCGGGATGCCTTACCACTTGCCTGTCCGCCATAGCTATCTTGCCCGCCATAGCTTTAGCGACGGTGGGAGCGACGGCGGAGCGACACCCTAAAATACAAAAATTTAAACTCTAAAACCTCAAATCCTAAACAAACACTAACATATTATAAAATAAAACCCAAAAAAAGAAAAGGGTAGTTTATGCTATAATTTATCCATGTTTAAAGGAAAATTTCTATCAGAAACGCACAAGGGAGATTCGGCAATCATTGGCAAAAGTATTATTGCCGGTTTTTTCCCCATTTTTGCCACCATGAGTTTTGGAAGTTTGCCTGTCTTTTTATCATTATTTTTTACATATTTAATTTCATTACTATTCTTTGCCTTGATTATTACGGTCAAAAAACATTGGCATCAAATTCTAATTAGGCAAGTCTTAACTGAAAGTTTCTATGTCACTATTTTCATTGGCTTCGGCTATTACGCATTATTTTATTATGGACTCAAACATACTTCTCCAGGCAATGCCAGTATTATAGTGCTAATGGAAATTTTATTTAGTTATTTACTATTTAATATTTGGAAAAAAGAACAACTTGCCAAAACCCACTTATTTGGAGCAGTTTTTATGTTGATCGGTGCTCTCATTCTTTTATTTCCTAAAAATTTAACCATTAATATTGGTGATGTGTTCATTTTACTGGCTACCTTGTGTGCACCATTAGGCAATCACTATCAACAAAAACTAAGGAAAATAGCTTCTAGCGAAATCATTTTATTTTTAAGAACATTTTTTGCCATACCTTTGATTTTATTTTTAATTGTTAATTGGGAAAATACCACAAATTTTTCTATTCAACCTGCTCTGGGATTAATTATGTTTAATGGCGTCTTACATTTTGGTTTAACTAAAATCTTATGGATAGAAGGCATTCATAGAATCAGTATCACAAAAGCAACGGCCTTAAACAGCATAACGCCTTTTTTTACACTAATTTTTTCTTATTTTATTCTCCATCACAATCCTACCCAATGGCAAATTCTCTCCCTGTTCCCAATTACCATTGGCGTTTATCTGCTTACCAAAAAACAAAACAAAATTATACAAGCATCTGCTACTTAATAAAACTGGCTTCTTGGGCCCAAACAGTGGCTTGAACAATTTGCTGAAAATTTAAAATTCGATTTTTCAATAAAAATTCCTGTTCATCTAAAATATTAGACTTATACATTTCCGGTCCGTCGGTA
This sequence comes from uncultured Candidatus Saccharibacteria bacterium, assembly GCA_964522815.1. Taxonomy (GTDB): domain Bacteria; phylum Patescibacteriota; class Doudnabacteria; order UBA920; family UBA920; genus JBBTRN01. The sequence goes on from CAZFXC010000114.1 coordinate 1,231, forward strand.
TTTATGGTGAACTTAACTTTATTTTTCACTAATAGCTCTAAAGCCTTTTTCATTTCAGCCACGTTTTTCATTACGCTATTTCTTAAATTTGAAGTCGGACAAATTTCCAAAGTGATATTATTTTTCACCACTTCGGCCATGAGCGCTTTGTCTTTATGGCATTGAATCCCATGGCCAATCCGGTCAGGTTTAATTTCTCTCACCACATAACGCATTTCCGCCAATTGCGCTTCTTCTCCGGTATGCACCGTAATTCCCAAACCCGCTTTTCTCGCCAAAGCAAACAACTCCGCATGTTTTTGCATACTAAAATTTTTCCGGTTCGGCCCAGCCAAATCCACCCCAATAATACCTTTAGCTTTATACTTAATGGCCTTTTTAACAATAATTTCATTGTGAGCAAAATCTAAAGTTCTATCCATCATTAAAATAATCCCAGCCTGTACTTGCGGATACTCCAAAACTGCTTTATCCATACCCCAAACCGCGGACATAATTATGTGGTCCAAATCCCGCTCCCCGCCTCGGTTACGCTTCATGG
>CAZFXC010000115.1:0-1770 GCA_964522815.1 uncultured Candidatus Saccharibacteria bacterium
TCACACTTGGTAATTGTGGTCGGGGTGGTAATCTGCTCCCCGTTATAGTTGTTTCTGATATTTCCAATTTCTATGATTTCTCCACCTCTTTGGAATCCTTTGTAAAAAACAAGTTTTACGATTCCTGTGCCAACCTCGGCAAAGGTGTAATAAAATCCTGTTGGAGTTGAAACTGGCCAACTCTCTGGATTTATTTGAGTATTTGTTACTATTCTAGAAAATGTATTTATTTGATAAAACTCATTGAATCTGTTTGTTGTGATAAAGTATCCATATTTTACAATGGATTCACTACCAAAGATTTGTCCAATAAGTTCTCCGTAAAATATAACTTTTCCATCTTCTGTGATGTCAAAGTTTCTAATTCGCATTTTTCCTTTTTGAATTCCCTCAAATTGAAGAGGGCTAAAATCATAAAAGTTAGTTATAAAAGCTTCGTCTCTTCTTGCTATCAATTCCATTTTACCGGTTTTGATTTCAAGTCTTATGATTTCATAAAGATTATCTGCTGGTGTCCCGTTTAGTCCCATTCCAGGGGTCGGGTCTCCAAAAGTTGGAAACGCAACATAATCTTTATTAAATACAACTCTAATTTGGGTAGTTAGAACGCTTTTACCCCTTATTTTTCCTTTGGCTCCAATATTAGATATCTGAATATCATTTATCCTATAATTTTTACCACCACAACTAATTTCTATTTCACTTGTATCATAATGGTAAGCAAAACACTCACCAAAACTTGATACATTTTCTACTTTTCCATATAATTAAAAATAAAAAAATAATGTCAAAAAGCAGGTTTTTTTAGCCATAATCCTGTAACTAATAAAAGCAGATTTTTAACAAAAAGTCAATAGTTATTTCCACATATATCCCGCCAAAGTTATTTTTACATTCCACAGATTAAAATTGACCTTTAAACCTTTTACGTTTACAATTTATATATGACTCTGTCAAAACTAAAATCTTTTTCTATACCAGTTATAATACTATTATCAGCTTTTATTTTTTCAGTTTTTTTTAATAAAAGTATTGAAAGTCAGAGTTGCCTTCCTTTGTATGATTACCAATGTCCTTCACCTACTCCAAATAATCCAACTCCACAATCTTGTCCATCACCGTCAAGTTGCCATTTTTTCACCGAGGGTACATCAATAAGTGTTACTTGTAGTCAATTTACAAAAAAAGGGCCGTCTATTGCCATAACAACCTGTAATCAAAACATAGATTTAAATTCAGCATGTTCCGGATATACTTATGTTTATGCGGGTGAGACTTCAAGTGGTTGTAGTCAATCAATAACTAATACCTCTCTTGAAGCTTATTGCGGTGACGGTTTTTGCACAGCAAGTGAAAATTATAGCTACTGTGCAGCTGACTGTAATGTAGGTGGTGAAAGCACATACATTCCAAGTTCGAGTGGTGCCTATGATCAAGATTCTCTTGTTTTTACAATAAACCCATTTAGTAGAACTGTAATAAAGGGGAATAATACCGCTATATATAATGTAGAAGTTTATGGTAGTGGAATATATTCTGGTTCAGTTACCGGAACTTTAACTGTAACAAATTGTCCAACTGGTGCTACTTGCACATTTATAGGAAATAACTCTGTCGTTTTTGATTCTTCAAATTCAGATAGTTATGTAACAAAAGCTCTTCAAATTACAACCACTTCAGCTACTCCTGTATCATCATATTTATTTAATGTAAACTTAAACTTTTTGGCTTTTTCTAAACAAAAACAAGCTTATCTTGTTGTTCAAGATT
>CAZFXC010000116.1:0-1765 GCA_964522815.1 uncultured Candidatus Saccharibacteria bacterium
TTTTGCCGTCATCTTTTTAAAAGAACAACTTTCAGCCAAATTTTGGCTCTGGTCTGGCTTTGCCATCTTGGGCGCGTATTTGCTAAGTTTCCCTAACTTTACACCTCAGCTTTACCCGGGCGAAAGTTTTAACCCTAACCTCAAAGGCGTCTTATTAGCTTTACTGGCAGCCGGGCTGTGGGCAGGCTCCACTGTATTTGGCAGAAAACTTTTAAATCAACTCTCATTTCAAGCTATGACAACAATAAGGTTTTTAACCGCTGGCGGGTTTTTATTGGCCCTCCAAACATACCAAGGTAATTGGGGAGAAATTGCTCACGCCACCACTAAAGATTGGCTATTTGTTTTAATTATTGCCACAATTGCGGGTTTTATTTCTTTATTTATTTACTATAAAGGTTTACAGCATACCAAAGCGAGTATTGCCACTTTGTGCGAATTAGCTTTTCCCTTTTCTGCAGTTATTATTAATTGGATATTTATTCCAGGGGGTCAACTGGCGGTAATGCAAATTGTGGGTGGCCTGATTCTGTTAAGTGCCATTACCGCCCTGTCTTACCAAAACTCCCAAACTCCCCCTGCCGAAATCTCAAACAAATAAACTATAATAAAAAATTTACGTTTTAATTGACAATCCAAAAATAAATTAGTTATAATTTTGAAGTTAAAAAATTAATTGAAAGGAAAAAGTAAGATGAACACAAAAGTTTTAGGAGCCGGAATCGTAGTTGTAGCCATAATTGTCGCCGGAGGCGTAATTATGTCTAAACAATCACAAAAAAATAGCAAAAAAGTTTCTGACGATTACGTAAACCAAACCAAAAACCCAGATGAGACCGCCGGAGAAAAACCAGCCGAAACCTTACCCAAAGAAAATGCCAAAAATGGCACTGTGGCTTTAACTGCCGACAACACCAAAATGGCTTGGGTGGGCAGAAAAGTGATTGTGGCCAACTACGAAGATGCAGGTAGTATTAATATAAAATCCGGTAGTGCGGAAATTAAAGACGGGCTCGTAGTCAAAGCCAATGCCACCATAGATATGACCTCCATTACTGCGTTAACCACTGGCAAAGGTGATGGCATGGATATGCTGTCTAAACACTTAAAATCAGCTGACTTCTTTGATGCAGAAAAATATCCTACGGCTGAATTAACTCTTACTTCTGCCAAAGTTTTGAGCGAAACCACCCTCGGCAAACAATATGAATTTTCCGGCACGTTGGCGATGAAAGGCATTACCCAACCCGTTACTTTTAAAGGCGATGTTACGATTTTAGGCAACATGGCGACTTTAGAATCTCAAATTCAATTAGACCGAACCAAATGGGGAGTAAATTACGGTTCCAGCAAATTAGGCAATGCCGTAATTGACGATATGTTTACAGTCAAGTTAGCGATTTCCGGAGAAGTAAAATAACTTAAGCTCCGATTTAGGCAATCACCCCTCCGATGTACATCGGAGGGGTGATTTTTTTGTAATCTGCTTAAGTTATATCTTTATTTCTATGGTATTTAATATACTCCCAAACCATAGGAAGAAAAGATAAAAAGATAATCCCCAACACAGCATATTGAAAATGATTTTTGACTACGGCAATTTGCCCGAAAAAATAACCCAACAATAAAAACACACTTACCCATAACACAGAACCCACCACATTATAAACAATAAATTTAACATAATCCATTTTGCCCACCCCGGCCACAAATGGTGCAAAAGTTCTTAAAATGGGTAAAAATCTAGCGAGCACAATGGCTTTAG
>CAZFXC010000117.1:0-1737 GCA_964522815.1 uncultured Candidatus Saccharibacteria bacterium
ATTCAAGAAAAAATTGACCATCTGCAAGGTCAATTATCTTCCCAAATCGAAACCAAATTAAGCGATTTAATTAAACACGCTAAAAATAAAGATGAAATAATTGTTACTTTTTTAGCCTTACTGGAACTTATTAAACAAAGATTGTTTAGTGCCGAACAAGAAACGCTTTTTGCTGAAGTAGTTATAAAAAAACAAATTTAACTTTAACTAACAGCTAACTAATGAATTCAACTTTTATTGGACTCTTGTTAATTCTGGCAGGCTTAATTTATGGTTCACTCGCCATTGATGCGGTTTATAACCTAACCTTAGGCTGGCTGGTGAATAGTGACTGGATCAAATTACCCGAAAAGCCGGCTGGTTTGGAAAAAAATTTTTTTGGCCGAAAGCCGACTATTTTACTTTACAGCTTTAGTTTAATTGCCCTTGGATTTTATATTATGTTAAAATTAAAATAGTTTTATTATTTTTATGTCCAACAATCTTCCCTCAATAATTGAAAGTCTGTTGTTTGTTTCCAGTAAACCTCTAACAGTTAAAGATTTTTGCAAACTGTTAGAAAAATCACCGGAAGAAGTTAAACCAGCACTAGAAACATTAGTTGCCACCAGAAAAGATTGTGGCGTCGTAATTTTAGACAACAACGGCGAATACCAAATGGCCACCAACGCGGAAAACTCCACTGTGGTTAAAAAATTTTTAATCGATGAATTAAGAGAAAAATTAACCGATGCCAGTGTGGAAGTTTTGGGTATTATTGCTTATAGACAACCCATTTCCAAAGCCGAAATTGAAGCCATTAGAGGAGTAAATTCTCAATATAGCTTAAGACATTTACTTATGCGAGGTTTAATAGAAAAAACTCCCAGCTTAAACGATGCCAGAAGTTTTGTCTATCAAACCACCACCGAATGTTTATCGCATTTAGGTCTTAACTCTATACAAGACTTGCCGGAATTTGAAAAATTAGTAGAGCAAATTAAACTTCCGGAAAATCAAATTTTAAGTTCGGAAACAACAACCGACGTGGCTCCGGCTGTGGCAACTACTAACCCCACTCCTACGCCCCAACCTCCCTCAAACCCAATTCAAACCCCCAAAGAGCTTAACGTTAACACCCAAGAGAAATTGGAAGATGAGACAACTGACGATGACGAAGATGATACTGACGATGAAGACGAAGATGAAGACGATGACGAAGAAGAATAAAAAATAAATTTTCTGTTTATTGTGTCAATAACGCTGCGCCAATTGAACCAGCGTTATTTAATTTTGAAATTAATATTTTGGGTTTAATATATGGGTTTAACAAATGTTTTTTTAATTCCAAATTAGTGTTGGCTATAAACTTGTCAGCGGATTTGGCAACACTCCCACCTAAAATAATGGCTTCTATATCCAATAAATTATAAATATCCGCAAACAGCCTGCCTAATAATTTACCCAAAGCCGAATAATTTTTAGCGTCCCGATACTGCTGAAACAATTTTTCATAAGTATAGTTTTCATTCGCCATCATGTGCCCAACTTCTCCGGCACTGCCATGCAAACCGGAATAAACCTGCTTGTGAGAAATTAATCCGGCGCCAATCCCTGTGCCCAGAGTAAGCCCAACCAAGTGTTTAAATTTAATTCCCGCCCCCCTGCGCGCTTCGGCTAACGCAAAACAATTAGCATCATTCTCTATTTTGATTTTTTTTATTTGGGTAAATTTTAATAAATTTAATAAATTAACTT
>CAZFXC010000118.1:0-1699 GCA_964522815.1 uncultured Candidatus Saccharibacteria bacterium
TCTTCGACTTCCCTTGATCAAAATAAAATAGTTAATCCTAAAGGATTAACTATTTTATGGTGGCCGAGGAGGGAGTCGAACCCTCACACTCTTGCGAGCGCGGGATTTTGAGTCCCGTGCGTCTGCCAGTTCCGCCACTCGGCCATATAATTTAATAAATACTAACGTAGTTTAACAAAACTTTGCGCCTAGGTAAAGAGGAATGGAACTAAATAAAAATAAACCAAAGCTCCTGAAATCACTCCAAATAGAGATCCAAAAATTATATCAATTGGATAATGGTAACCAAGCACCACCCTACTTGGTCCTATCATCGCTCCCATGAGCAGACCACAGATACCAACTACAGGTAAATAAAAAAATACTGCGGTACTGACAGAAAAAATTGCCATCATGTGCCGAGACGGAAATGAATTTGGTTTTTGATGGACTCTGGTAAATAACCATGAAGAAGTAGCCGGGGTAAATCCAAATTTTTGATAGGGTCTTTGTTTTTTATAAATATAAAAAATAAAATCTGCTAAAATCGGCCAAGTCAAAAAAAATGCTAAGCCTATATATAACAAGGCGAAAATTAAATCAGTTTCCTTCGCCAAAAAACCAAACTCAATCGGAATGATCAAAATACCATAAATACCAAAAAAACTAACCAGCTTTTTATACCAAGCTGAATCATTTAATTTATTTTGGTAATCTAAAAATTTAGTTTTGTCTGACAAAATATACAATTAGAATTAGAGCGACTAAGGCAAATCGATACCACACAAAAATATTAAAATTATGTTTTCCTAAATATATAATTAAATACTTAATCGCCAAAAATCCTGAAATTGTCGCTGTTGCAAACCCGACTATCAAAGCTGGTAAGCTTACCCCTGCGCCAAACTCATCTATCTTAAGCAACCCAGCTCCAAAAATAATTGGTAGCGACATTAGAAAACTAAACTTCGCGATATCTTCTCTTTTAAATCCAAGGGCTAAGCCAGCCGTGATGGTGCTCCCACTTCGAGAAACTCCTGGGATAATGGCAAAGGCTTGGCTTAAGCCAACAAGCAAAGCGTCCATCCATGAAATGTGATTTAAATCTTTTTGTCGCTTACTATACTTATCAACCAAAAATAAAACTACTCCGAAAATACTTAAAGTTCCAGCGATCAAAAGCGGATTTCTAAAAATTGTTGTGGCTTGTTCTTCTAGTAATTTTCCAACAATCGCCCCAGGGATACTAGCGAGAACTAAAAGCCAAGCTAATTTTTGCCAAATATTATTTTTTATATCTCTTGAGCTTGGCCATAAAGAATGCCAAAAACCACGTATTAAATTCAAAACATCTTTTCTGAAATATGCGAGCACTGCCAACAAGGTGGCCCAATGCAAAGCTACATCAAAGCCCAAACCTGGGTCTTTGAAATTAAATAACCAAGGCGCAATAACTAAATGCGCCGAGGATGAAATTGGCAAAAACTCACCAACCCCTTGGACCAGACCTAATATAAATGCGTTAAAAATTTCCATAATTATTCAATTCCTGGCACTGGAAATTGCAGTGCAAACTGTTTTACTTCTTCTTTTATTGCTACAAGCTCAGTGTCATTACCTTTACCCATCAACGCCCTATCCATAAACTCAACTATTATTTCAATATCTGACTCTTTCATGTTGCGAGTTGTTACAGCGGGTGTGCCAAGTCGAATACCAG
>CAZFXC010000119.1:0-1667 GCA_964522815.1 uncultured Candidatus Saccharibacteria bacterium
AAAAATGGCTAAAATAAGCCAAAATAAGAAAGTGGGTAGAGAGTAGTGATTAGAGAATAGTTTTTTAAATAAGTCAAGTTTAATATGCCATAAAATAAAGAAAAAAGCAATAAATAAAAATATATCGCTTAAATATAAGGAAAAGGAGGTAAAATCTGAATAAAGTCCGGTTATATAGCTTTCTGAGGTAGGGAAGACATAGCGAATTGGGAAGAATAGACTTATCACGAAAAACAAAAAAAATACTTGAGCAAGGTTGTGAGGATTAATTTTTTTAGATATTATCATATAAAACTGGAACGATTTTGATTTATCTGCTAAAATTTTAGTATGCCAAGATTACTAAAAACAGAAACAAAAAATAAGATTTTTGAATTAAGGAAGACTGGTCATAGTATTCCGGAAATTAGTCGTATTATAGGAATACCTAAATCAACAGCATTAAGATATTCTAGAATGGTTGAAATATTGCCTGAATTTTTAAATCGCTGGTTGGAACGAAGGAAGCCTAGTAGAATTATATCAGAAAAGGCTTGGGCCATTGCACATGATAAGGCCAAGCGTTTGATTTCCACTATAGATGCAAAAGATAGGATTTTGGTTGCTTGTGCATTGTATTGGGCGGAAGGCAACAAGAAAGATTTGAGTTTTACAAACACAGACCCGGTGATGGTTGAGACTTTTATGCAAATTTTGCGCAAAGATTTTAATGTGTCTGACGGTGATTTTAAAGTATCAATTCGGATTTACGAGGACTTGAATCAAGACAACTGCATAAATTTTTGGTCATTAGTTACTGGATTAAATTTAAAAGAGAGAGTAAGTATAAATATTTTAAAAGGCAAAAAAACTGGAAAGTTAAAATATGGTATGTGTAGAGTTAGAGTAAAAAAAAGTGGTTTGATATTAAAGACTATCTTTGCTATAAATAAACAAGTTGCTAGTATAATTTGTCCTCATAGTTCAACGGATAGAACAAAACACTCCTAACGTTTAGATCCAGGTTCGACTCCTGGTGAGGATACCATAGAATTAAAAATTATTAACCTCACCCCCTAGTATCAGTCGCTTTGATGTTTATCGGCTTCGATACAGGGCGTGCTTAATTCTCTCCTTACTAGGAGAGGGGAGGAGAATATATGATAGATCCTGAACTTAAAACTGAATTAGAAAAAGTTAACCGAAGTTTAGTTGGCATTTTTCATAAAACTGAAAGCTTGTGGCGCGCTTTTGCTAGGGGAGTATTGCATGGAATCGGCAGTATTTTAGGTGTGGTGATTGCAGTTGCACTCATTGGTTGGTTGTTAAACTCCATCGGAGTTATTCCTGGTTTTAAAAAGCAAGCTACTCAGTTTCAGACGATGTGGCAAGAAACTCTTGATCAAGTGAGAAAAGTTAGGTAAAATATCAAAAGCGTTTAGGTTGTAGCAGTTAGCGGGTAGCTAGAAAACAATTAAGTAAGGGCCTGTAGTCCCGGTAGCACAGCAAGCTGGCTACGGGATAAATATAATGGTAATTAGCTATTATGTCTGTTCATTAGGATTCTGTAATTTGCTAAATATAAAAAGTATATGTAAGGTTGTAAAATAAAAGAGCAAAGATGGTTTATTAGGGGCCTGTAGTATAATGGTAATACGGATCCATGGCATGGATTAGTCGGGGGTTCG
>CAZFXC010000120.1:0-1662 GCA_964522815.1 uncultured Candidatus Saccharibacteria bacterium
AAGATTTATTAACCGAATCTAAAAAAACTAAAGACGAAAAAGTAAAAGCCAAAACCAAAGCCCAAGAGACTGAAAACCCAGAAAAATCTAATGCTGTGGAAAGCGAGGGTGGGGAAGTGGGAGAAATTGCCGGGATGAAATACACCATTCAACGCTATAAAGGTTTGGGAGAAATGAACCCCCAGCAACTTTGGGAAACCACCATGGACCCACAGGCAAGAGTAATGCTTAAAGTGGATATTAAAGATGCGGAAAAAGTCAGTGAAATTTTTGAAACGCTTATGGGCGACGAAGTTGCCCCCAGAAAACGTTTTATAACCACCCATGCTAAAGCAGTAAAGAACCTGGATATATAATAGCCTTTACCCTAAGCTTGTCGAAAACTAAAAACTTTGACACCTAAATTTTGAACTGCTGAAACAAACAGACAAAAACACAAATTATTATAAAAAATTAATCCTTGCTTAATGGAATATAAAAGTTGGGGTTTTAACCCCGATCAGTCAAAAGGACAAAGCCGACTTGAAACAGAGCTTACAAAAGCTCCCGAAGCTATTTTTATTCTTGGTTCCAGCGCATACCAAAAAGGTACAGGTCAACGCCGACGTCTAAAAACTGGAAGTTATGCGGACAATGATTTTCATGGGCTAATTAGCGGGGGCAAAGCCAGAATACTAGCCGGCAGAAACCTAGCAAAAACTTTTCCCGATGCAACCATTGTGCCTTTAAGTATTTTTCCAGCCAAAGGTGATAATCCGGAAATAAATTTAGCATCAGTTGCTTCAGGTGAATTACAAAGACTTAAGGTTCCCAAAGAAAAAATTGTTGCATACCCTGAATCTTATTCAACCTTAACAGAACTCATGGCAGTTATTACTTTAACTGTTCAAAATAACTGGAAAACAATAGTAATATTAACCAACGAACACCAAAGAGCTAGAGCTCAAAAAATGCTAGAAATACTTAAATCGCTAAAAGATAATAATCCTCATTATTTGGCAGAATGGACACAACATAATATGGATAGCTTATTGCCTCAGTTTGAAAAATTAAACCCAACAGTTACTTTTGTCTCAGCAGAATCTGTATTAGCTCAAGGAAACCCAAGATATGCCAACTTATTTAAAAAGGCCTTTGCATCAGATGCTTACCTTAAAAGGCAACAGACTGAAGAGAAAGCTTTAATACAACTTAATGATGGCACTTATGGAACAACACCACACTCAACCTTTATTACCCCAAAGAGCCAATAACCTTTTTAAAACTATTAGAATTGACATAAAAACAATTTTCTATTAACATATATGAAGTTATTCCCCCATTTGGGGGAATTATATTTATCCATATCAGAATAACCCAATCAAACATGTCTAAAAAATATTTACTCACCCCCGAAGGTTTAGAAAAGCTCAATAAAGAACTGAAAGATTTGGTGGAAAATAAACGTAAAGAAGTAATTGAAAGAATTAGAGAAGCGGCGGCTCACGGCGATTTAAGCGAAAACGCGGACTATGCGCAGGCTCGTGAAGAACAAAGTTTTATTGAGGGTAGAATTGCAGAAATTGAGGACATCATTAAAAATGCAGAAATAATTTCCCAAACCTCGCACGGTAATATAGTCAATGTGGGAACCACGGTAATCGTCAAAGTGGGTGGTTTGGA
>CAZFXC010000121.1:0-1650 GCA_964522815.1 uncultured Candidatus Saccharibacteria bacterium
CACCCGAGGCGAGCGGGTGTGTAAATATAACCGGTTAATGAAGATTGAGGAATTATTAATAAAATAAGAAAACTATTTTTTATTTTGCTCTTCAAACTGCTTTGTAAAATTCGCTAAATGCATTTTAAACATCTGCCAATACTTTAAGCATTGGATTTTTGATGGTTCAGGCAATTCTTCAATGGATTTTAATAATTTCGCTTCCTCTACTTCAAGTTCAATATACTTTTGCTTATTCTCATCTGCGAGCACGACCCAAGGCGATGGTGTATCCAAATTTCTAAATTCACCATCTGGTTGTCTAGAAAAATTACCTACGTAGCCATCTATAGGCAAACCTAAGGCTTCTGCTTTCTTCATCTTTTTATCTAATCTCTTATTTCTTTTTCTTAACTCATACATAATCCTAAACAAAAACTGAACGGTTCTGGGAACCGGTAAATTTTTATGTAAATAATAATCTCGTTGATTTATGATTCTATGGGGTAAATCTCTTTTTAATTTTTTTGCCCTAATAAAAAACTTGCCTTCACCATTATAATTTGAACCGGCTAAATCCACTTCTGGATAAAACCCCGGATACAAAATATTCGCTATTTTTGCCAAATAATATCTAGCTTTTACAGAATTAATAGTCTCATCCTCATCTCTTAGTTCTGCTATAACTTTTTTGTTTGGCTCTTCTGGATGTTGTTTTGGGTCTTCATACACAGATTTTTCCGCACCCATGGCTATAAATCTTTTAGTCATATAGCTAAAATAAGCTTTTTTGCTTAGGTTTTAATAATAATTTTTCCCTTTCTGTTTGGCTAAAAATTTCAATTTTGCCAAACACGCCATCATACCCGCCTTCTAGTTTAACCTTACCTTCGCGAACGCGGATGATGGCTTGGGCAATGGCTGGAGTCGAGATTAATGTAATTTGCTCTTGTGTTAAGTCTAAAAGGATTTGGAATTCAGTGCATAACTCCCCCGTGCTTTGCCTGCCCCCTCTTTGGCCAAAGAGGGGGTGGGGGGAGTTGGTCATCTGCTCATACATCTCCGCCACTCGTTTCGATGCCACACCCACGCCCAACACATCGGCAATAATTTCTTCCAGGGGAATGACATTTTTAAACGGCACAGCCCGTTTCGGCATAAACCCATAGGCTCTATCGGCCAAAGCCTCTACCCGACTTAACACCCCCACCAATAATTTTTTTCCACACACCGGACAAACCCCTTTTAATTTTTGGGTTTTCAAAGGCTCACAAGAAAATTTACAGTCAGCATGGCCATCTAAATGGTATTTGCCTTCCTCGGGAAAAAATTCCAAAGTGTAAAGAAATTCTTTGGGATCTTTATTCCGAATCACGCGAATTATTTCCGCATAAGATAATTTTTTCTCCTCTATTTCAAACACATTGGCCTCTCGGCCCAGTTTTCTTAAACTGTGCGCATCGCTGTTAGACACCAAAGCATACTTGTCGAGCGATGAGATTTGCCAATTCATTTTTGGGTCAGCTGACAGACCAGTTTCAATAGCAAAAATATGTTTAGCTTGTTCACCAAACGCCTCCTCAATGCTGTCAAAGCCTGACAAACTGCCAAACACGCCAAAATGCGGAGTCCAAGCATGAGCCGGGATGATTTCCGCTTCTGGTGAGGCGT
>CAZFXC010000122.1:0-1642 GCA_964522815.1 uncultured Candidatus Saccharibacteria bacterium
AAGTTAGGTTTTCCGACTGCGAATTTAGACAGACGAGATTTTGTTAGGAAAAAATTAAAGGTTAAATTTGGGATTTATGCTGGAAAAGTAGAAGTTATTAGTTATAAATTAAAAGTTATTAGTTATCCCGCAGGGATTGTTATTGGGCCTTTAGATTCATCTAACTTACCTAAAATAGAGGCGCATTTATTGGGCTTTAAAGGCAATTTATACGGTAGAAAGATTACGCTTTTTCTGCTAAAATATCTTAGACCTTTTAAAGTCTATAAAAACGAACAGGCTTTAAAAGCCCAAATTAGTAAAGACTTAAATATTGTGAAAATGACAAAAATTAAAAAAATTAAAAAATGACAAAAATTTGATAAGGCTTATTCTTGTCAATTTTGTCATTTATGTCATTTTTGCTCATTAATATTATGACTAATCCATTTGAAACCGCAATTAAACAATTAGAAGAAGCCGCCAGCCTTGCCCAGTTAGATAAAAATAAAGTGGCACGGTTAAAGTCGCCTGACCGTTATGTGGAAGTGAGTATCCCGGTGATTATGGACAACGGGGAGCAAAAAATTTTTAAGGGTTTTCGAAGTCAACATAACAATGCTCGCGGAGCGTATAAAGGCGGGATTCGGTATCACCAAGATGTGAATTTAGATGAAGTTAGGGCTTTAAGTTTTTGGATGTCTTTTAAAAATGCGGTAATTAATGTGCCGTTTGGCGGAGGGAAGGGTGGAATAATTGTAAACCCCAAAGAGTTATCGGTTACAGAGCTGGAAAAACTTTCTCGCGGGTGGGTGCAAAAAATGTATAGAATTTTAGGGCCCGAGGTAGATGTGCCAGCGCCAGATGTAAACACCACAGGGCAAATTATGGATTGGATGGTAGATGAATATAAAAAGTTAACTGGCAGTGAAAAAGCTTTAGCCGTATTTACAGGTAAGCCAGTGGGTAAGGGCGGAAGTCAAGGTAGGGAAGAAGCTACGGGTTTTGGCGGGTTTTATGTGTTTGAAGAAGCCGTGAAGCAACATCAAATCCCGGCCGGAGCCAGTATTGCGGTGCAAGGTTTTGGCAATGTGGCTACGTTTTTTGCCAAAATGGCTTTTAATAAAGGCTTTAAAGTGGTAGCAGTGTCTGACTCTAAAGGCGGGATTGTGAATATGGCAGGTTTAGATATTAATAAAGTGATAGAGTATAAAAAAACTACGGGCGGATTAACAGGTTTTCCGGAAAGCCAACCCATTGCTAACGAAGCCCTGTTAGAGCTGGACGTAGAGGTGTTAGCACCGGCAGCTTTAGAGAATGTGCTTACCGAAGCCAATGCCGGTAAAGTTAAAGCTAAGTTAATTGTAGAATTGGCCAATGGCCCCACGACCAAAGAAGCGGATAAAATTTTTGCCGACCGCAAGGTGGCAGTCATTCCCGATATTTTAGCCAACAGTGGCGGGGTGTGTGTGAGTTATTACGAATGGTACCAAAATATGCATAAGGAAGTATGGGGTAAAGAACAGGTGTTGGAAAAATTAGAAAAACAAATTAAACAAGCTTTTGGCGATGTGCAATCCACTGCCAAAAAATATAACACCACTTACCGAAACGGCGCCTACATTTTAGCCACGGAAAGAATTATGGAGAAGATGGTTTGAAA
>CAZFXC010000123.1:0-1611 GCA_964522815.1 uncultured Candidatus Saccharibacteria bacterium
TGGGAAAAGTAATTCGGCCTCTGAATCTATCGTAAAATTTCTGATTTTCTCCATTTACCACCACCCCAGCTTTAACCATAAGGACATCTGAAACCTGTTTGGCGTGTAGAGCCTGCCTTAAAAAATTAAACTCATTGGGTGCATAACCAACTTGCCAGCTGGTGATGGTTTCTAAATTAAGCCCTCGGTTTAACAAATACTGTTTAGCTAACTCAGCTTGAGGATCTTTTAACAAAACTTGATGATACAACTTTGCGGTAAACAAATTAATTCGAAATAACTGAGCTTTTTCCTGTTCCTCGGCTAAATTTTTAGGTTGGTAAGTCGGCAAACGAACTCCGGCTTTTTCGGCCAAAAGTTTTAAAGCACTCTTAAAGTCTAAATTTTCATACCGCATTACAAAAGTAAACACATCGCCACCTTCACCACAACCAAAACAGTGCCAAATTTGTTTTTGCGGGTTAACATTAAAGGAAGGAGTTTTTTCGTTATGAAACGGACATGTGGTTTTAAAATTCACTCCCGCTTTTTTTAACGACAAATAACCGCCAATCACCTCGACGATATTTAAGCGATCTTTAACTTCCTGCGACTGATTATCCGACATAAAAAAAGTCAATAACTAAAATCTAAAAACTAAATCCTAAACAAACTCTAAAAATTAAACTCCAAATATTTTTTTAGAATTTGTAATTTGAATTTTATTTAGATTTTAGACTTTAGGATCTCAGGTTTAACCTAACATCTGCCAAGTTAAGTCTTCCACTTCTTTCATAACTTTTTCCAACTCTTCTAAAAAGGGAATGGGATGTCCCTTTATTATTGCCAAACGTCTTTCGTCGATATCAAAAATTCTTTTGGCATATTCTTTCGGCTGTTTGGAAAAACGAATCCACGGATTTTCACCTCGTCTTAAACCCAATAAATTAGACAGTCGATTAGCCAATAAATCCGCACCGGAAATGGCTTTGACTTCTACCGAGGCTTTTTGAATTTGCTCTAAATACCTTTCTTTTCTTTCTGCCCAAGGCAAACTTTTATTTTCTGTTACCCCGACCACCAACTCATAAATATCAGTGCCAAAATTTTCCATAATGTCCTCAGCTTTAAACGGTGTGTCCTCAATAATGTCATGCAAGATGCCGGCCACCACCACATTCTCTCCATAACCGGAATTAGATAAAATTAAAGCCACTGCGCCTAAATGGGAAATATACGGCACATTGGTGGGAAACTTTCGGAGCTGACCCTTATGAGCAATTGAAGCAAACTCCAAAGCTTTCAGGATTTTTGGACTTAGAGGAATCATATTTCTGTTTAATAATCAATCATGATTAACTTCTTTAGTATTTTATATCAATTTTCAGTTCTCGACAAGGTATAAAAAAAATGGTAAGATTTGTTGGTATTTCGTTTGTTTTATTACCCAAGGAGAGATCGCATAGTGGTCTAGTGCGCTCGCTTGGAAAGCGAGTAAGCTGTCAAAGGCTTCGGGGGTTCGAATCCCCCTCTCTCCGCCATCATAAAACCCAAACCTTCAGGTTTGGGTTTTATGATGGCGGTGTTTTTTGGACGAAGTTCGAACATTTTTTGAGCAAAACTCCGAATGAT
>CAZFXC010000124.1:0-1587 GCA_964522815.1 uncultured Candidatus Saccharibacteria bacterium
CGGCTTTACGTTTTGAGGGAGTTCTTCCATAAAAAATCTCTTTCTAGTCTCGGGGTGTAGTATACCGGTAGTACGCATGCATGGGGTGCATGTAGACCGGGTTCAATTCCCGGCAGCCCGACCAAAAAAATTTAAATTACGTTTTACCCAAAAAGACTTTTTCTAAAATATCACTTTGAATAATGTGTTGGCCGGAATCGGTTTTTATTACTTGACCTTGAGCTAACACATAAGCTCTATCTACTATTGCCAGTAAAGATTTTAAATTGTGTTCTACCACCACCACGGCTGTTTGGTGCCTATGGTTGATTTCTTGAATTTTGGCAAATACTTCTTTCACCATTTTGGGCGACAAGCCCAAACTGGGTTCGTCTAACAATAAAATTTTCGGCTCTGTCATTAGCCCTCGGGCAATGGCCAGCATTTGCTGTTGTCCGCCGGACAACTCACCGCTTTTGGCATGCCTTTTGGTTTTAAGCATGGGAAAAATTTCCAAAAGTTCCGCTATTCGGCGTTTAATTTCCGCAGGGGGGTTAACGGTGTAGCCACCAATGGCCAAGTTTTCCTCTACGGTTAAATATTTAAACACTCTTCGGCCTTGCGGAACAAACGAAATACCTAAGTTGACCATTTCATGAGTAATAGGTGAAATAGGTTTTTCGTGCCACAAGATTTGTCCGCTATCTATAGGCACTAAACCAAACATGGCTTTAAGGACGGTAGATTTACCCGCGCCATTCGGGCCCATAAGCGCCACAATTTCTCCTTCGTCAATGGCAATATTCACATTATTAAGAGCTTTGACTCCGCCGTAGTGAACGGATACATTTTTGAGTTGTAATAATATCTCTTGCATAAAATTTTAAGCTCGAAAATCTAAATGCTAAACAAACATTCAAATTATAAATTTTAAAGTTTAAACATTTGGGTTTTAGATTTTGTTTAGATTTTAGGATTTAGAATTTAGATTTTATTCCCCAAGATATGCTTCGATGACTTTTTTTTCTGCTAAAACTTTCTCGGGTTTGCCTTGGGCCAGTAGTTTGCCTTCATCCATTACGTATAAATAATCGCAAAGCTCGCGGATTAATTCCATATTGTGTTCAATCAGCACAATAGTTTTGCCTTGTTCTTGCATTTCTTTAATGATATTTACTACAATTTTTATCATTTCCTTAAACAGCCCGGCAAAGGGTTCGTCCAGAAAAACAACTTTTACCCCCTCGCCCTTGCCCTCTCCCCCAAGGGGGCGAGGGGAAGACAGGAAGGCATCCATGGCCAGCACGCGGGCGATTTCTAAAAGTTTTCTTTGCCCGTAAGATAAATTAATGGCCAATTGATGTCGTTTTTCCCACAGTCCTACTTTTTCCAAAAGTTCTTTGGTGCGGATTTCGTCCAGTTTTGTGTGCCGAGAAAATAAGGCCCCAAAAATATTTCGCTCGGTAAGAGTGACTAAAAGATTATCTTGTACAGTTATCTGTTCAAAGAGTTTTACTTCTTGAAAGGTTCGGGTAATTTGGTAAATCGGGTTATGATGGGGAATAATTTTATTTAATCTCACGCCATCAATTTCCACTTTTCCGGCAT
>CAZFXC010000125.1:0-1586 GCA_964522815.1 uncultured Candidatus Saccharibacteria bacterium
TTAGGCGTAATTGGCGCTCATATGCTGTTAAATATTGCTTTATTTATTAACCCCAACCTTACGGTTAAACTTGTAAAAAACGCTTGGGTGTCTTTTGTGGGAACCTTGGCTTTTATTGGCTTAGGAGTTTGGGGCTTGGTGGAAGTTATAAAAATTCTAATTGTTTAAATAAAATTATGCCAAAATTTGAGTATCATTCTGGCTCTCCTGAAGTCGCTCAGCCATTACAAGAAGAATATTATGAACAACAACTTCGTAATATTCTTGCTGGTTTTACTGTTCAAGAAACTAATGATCCTGATGCAATACCCATAATGATACCAGCAGGCGAATTACCATCTAGAGAAGCCCTAGATATTAAACAACACGAAGCCGAATATCAAGCCGATATAAACCAAGAGATAAGGAATTTACAATTAAGACTTACTCGATTAAAAATTAGATTATTAAAACTATGTCTTTTGGGAAGCTATACTCGTCCACAAATTCCAGAGCAGGCCAAGGTAGGACTGTTAAATTTATCAAGACACAAAAGGCCAATTGCTAAAAAAAATCGATTGGTTACCCTTACAACCATAAATGCCCATTTAAACCCACAACAAAAACTGTATTTTCCCCATGGGGGTTTAACTGCTGTGGATATGACAGAAATTAAAGAACTCGCAAGTAATATGCTTGTTTCCAAAACAACTAATCCACATCAACTGGAGATTTTAAATCAACTATTAGCAACCGTATACGAATTGGAAAAAAAATTAGCAGGAGTTACTGACCAAAGTGAACTCATACCTATTGATATTAATGGTCAATCCATAAGGGAAACCAAGTTAGCTGAGATTTTTAAGGCTTACCGAGATATATTAAAAATAACCGGTCCTGCAGAAACGCAAGACACTTGGTTTTCACCCACTTATGGGCAAAGCATTACAGGACAAATTGGCCAGCTTCAAACCTCTCGTCCATTTTCAACCGACTACCAAAGATGGTTAATACCAGAAATTACCCAATGGGAAGATAGGTTTGCACAAACCTACCTAGAGTCTTCTAAAGGTCCAAATGCTTTAAATTGTGTTTTAATAAATAGTGGCATGTCCACATTTGAGATTTTAAAACCACAAATCGGGGCTGAATTACAAAAAAGAAAGAGTCTGACAAATCCTGCCCTACCAGCCAGTCCAGAAATAAAAGCACAAACTAAAAAGGAAGATTTAATGCAAAATATTTGGCTACTACAAAACCTTTATGAAGAAATTGAAGTTGTACTAAGAACTGACTACCCCGAGATGAAACTTATTACCATTAAACAAGACGAAACCGCTTTAGCCAGAGGCATAATGGAATGTAAACCCCCAGCCGTCATTCTTACCCCTCTCACTAACAGCCCAGAAATGCATGTTTTTGACATTCAAAAAGTTTTAACCGCTTTAGCCGAAGCTAATAAGACTACTCAAACAAACCCGCCTCCCAATAATTTAACTACTTATCTGATTATTGACAATTCTACCGCAAGCAGATTGGGCACATGGAAAGACTTTAATTTTGCAACCCTGCCTGCATGGATTAAAGTCGTTGGGTCTGAGAGTTTA
>CAZFXC010000126.1:0-1543 GCA_964522815.1 uncultured Candidatus Saccharibacteria bacterium
AAAATTAATGGATAATTTAAAGCAAGAATTACAGAAAATTAATGAAGAAATTAAAATATTAAATAAAGAAAATTTATGAATTCGGAATTTGGTCCAGAGGGTATAGAAGCAATAAGATATGAACAAAAAGAAAGGGCTAAAGCCATACTTAGAGATTTTAAAGCTTTTGTTGTTAGCAATAATTTAAATTTACAACATCTCCAAAAAAATGAAAAAAAAAATTGCTAATTTTTTTAGACAGGAGTATTTAATTGCCCCAAAAATTAGTAAATATGATGGCTACATTGTTGGTGATATTTTAGAAGTGGCTCAAAGGGGAGATGGGGTAATTTATGGAAATAAAGATGAAAATTTAGTATATGCACACTTTTACGGCAATAAATCTGGTGAGATTCCAAGTGGTTTGGTTTGTCACGGGAATGGTGGTTTAGAGGTTTTTGATGGTAATCATTCTTTAGGTAGAATTTACCTTAATTTGGAACCTACCGAAGCTTTAGAAGGTTTTCAATTTATTGCCGAACAATTACAAAGAACTCAAACGCCATTTCAGGTAAAGGTTTTTTATATGAGTGATTCATTTGATTTAAATAGAACAGATAAATGTGTAGTATATTTTTCTGATGCTAATGAAGTATTAGTTTTGAATGCTATTGAAAAATTACCATTAAAATATTTAGATTTTACTGGAATTCCTAAATTCGCCAGTCCCTTAAAGGACAGTAATGGAAAAATAATCAGAGGAGTTTCTTTTGGTCAGGAACCTTATTCAGAAAAAACTTCCTTTAATATTATAAGATCAAATTTACTCACCGATTTATATTTGAGCTTTCCAAATGGTTTTTCTGAAATTCAAGAACACGAGATTTGGCAAAAATTTGAGGAATTATGTGCTAAATATCAAATTGATCCCAACTGGCCGGCTTTTAATATTAATTCCGATGGTAAATTTCAAAGAATAAGAACAAGATGTGCAAAGGAAAGCATTGAAGATTTTACAAAGCCAAAGGATGTAAGATTAAAATTAACAGGTTCATCTCCTGGGGTTAAAGAAACGATTATAAAACATGAGCCACCCTCAAGGAGAAATTTACTAAAAATTGGGTTTGGTATTGGCGCCGTAGGGGCGGCAGTTGCAACATATGAATATTTTGGAAAAAAGGATGAAAAAGGGAGTAGTAAGAAATTATTACCAAAAGATCCTGTAGTAAAAAAGCGTCCTAGGTTTCTCCGAAAAAAGAAAAGTAAATAACTTTCGATGTTAAAATTTTTTGCAAGTATTTATACCCAATTTATTTTGATAAAAAAATTTTTATAAATTTTTAAAACAACGTCCCGAGTGTATTGGGACGTTGTTTTTTAGGTTACTTAGGGTTTAAGGAATTTTACCATTAAGAGAGCCACAATGTTGATGATTTTAATCACCCCAGTAGCAGTCGCTCCGACATTCGTCGGCTCAGCTACGGGGCAAGTCGGGTTAGGGTTTCAAAAACTTAACCATCAACAATGCTACAATGTTTATAATTTTTATCATCGGGTTTATGGC
>CAZFXC010000127.1:0-1514 GCA_964522815.1 uncultured Candidatus Saccharibacteria bacterium
TATTTAGCAGATTCAAAAAACCAAAGAAATTAATTCTTTGGTTCAAAATCACTAGGACATAAAAAACTAAAAAGTATAATATAAACTACAATTATGACTACAGAAAAGGGTAAAATTATTTTATAATTTAAACCAGAAACAATCATCAACAGTTGATTGTTAATATCAAAAACCATCGAATAAAAAAACAAAATAACAGATAATATCGCAGTTGGTATCAATAAAGGTGACAAGTTAACCATAAAAACAATAAAATCTACAAAATCTACTCCATTTGGTTTTTGCATTCTATATATAAGTCTATATAAAATCATACAAAAAAACAAACCCTTGCGAGTTTGTTTTTTTAATATTCTATATTTTGTTCCGTTCCTATTTGTCTTTCCAAAATGTCATATGATTTAAAGATTATCATAAACTGTTATGTGCTCAATTGAGGCACACAATCGACTCAATAAGTTGACAAATTTCTTCATCAACGATTTTCAAATTGAATTAATCCACGAACAGCTTCCGCTACCCGTGCCTTGTTACGACTTACTCCCTGTCAATGAGCTTACCGTGACCCCGCAAAAGCGAGTCTTCGGGTATTCCCATCTCCCTTGAGTTGACGGGCGAATATTTTCGTCAAACTACGAATTAAAGTTCCCACGTAGCGAGCGGATTTCCCGCACTACGCGAGCTCTAATGCATTTGTTGTTTCAACTCAAACAACTGTCTTAAACCTTTATCGTTTAAATGACATCCTTTTTCAATTAATTTCATTATTTTACAAAAAATAATGAAATCTTTGCTTTTAGAAGGAAATCTTAATTTATTTTTCTTAAAGAAAGGTATGATTATATTTATCAAATCTTTCCTATTAAAAACTTCATACCTATAACAAGTTTGATGGTTTGGTCTTTTATCATTTTGAATGTAAACTTTACCGCAATTAAAAAACTTTTTTAATTGATTTAAGACTTTTTTATCTTTTTCGATTATTTTTACATAAAATTTTGGTTCTACCATAACTCTCCTATCTCCTTTTTTATAAGGATCACGAACATATACAGTAAAACTACCTTCTCCATCGACTAAACCTATTATATAATTTGGTTCAAGATTTTGCATAGAGTGAGCCCTTCATCTATATTTATAATTATAGACTACTATGACTCAGCTGACTTCTGACGCTGCGTCAGTTTTAATTATATCTCAATCTTAAATTGAGAACAGCATCAGATCTCCACAGGTTATTATAAATTCTTTTCCAAACATCCTATACGAACCTTTTCATGAGTTTTCCCTACCCTCACCACCCAATAGTAGGTCAACTGATTCTTTTTTTGTATGGCTATTTTTTGTTTCCAGATCCTCCACCAAAAACCTCACGATTTTTGGCTATCTTTCAACTAATGTTTTAATCACATAGTGGACTTTAACCACTTAGAATATATAACTGCTGTGCGCTTTTATTGTGAGTACAAGACTTGAGAACGTATTCACCGCGGTATGTCTGACCCGCGATTACT
>CAZFXC010000128.1:0-207 GCA_964522815.1 uncultured Candidatus Saccharibacteria bacterium
TAAAAAAACAACTGCTTGTTTATGAGCAGTTAAACAAACCTGTTTAAACTCAAGTTAAAAATCCGCCAGCTGGCGGATTTTTAACTTGTCTTATTCCCTCTTTTGTCGCCATCTCAGGTTCTATTTTGGCTAATTTTTATCCGATTTAAAGAGTTTAAGCGCTAGTGGTTAAATATTTTAGAATCGCAAGTCGATTCATAAAAAAAT
>CAZFXC010000128.1:217-1191 GCA_964522815.1 uncultured Candidatus Saccharibacteria bacterium
CTTTTTCACAACTAACTCCTGCAAATCTGCCAAATGCTCTTGGCGGATTTTAGTTAAAATTTGTAAATGCAAATTGCCAAACTTAGGATTCTGGTCGGCAATTTTTGCAAATAGCTCTTCGGGCTTTGGCTTTGTGCTGTCCATTTCTTTTTTTAATAAACTGGCTTGCTCCGGAGTAAGCAAATAAATAATTTCCAAAAGCAGACGAGAATTTACTCTTTCTTCGTAAGAATTTAACAAAACCGTATATTGTTCTTTATTGGTTTGATCTAAACCAGTTTCCTCCAAAAGTTCTTGAACAAAATCATTGACTATATTTGTTTGCATATATTGAATATGTCATCCTGAATTTATTTCAGGATCTATTAATTTATTTACGGAATTACAGGCACAAATTTTTTTGCCACATACCGCGTAGCTTTGCCTATGCCTTTTCCTAACTTCCAAGCGAGCGGAATACCCGTAGAACTCCACGCGCCACTTACAAACGCCTTGCTGTAATACCCAAGTTTTGCCAATGTTCTGTTTTGCTGGTCCAGCATGGCTCCTGCCTTTTGCTGTTCGGATAAATTTGCAGTTGCTAATTTTTCCAAGATTTTAGCTATTTCTGCTTGATCAGCTTGAGAAATCCCTCTGTTAGCTTCCACAATACACTCTACCAATTTTCTCTGCCGTTCTAACAAAGCCGTTAACTCCGGAGAACTTACTGTAATTTCCGGAATCTTGGTTTTTTCTTTCAGTAAACTCACTTTCGCCCGCCTTACAGCACTGCAAAATTGAATCCATTCTTCGTTATTGAGTTTATAGCCCTTCTGGTTAGGATTGAGAGTTATTTGTTTTTCGAGTTCTATTAATACCACTCTGGGGTCAACTGCCTGATCGCCCAAACTTCCCGATGCAATAACCGTTTCTGATTGTTTTATGAACTCCTCCAAACGAGAAAAACTCGCGCGCCTTTTATAAGCTAATCCGGT
>CAZFXC010000128.1:1201-1506 GCA_964522815.1 uncultured Candidatus Saccharibacteria bacterium
GCTCCCCCCGAACCAACCCATAGCCCCTGCCGGATAAGAAGCCACTTCGCCTAAAAAACTAGCAGTGGTCTCCACCGTTGGTCTAACTACCGAAGTATTAACTGCATCCACAATTTTTCCTGTCCCCGCATTTACCACATCTTTAGTAGAACTAAAAAAATCTGCCAAAGCTTGTCTAACACCGGCTAAAATTTCATCTTCACTAATTTTAGCCGGATTAGCATCCAATAACAATTTTGCTTTATCTATTAAAAATCTAGATAGCAGTTCTGTTCGGACTTGGTGGGTTACATAAGCTCTACCCA